>JBGVAT010000001.1:0-2157 GCA_045224895.1 Fibrobacter sp.
GATGGGCGGTTTGGCAGGTCTCGGTGGCATGACTTCGCAATCTGCATTTTCTACCGCCGGCGCAGCGACCTTCATCCAGAAGTTGACTCGTGTCGTTGCTGTGATTTTCTTCATCGTGGTTTTCGCTCTTGGCCTCATTACCGCCAAGCAGGATCAGGCTGTTGAAGAATCTGCAATGCAGAAGGCAACTCGCGAAAGCGCTGCAGAACAGGCCGCTCCGGAAGTTCCGGCTCTCCCGGCTACCTTCAACGCTCCGGCTGAAGCTGCACCGGCTGCTCCGGCACCGGCAGAAGTGAAGGCTGAAGATCCGGCCGCTGTTGAAGCCGCTCCGGCTCCGGCAGCAGAAGCAGCTCCGGCTGAAGCTCCGAAGGCTAAGAAAGCCAAGAAGAAAGCTGCGAAGTAAGAGTTTGTAGTTTACCGCACCGGAAACGCTGCGGCAAACTAAGCTCTGCGGTCGTGGTGGAATTGGTAGACACGCTAGCTTGAGGTGCTAGTGGGAGCAATCTCATGACAGTTCAAGTCTGTCCGACCGCATTCAGAAGTCCGTTCTCGGAAGAGAGCGGATTTTTTTGTTTTTGATTATTGGAGCGCCCATTTGTGGTAAGGGTTGCTAAATTTTAATTGGAATTACATCAAGGATTTTTATGCAGAACACACTCGTTTCTCCGGTTGGAATTTTGGGCTTTGGCGTTGAAGGTCAGAGCACGTTGCGTTACCTTTTCCGCGAAGGTATCAAGGACATTGTCGTGATGGACAAGAATCCGGTAAACTTGCCGGAAGTCCCTGCAGGCGTGAATGTCAAGGTAAGCAGCGGCGAGAACTATTTGGATGGGCTCAAGGACTGCGTGACGGTCGTACGTTCGGCTGGCGTTTATCCGATGAGCAAGGAGCTGTTCCAGTTCCAGATGAACGGCGGACTCATGACAAGCCAGATTCAGCTTTTCTTAGAACAAACTCGTTCTGCAAAAGTTGTCGGCGTGACGGGCACGCTCGGCAAGGGTTCTACCGTGAGTATGATCAGCCACATTTTGGACAAGTGCGGCAAAGCAAACGCGATTGGCGGAAACTTTGGCGTACCGGCATTGGACTTGCTCGAAGACGAAACTCCGGACCGCATCAGTATCTTGGAACTTTCGAGTTTCCAGTTAATGACTTTGTCTGTATCGCCGGATGTAGGCGTCGTATTGCGCGTTTCGACGGAACATTTGGACTGGCACAAGACGGTTGAAGAATACCGCGATGCCAAGGCAAACCTTGTGCGTTGGCAAAAGCGCGATGGCGCATGCGTTTATCTGAAGGATGCTGAACCGACAGCAAAGATTGCCGCAGAAAGCCCAGCCAAGACAAAGTACGCCGTAAGCCTCGCAGACGGTCCCAGCGCTGGCGACGGAGACGCTGTGATTGAAGGCGCCACACTTACGATTGGAAGCGACGTTTTGGAACTTTCCGATTGCAAGGTTCGCGGCATTTACCAGCTCGAAAACATGGCAGCAGCAACGCTCGCCGTGAAGGCTTTGGGAATCAAGGTCGCCGATGCGTTCGAAGCGCTCAAGAGCTACGAGACTCTCCCCTTCCGTATGGAATTCAAGGGCGAAAAGAATGGCATCGAATTCTACAACGACAGTTATGCGACACGCCCGGATGCAACGATTGCAGCAACCGGCAGCATGAAGCGTCCGTTCGCCTTGATTCTCGGCGGTTCCGAAAAGAACGCTGACTTCACTGAGCTTTCTAACATCTTGGTGAAGGAACGCCCGAACCTGAAACAAGTCGCACTCATCGGTGCAACGGCAGAACGCATGCTCGACGACTTGAAAAAGGCCGGCGTGGACGAAACAGGCATCAAGACCGCCATCTTCCCCACACTCGAAGAAGCTTTTGCAGATTGTTTGAACATCGGCAAAGGCGGCACAGTTATCATGAGCCCCGCCTGCGCTAGCTTTGGTCTGTTCAAGAACTACAAAGTCCGCGGACAGGTGTTTGACAAGCTTGTAGCTGAGGTTTAAAATTTTTTGATAAAAATGCGCACAACCCCCTTTACAAGTTCAAGCATTTAAACTAAATTTGTGCCGTTCCGCTAAGGACCACGCGGTCGTGGTGGAATTGGTAGACACGCTAGCTTGAGGTGCTAGTGGGAGCAATCTCATGACAGTTCAA
>JBGVAT010000002.1:0-28876 GCA_045224895.1 Fibrobacter sp.
GCCTTTTCTGTTTGCGGTCGGTTCGGCTACCGATTGTCCGACCACCGCAAGAAAGAAAAAGTATCAAAAAGAAAGAAGTATTATCAATTACTTTATTTTTCTTTATATAAATAAATATTATCCTATACTATAAGTAAATAGTAAGAGTTCGCCCCCCTTTTTCGCAGGGCGGAAATTTTAAATTTAAAGTTTGGTATTGTCCGAAAATTGGCGTTTTTGTGTGAAAAGTGAAATAATTTAAATTTATTTCCGCAGGCGGAAATTTTACGATTGTCAAAAATTGGCGGTGTTGTATTTATGGACGGTGTTTGTGGTGTGCGGGCGACGTCCTGCCTGGTTCGATACCATGTTAGCAAGGGCCTCGTGAAGCTCATGGCAAATTATATGCATATACGCGCGTTCTGCGGCCATTTTGCATTTGGGCATGGTGCTAGGCGGGCAAAGTAAAAAGAGAGCGCTGCGGGCCGCGCTGGGTGCCGCGAGCGAGTGCGTGACGATGGTTTTCCGCGGTTAACTGGTTAATCAAGTGGTCGCGCACGGTGGCGTTTTCGTGGGTTAACGGCCCAAATAACCCCTCGATTGCGTTGGTTCTAGGTCCAAAACTTAACCTTGGTTGACGGTTATCTATCCCGAGCGGTTAATCGTCTGTTTGGCCTTGTGCTGAACGGCTTTGCGCTTGGTAGAAACGGCTGTCTGTAGGCGGGTCGGATAGTCCAAAGTTAAGTGGTTAAACTCAAAGTTAAGCGGTTCAGGGCACCCCACCCGCCCAGGGTACCCCCGTCAAAAAGGGTTGCTGAGCCTGGGCGAGCAAATGGGGTTTTTGGCGACCCACTTTCGCCACAATTTTTTGAGATTTTCGGCTGGGTTAACGGGGTCCTGGGTTGCGCTCGTTTTTTTCTTGTGTCATTGCTTAACCTTTAAGGTTGTCTTTTGGTTAATCTTGGTTTAGAGGTTACAAATGGACTACCAACGCCACCAACATTCATACACGGACGAAGAACTTGAATCAGGGGCCCAGTTCGCCAAACAAATGGGGGTCTCTGGTGCGGCGGTATCAAAGGCGACCGCCAAGGGGCGTCTCGATACCTTCCGGAATTCGCGTGGCGAAAAGTGCTACCACAAGGTAGTCTCTGCGCAGCAGTGGACGCTCAAGAAGAATCGCAGCAAGGTAACAACGCCGACACGCGGGCAAATGGCCGCCGGTTACGACAATATCGATGCCCAGGCGACGGCCCACATTCTCGGTAACGAGAATCCGGTAGCCCCGAAGCCTATTTCGGCACCGGTTCAGGGAATCGATTTCGGATCCGTGATGCAGGAACGCCAAGAATTTGAAGTTTCGAGAGCGGAAAAAGAATTCCATAATGCCAGAGTCGCCAAGTTTAAGGCCGACGAACTGGAAGGTCGCCTTGTCGACAAGCAGACTGTGTTCCTGAAGGCTTACCAGATGGGTGCCATGATTCAGGAAAAGGTCATGAACATGTATGTGCAGCTTGCTCCGAAGATTGTTGGCCATATCCAGGAGCAGCTAAGCATGTCCGGAATCGAAGCTGAAAAGCTCCGCGTGGCCATGAAGGACTCTAACCACGAAATAGGCGAAATCATCCGCAAGGAATCGATTACGGTGCTCAAGGACTTGAGCGGACGTACTCCGGAGAACTTTTTCGACTGATGGCTGAACAGCTGACAGAACCGACTGCCGTTGCGCAGAAATTCGAAAACACGCTGCCTTATACAGGCAACGTGGATTTCTGCCTTGGCGGGTTGATTCAGGGGCTCACGCCGCCCAAAGATCAGACGATTAGCCAGTGGGCTGCAGAAAACCGACTCTTGGCTGGCGAGGCGTCCGCTTCGAAGGGCAAGTGGACTAATGACCGCACGCCTTACCTGGTCGAAATCATGGACATGCTCAGCCCGCAGAGTCCCTGCAGCGATGTGGCCTTTATGAAGGGCTCGCAGATTGGCGGCACCGAGTGCATGATCAACACGGCGCTTTACTACATGCTGCAAAGCCCTTGCCCAATAGGCCTTTATCAGACCACCGACGATGCCGCCGCCGATTTTGAACGCCAGCGCCTTGCTCCGACATTTGCCGCCATGAAGATGGACAAGTATTTCACGGGCGACACTGCCGGCTGCAAAGAGTACCCGGGTGGCATCTTCTTTCTCGGTTCAGGTGGATCCGCTTCGCAGCTTCGCTCGAAGCCACTGCAGGTGGTGCTCTGTGACGAAATATCGGGTTGGCCTCTCGACTGCAACGGCGAAGGTGACCCGTGCGACCTGGTGAAGCGCAGAACGACAAACTTTCCGCGCAGAAAGCGATTCTGGAACTCGACTCCGACCATCAAGGGCAAATGCCGCATTACCAAGAAATTCGAAATTGGCGACCAGCGCTACTACAATGTTCCTTGCCCGCATTGCGGTGAGTTGCACGTGTGGGAATTCAAGAACTTGGTGTGGGACAAGGATGCTGATGGCAATAACTTGCCGTACACCGTGCGCATGAAGTGCCCACATTGCAGTGGTGAATATCAGGAATGGCGAAAGACTGAACTGATGGCGCAGGGGCAGTGGGTGCCCACGAATCCGAATGGAGCTTACCCGAGCTACCATTTGAGCGCTTTCTATAGCCCGCTTGGGTGGTATTCCTGGGAAGAGGCCGTGACGGAGTTCCTGGAAGCAAAGGGTGACCCGCAAAAATTAAAGGTATGGACCAACAACGTCGAGGGACGTGCATGGGATGAAGAAAACCAGGTCCGACACGATTTCTCGGAATTGTTCTTGCGTCGCGAAGAATATGGATGCGAAGTTCCGGATGATGTCGTGATTTTGACTGCTGGCGTAGATACCCAGGATGACCGTTTGGAAGTGGAAATTGTCGGCTGGGGCCGAGGGCTCGAAAGCTGGAGCATTGACTACAGAATTATTCCTGGAGACCCTGACCGCTCGGAAGTGTGGGAAACTCTTGATGAAATCCTTATGGAATCGCATTACGAGAAAATGGACGGTACGCAGCTTTACATCGCGTCGGCTCTTGTGGACTCGGGTGGCCATAAAACTACGTCCGTGTACAAGTATTGCGCAAAGCGTGAATGGCGTCGAATTTATGCCAGTATCGGCGCGCGTGGTCCGAATAGGCCTGTCATCAGTCGCCCGGGATCCACGAAAAAATCCTCTGCAGAGAACGCCAAGCTTATTACCGTTGGCACTGATACTGTCAAGGATTGGTTCTTCAATGTTCTTGCGTACAATAATCCTGGTCCGGGATATTGCCATTTCCCGATGAAAGATGTCTATGATCAGGAACATTTCAAGCAGCTTGCCGAATCGGAAGTGAAAAAATCACACATGAGTCGCGGTTTTCTGACCTATTCTTACGAAAAGGTCAGAGACCGTAACGAGGCTCTTGACTGTAGGGTGTATTCGCGTGCAGCCCTCAATTTGGTTGGCGTCGATGTGGACAAGATGGCTGCTGCTGGTGTCAGTTATACAAGGAATCCGGCCCGAAAAGCGCCGGTTCGTAGAGGTTTTGTTGTCAACCAAGGGATGAAACTATGAGTACAATCAACTGCACTTTGGGAAATCTGGCGAAAACGCTGGAAAAAGAAATCAAAAAGGAAATAAAGCAGGTTCAGTTTGCTGCTGTCGGTGCCCTGAATAGGTGCGCTTTTGATTCCCAAAAGGCCTTGCGCGAGGCTTACCCGAAAGCGTTTCATGTCCGTAACAAGACATTGCCGCGAAAAATTGAGGTAAAAAAGGCGACGAAAGAGAATCCTGTGGCTGTTGTGGCCCTGAACGCTCCGAATACTGAATTTATGGAAATCCATACGACCGGAGGTGTGGCTAAACCGACCAAAAGTAAGAGCATGGCTATTCCGGACAAGTCGATTCAGGAACCTGGAAGAACGGCGACCGGCCACATGAAGCAATCGCTTAAACCGTCAAACTTGCTCAAGTATGCCGACACTCACCAGTCGAAAAAGCGTGGAAAAGTTGCGACACCGCACGCCTTCAAGATGACAACAAAAGGTGGAGAGGTTGTTGTTGCTCGCAGGAATAAGGCTGACCGTTCGAAAATGGATTGGCTGTACCGTGAAGAAAAGGAAGCCAAGATCAAGAAAAGCTGGGATTTTAAGGGGGTGGTCCAAAAAGTGGTTGACCAAAAGATGGAAAAGTATTTTGATGAAAACCTGAAAAAAGCGATGGCGACTGCAAAATAATCAAAAAAAATCTTGTGTCATTTTAGCCCTTTTGCTCTTGCAATAGGGCTATTTTATGTGTATGGCCAAAATTTATCCTGTTGAACTTTGCCAGCGCATGGTTGATAAAGCGCAGGCCGCTCTTGAAAAAGCGATGGATGCGGAAAGCTATTCCATTGGCGGGCGGTCTCTTAACCGTGCAAAGGTTAAGGAATGCCAGGAAGTTCTTGACTTGTGGTTGGGTCGTCTTGCCACGGCGAAAGGTTTGCGTCGTGGCAAGGCGTTCTGCGTTGCGTCTATTCCGCATTAGGGCTTATGGCAAAGAATATTGTAGGTGCTCATGGAATCGCGTGGAAGGGAGCTTCGATTGTAACAGAAGCTCTCCGGGCGTTCTTTGCTCCGAACGGTTCTGCAGACCGCGATATTGCCGCCGACCTCGACATCTTGCGTCGCCGTAGCCGCCAACTTTTCCAGAACAACACTTTCAGCCGGGCAATGATTTCGAGTTTCGACACAAATGTCGTGGGAACTGGAATCAAGGCCCGTCCGGTTTTGATGCGGCCCGAAATGCTCGGGCTCACTAGCGAAGATGCTGAAAATTGGGCCGATAAGACCAAGGTGCTGTTCAATCTTTGGGCGACCGATAAAAAGTGCGATGCCGAAAAGACTAACAATTTCATGCAGCTGCAGGACCTTGCGCTCAAGACTTCGCTTCTGGGCGGAGACTGCTTTGCCTTGTCTTGTTTCGACAAGAGTTTTGAATCTTTCGGCATGAATATCAAGCTGCTGGAAGGTGAACGCTGTCAAAATCCGATTGGCCAAATGAACTGCGATGCCATCGCCGAAGGTATTGAGGTTGACCGGAATCATGCGCCGGTGGCTTACCATTTTACCCAGAAGCCTGTCTGGAGTTTTGACGATTATACGAATTTTGTGGATTCCGTTCGGGTTCCTGCGTTCGATGCGTTTGGCAATCCGAACGTAATCCACGTTTTTACTTCCGACCGTACAGACCAGCGTCGAGGTGTTCCGCTGCTTGCGCCGATTATCTGTCAGCTCAAGCAACAGGAACGTTACCAGGATGCGGAACTCATGGCAGCTGTCATCAGCGCCTGCTTTACGGCCGTGCTCGAAAACAATGTCCCGGACGAAGCGGAAGATCTGTACGGCAATGTCCCTGAAGATGAACGAGTCGAAAAGACCGACAGTTATGGCAATGTTATTCCTGGCGGAGAGCAGTCGGCTCTTGAAATGAAGCCTGGGGCCGTTTGGTCGCTTGCCCAGGGGCAGAAAATTAGCAGCCTGAACCCGCAACGTCCGAATGTCAATTACCAGCCGTTTGTCGAGAGCATTTTTGCCGAAGCTGCTGCCGCATGTGGCGTTAGCTTTGAAGTCGTGCTCCGGAAATTTAATAGCAGCTATAACGCCGTGCGTGCGGCGCTACTTGAAAGCCAAAAGACTTTCAATAAGATGTGCATGAACTTTGTCGCTGATTTTTGCAAGCCGATTTACGAAAAGTGGCTTGCGAATGCGGTTATCCTAGGAATAGTCGATGCGCCGGGCTTTTTCGAAAATCCGATAAAGCGTAAACTGTGGAGTCAGTGCCTTTGGATTGGTGACGCTCCGTTCCTGCTTGATCCGAAGAAGGAGACGGAAGCCATCAAGATGCAGATTGACGAGCAGCTTATTTCTCGTGATATGGCGTGCGCTAAGATTAACGGTGGTGACTACAGGACCGTTGCCGAAGCTCTGTCTTCGGAATACGCTCTGCGTAAGGAACTCAACCTTGGCGAACCTGGTTCTGTATCCAAGACTGAAAATTTCAGCGTGACAAGCGACAATCCCGAGGAATCGGCTTTGCAGTAGGTTTGATAATGAAAAAAGGAATGTTGAATAGAATCTTGAGTGCCCGTTTGGCTATCCGCAAGGAAGATGCGAAATTGTTGGCGTCTTCGGATTTCAAGCCGTTATTTGACGATAATGGAAATTACGAAGGTGTGTGGAAGGCTGACGGCGAACCGAATCAGGTAAACAATATCACGTACCGCGAAGATGGGATTGCCGTGATTCACGTCGATGGTGCACTTTCGTTCCGCTCTGATTTTTTTACGGCTTGGCTTGGCTGGGATACTTACAATAGCATCGAAGCTGCTTTTGAAGAATGCCTTGAAAACGATTCTGTAAAGGGTATCATTTTTGATATCAACAGCCCTGGCGGTGAAGTTAACGGCGTTGCTGATCTTGCCGACAAGATTTTCAACGCTCGCGGTTCGAAACCTTACGGTATTGTTGCCCGTACCGGTGGCATGATGTGTTCTGCGGCCTATTGGATTGGTTCTAGTTGCGAAAAGATTTATACCGCAAGCAACGGAACTCTTGGTTCTATTGGTACGCTGTGTGCGTTTACCAATTTCAAGGATTCCGTTCTTGAAACGACTGTCGTCGTTTCTGACTTGAGCCCGAATAAAGCACCGACTCCGGATGACCCGAAGGGCTTGCAGTTGATTAAAGAAGAATTGAACTCCCTTACCGAAGTGTTCGTTGATGCAGTTGCTCGAAATCGTGGTACTACTGCAGAAGATGTTAAACAGAACTACGGCCAGGGAGGCGTGTTTATCGGTGACAAGGCTGTCGCCGCTAACCTTGCGGACGGCGTTATGTCCCTTGATGACGTCTGCGAAGAAATGAAACGCCAAGGGATCAGTAATGGAGGTGCCGTCATGGCAACTAACGTTAAAGGAGCCGAGGGTGCAGCAAAACCCGAAGCTGTTGATATGGAAGCCGTGAAGGCCCAGGCTGTCGCCGATTACAAGGCCCGCGTCGCTTCTATCGAAGATGTCTTTGCTGGTCTCGATATTACCGGCGAAGAAAAGGCCGGATTCGTCGATGGCGACAAGACTGTTGCCGAGGCGACGACTTTTGCTCTTGCTAAAGCGAAGGAAAAAATCAAGACCCAGGCTGAAGACCTTGTGAAGGTGCGTGCCGAACTTGACGAAGCCAAGAAAAAGCCTTCCGAAGCGAGCGAGAGAGAGCGTGCGATTGATGCGCTTGAAAAGAGTAACGCTGCGCAGAACTCTGTTCAGGGTGGCTCTGATGCGTCCGCTTCCGACGAAACCAAGAAGCATTCCGAATGGGCTGCTGAAGTAAGTAACGAATTTTTCAAAAAGGGGTAAGACATGTCTGAACTCAAATTCGACAATGATATCGCTGGTGAATTTCCGATCCAGCGCGAAACTGTAAAAATCGGGAAGAACCAGAACCTCAAGCGTGGAACCATCCTTGTCGAACACATCGAGAGCGATGGCGCAAAGGCTAAGTATTCCTTCGCCTTGTCTGCGTACACTGCCGCTGCAGACAAGACCGTGACTCTCACAATCGGTGCTGCCGAATATGTTGCAAACATCGGTGCTAGCGACACGACTGTTGCGGCCGTGCTTGGCAAGGTCGTGACCGCTGCAGCCGCAGACACGAAGTTCACCGTGACTGCCGACACTACGAACGGCAAGTTGGTTCTCGAGGCCAAGGCTGTTGGTACCGATTCCACCACCATCACGCTCGAAACGACTGCGACCCTCACCATCGGCAATAAGTCCGAAGATGTCAAGGGTGCAGACGCCGTCGAAGGTGGCTTCTTCCCGATTGCCGACGCAACCGAGGAACCTGTCGGCTACCTTCTCAAGGACATCAAGACCGCTGCTGATGAAGCGGGCTATGCCGATATGGCACGCACCGGCTGCTTTGCCGATGCCGCTGCCATCATCGACGAAAACATCGATGCAAAAACCGTCAAGGACAAGCTTGCCGCACGTTGCCTTTTCTTCAAGGGCGTGGTCGCTGTCAAGGACTAACAACAAAAGGAGTGTAAACAATGCCTGAAGCAATTACTCTCGAAAATCGCCACGAACTGACGAAGCTCCTTGGCGAAAGTTTCAAACCCTCGCAGTTCTTCCGCAAGATGTGTGCGACAGACCTGCACAAGACCAAGAACCTTATTCTCCAGCAGGAAAAGCAGACACGCCTCATCGCGCCGTATGTCTCTGACGATGACGAAGATGGCAAGGTGATGGGTCGCGATGGTTACGAACGCCTGGTCGTGACTGTCCCTACGCTGCATCCGAAACGCAATCTGACTCGCCGTGACGTCGAGGTTGCCGCCAATGCCGAACAGGTATTTACCTACGGCAACGGTGGTGCGACTCCGGAAAAGATTCAGTTCCAGAAGCTGATGAAGGATACTCTCGAACTTCGTCAGTCCATTGAATGTCGTGAAGAACAGCAGATTGTCGAAGCCATGACGACCGGCAAGGTGGAGGTGATTTTTGATGGCGGCAAGCGCACCATCAATCTGAACATTCCTGGAGCTAATTTGACTCCTGCTGCTGCAGCTGACAAGTTTGACGCAAATGATTCCAACCCGATTACTTACCTTCTTGCTCAAAAACGTCTTCTTGCCAAAAATGGTGGTGGCCGTGGATTCCTTTGCGTCATGGGTTCCGATGCCTATGAAGCCTTCATCAAGAACAAGGCTGTCATTGATTACATGGACAACCGTCGCATGAACTTCGGCGAAATCGAACCGGGTGAAATGGATACCGATTACGTGACCCGCATGGCTCACATTCTCGGCATGGACATCGTCACCTATGACGATTTCTTCTATTCCGAATCGGAAAAGAAGGATGTCGAAATGTACCCGAAGGACAAGATCACGATTATCGGTGCCGGGGCTGGCTTCAAGATGCACTACGGTGCCATCGCCGACGGCACTGACGGTTCGCTGAACGTGTGCCAGTCCTACGCCTATACTTGGATCAAGGACGGCAAGTCCAAGATTCTCGAAGAAGAATCTTGTCCGTTGTTTGTCCCGCAGGTCGGCGGCGGCATCATCTCCCGTAAGGTGGTGTAAGGATTGCCGATGTCTTTCAAGGACGACCTCATGCAAGACCTCAACGATTCGTTCTTTAACGAGGACGAATTCGGCGAGTTCGTGACCCTGACTCGCGGTGGCGCAAGTTACCAGATGAAAGGTCTTTTCGATACGCCGGGGGTGTCCAATGAAAGCGTTGGTGAAGTTTCGGTGATTGCCCATGCTCCGCGCCTGTTTGTGCGGTCTTCGGATCTCCCTGATTCGAAACCGCGCAAGGGCGACGTGTTTACGTTGGGCTCTACGCCGTTTCATCGTGCGATGAAACTTTCTGCTATTGATTTTGTGTTTGAAAAAGACGGGACCGTTGTCTACAGCCTGGAGGAATCGAAATGAGCGTGACGCCAAGGACTTTGAATTGCATCAAGGCTTTTCGCCATGCTGTTGTAGATTCTTTAAAGGCTGCGAACCTTTTCGGTATAGGCCAGAATGTTTCTGCGTCTCGCGAAATGAAGGCTTATCCGGATGAAGAATCGTTTATCATAGTCAATGTGCCGAACATCGATTTTGATGACAAAAGTACGAGTCCCCGTTTTTATTTTGCAAAATCGGAACTGCGTATCGATATTTATGCCCGTAGTTTTTTGGACTGCGAAAGCAATATTGAAGGCGTTAGTTCCGGGTCTGATTTGAATGATTTTCTGGACGATACCATGCATGCTGTTGCTGCAGTGATAGACCCTTGCCCGTATTGGGATGGACCCTATCAAGGACTTGTGACGAAGTGCGTCTTGCGTTCTTACGTTAATAATCTTTCGGTTCGCTCTGAAACTACAAGAGGTGCGGCGACGATTACCTTTGAAGTTTCTTTCACTGCGAAAATCGACAGGTCTGCCGCGACGAAAGATTTCTTGCGTGCGAATAACTCGATTAAAACTGGTAGTCAGTCTATGGATTTTCAAACTGTGCTGAGACCTGGCGAACAGGCCGAAGCCGAAACAGCGGATATTTCCGCAGGGAATTAAGAAATGAGTATTTCTTTTGAACAAATTCCTGCCGATAACATGTATCCAATCTTCTCGACGGAATTCGGCGGCTCCATGTCTGCCAAGTCCGGCGCGATGCCTTGGAAAAACCTGATTATTGGCCAGCCGCTCCGCTCCAAGATGAGCGAGAACGGTTCACTTACTCTCATTACCAGCGACGAACAGGCTGACGCCTTGTTTGGTTCTGGCTCGCAGCTTGCCTTGATGTGCAAGGCCTTCCGCAAGAATACAAAATCGAGCGAACTTTGGGCTCTCCCTGTGGCGGATGATTCGACCGCTGATGCGGCCGAAGGTTCCTTGACTTTCGAAATCGAAGGTACGGAAGAAACTCCGAAACTTGCTGCCGGCGGAACGATTCGCCTGATGATTTCTGGACAGCCTTGCCCGGTGAATGTCTCTGCAGGTGATTCTGCCGGTGTTGTTGCCAGCAAGGTTGCGACAGCTATCAATGCGAAGACAAGTCTTCCGGTAATTGCAACTTCAGATCCTGGGGCAAAGGCTAAGTATTCTTTCGCTGTGAGTGCCTATACGGCGGCAGATGACAAAACGGCTACATTGACTGTCGGTTCCTCGGTCTATACCGTAAATTTGTCTTCTTCGGATTCTACGATTGCGTCCGTGCTTTCGAAGATTGCTACGGCTGCTGCGGGCAATTCAAAATTCAACGTTACAGCTGATACTGAGAACAACAAGCTTGTTATCGAAGCGAAGGCTGTTGGTACGGATTCTACGACGGTAACGTTGGAATCTACCGCGACTATCACCATTGGCAACAAGGTTGTCGATGTTGCCGGGTCTAATCCTGGCAATGTTGTCACTCTTACTGCCAAGAACCTCGGTGCTTGCGGCAACGGTCTTGACGTTCGCTGGAACCATAACCAAGGCGAAGTCCTTCCGGATGGCCTGAGTATCACTCTTTCCGCTATGGCAAACGGCGGTGCGGATCCGCTTTACGAAGACGCACAAGTCAAGGAAACCTGTTCCGGAAACTGGTTCAATATGGTCGTTATCGGCTCTGCAGATACCGACAACATTAACTACATCAAGGAAATGCTTGACGAACGCTGGACGGCGGTTGTCCAGCAGACCGGTGTGATGTGCTTCAGCCTTAACGGCGGCGTTGAATCTGATTACACCGATAAGGCGAATGCGCTGAACTCCCAGGAAATTGTTCTTGCTGCCTTGCCGAAGTCCCCGACTTCCGGTGCCGAAAAGGCGTCCGCGCTGTTCGGTTGCGTGGCTCCCAAGGCCCTGAATGACCCTGCGAAGCCGCTGCACAATTACGCTGTCGCTGGCGTGGTCGCCCCGAAGCGTGATGACCGTGAGGACTTTTACGGCAACAATCGCCTTCTCAAGTCTGGTTGTGCACTGATGGTCGCTGCCGAAGACGGTAGCGTGTTTACCAGCCGCATTGTGACGACTTACAAGCGCAATGCCCAGGGAGTCCAGGACAAGAGCTATTTACAGCTCGAAACTGTTTTTACTCTCAGTTACCTGCGTTGGGACTGGAACAACTATCTCGCCCTGAAGTATCCGCATGCAAAACTTGCCCCGGATGGAAGCAAGTTTGGCAAGGGCCAGCAGGTAATGACCCCTTCTCTCGGTAAGGCTGAGCTCATCAAATGCTACAAGGTCTGGGAAGAGAAGGGCCTCGTTTACGACAGTGCGGGTTTTGCCGAAAATGTCGTCGTTGAGCTTGATCCTGAGAATGAATATGCGATGAATTTCTTGATTCCGGCACACCTGATCAAGCAGTTCTTTGTTTCGAAATCCAAAATTGTTCATGACTAAGGAGGATTACGATGGACGAAATTGAAGTTGTCGGCGGAGAGTACGAATTCAAGATAAATGGTTTCATTTACAACTTGAAGGGTCATCCGAATATTGAATATGGTGGCAAGCACTATGAACCGATTATCGGTCCTGGTGGAGTTGTCAACGGTTACAAGTGCGTGGGCGAAAACCCGAGCAAGATTTCTGTCACCTTGACTGATACGAGCGATCTTGACATTGTTGAACTTCAGCAAATCAAGAACGCTACAATCACGCTCAGAAAGCCTCAAGGAAAGACATTCGTTATGACTGGTGCAAGTTGCAGCGCTCCCATTACCGAGTCTTGCGAAGAAGGTGAAGTGACGGTTGAATTCTCCGGAAAACCGGCGGATGACCAAAAGTCGTAGTTCGATGCCTTATCTACGGCTTATATCCGCGTTACTTGGGGGCGGATTGCGGCGAGCTTGATTGCTAACCGCATTCCGGCGGGGATTGAGGCCCCGGCGCGGCTTACCAACTAAACCCATAAAAGGAGTAAAAATATGGAATACAAACTGATTACGCCGGTTACCAAAGCTGACGGCACAAAAATTGAAACCGTGACCGTGAAGGAGTCTTTTATTGGTCGTGACGTCCGAGCTGTTTCGAACAGTAAGGGTGAAGGAGATGCGCAGATTAAGCTTGTTTCTTGCGCGACAGGGCTTTCTGAAAGCGTTGTCGACAATATGGATGCCCGTGACGTCCGTGCTCTCGTGAAGGTAATCAAGCCTTTTTTCGAACCTGGCGAAAATTAGGTCTTGATGACGGTTTTGCGACGTTGGCTGGGGTTTTTCACTGGTCGTATGATCAAATAATGAACCTTAACGCCGAAGAGTTTAAATTCAGCTTGACGGCTGCCGAAAAATTCGCGAAATGGATTAGCACGAAAAAGTGACCTGCTGGTCACTTTTTTTATTACAACTTGGAATAAGAATAATTCAATTTTTACGTAGTTTATTGATTTTTGACATGATTTTTGTATATATTATAGGTGTAGGGAGGCTCAAAATGAAAACGGTAAATGACATGAATGTGGACGCTGTTGGAAAGGCTGTCTTGAAACGCAAAATTTTTATGCTTTGCGCTGTCATTCCGTTCGTTCTGTTTTTGGTGGGTGTTTTGGCTCCTGTATGGACCGACAATTTTATTGTCTATGTGTTCGCTATGCTCCCGTATTATCTTTACACGTTCTATGTGAGTAATGACTGGATTGACGGTAAGCGTCTTTACGACACTAAAATTGGCGAGTATGCGTCCAGTGTGTGGGTGGTCGGTATAGCCGTTTGCGCATTTTTTAGCCTTTTCTTGGCGGTGATGTTTTGGGATCGTCCGGAATCTTTCTTTTACGGGGTATCTTGGATAGCATTGGTAAATTGCGGCCCTGGTTTTGCTTGGGCTTTTTGGACGATGTTCCTTCATAAAACTCGCTATTCTAGGTGGCCAGTTTTGTTTGCGCCTCCTGCAAGCTGAGTTAAAAAAAGTTGTTCCCAAAATAAGTTTTTTAATGGTCGTGCAATTATTTTTGTTGCATGGCCATTTTAAACGTATCTATAAATTTATTATCTAACAATACCTTTGTGAAAACGTCCAATGGTGTCAAGCTACTTAACTCAGAGCTTGGAAAAACGGGCGGAGTGTTAGATAGCCTTAAAAATAAAATAGATTTTTCGCAAAAACTAACGGGATTGGCTTCGGCGTCGACTCTTTTTTCCAATTTCACTTCTGGCGTGAAACGAGTCGTGGATGGCTTTGGAAGTCTTGTCGGTGCCGTTGAAACTTACGCATCTGAAGGTGACAGGATTGCGAAGACGTCACGTTTGGTCGGCTTATCTGTTAAGGATTACCAGGCTTTTGACGATGCTGCACGGCACGCTGGAATGTCTACAGAGGAAATGGATGGAGCCCTTAAACGCTTCAATGTAAATCTTGGTAAGGCCCGTGCTGGAGATGCGAAGGCGTTTAAGGTTTTTGATTCCATTCTTGGGGGGCAAGATCTTTCGAAATTCAAGGATTCTACTTCTCTTTTAAAAGAAATTGCCAATGGTTATAATAGACTTGGTTCTGCTGAAGAAAAGGCTTTTGTTTCGCAAGAATTGTTTGGCAAGTCTGGTCTTAGAATGTCGGAATTGCTTGGTGAAGGCGGTGAATCTTTGCAGAAAAAATTGGATTCTGCTAGAGCAGGATATTCCGAACAGGGGGCGAAAGATGCTGAAGCTTTCGAAGACGCTTTACAAGACGTAAATGGAACTATCAAGTCTATAAAAATTTCGTTGATGGAAGACTTGTTTCCTGTGTTCACGAATTTGTTTAAAACTGTAGAAGGTTTTATAAAAGACAATGGCCCTGAGATAAAAAAGCAGGTCGGTTTTATCATTACGTCTATTTCTGATTTTATTAAAGGGGGACTTCCTTATATTCCAAAAGTATTGAACGTCGTTGTCGGTCTTGTTGATATGATTGGTCCAGGAACGTTGGCAATCTTGGGTGGTGTTACAGCCATTGTTGGCGCTGTAGTTCCGTTGGTGCCTGCATTGATTGCTGCTGCAGGAGTTATTTCTGGTCCTGTTGTGTTGGGTGTAGGCGCGGTATTGGTTGGAATAGTAGCCTGGAAAAATGCGATTTACAGCATTATTGATAATTTAGATATGCTTAAATCATTTATTGTCGACGATGTGTGGGGTGCAATCAAGGATTTTGGAAAACAGTTTGTTGCTGTAGCCGGATGGATGTGGGACGGGTTTGTTTCGATTTTTGTTGATCCGTGGCTGAATTTTTTCAAAGTTTTGCCCGCTGCTATTTCAGATTTGTGGGAAGGGTTCAAGACGGGAATTTCTGAAATAGGAAACCTTCTTTATGACACTTTCATTGGCAGCGTAAAATCGGCTGTTTCCGGAATAAAATCAATTTTAAAAGGTGTTCCTGTTTTGGGAAATCTTCTCGGTGACGACGACCAGCCTTCAATCCGTGACATTTCTTCGGCTTCTTCCGCTCCTGAATCGTCTTCTTCGTCTTCTAGCCTTGGGGCTTCTGTTGCACAGACGATTCGCGAATCCCGCACGACCACTACCAGCCGCTTTGCTGTTGATTTCAAGAACATGCCTCGCGGCGTCCAGGTAACTCCGCCTGAACAGGGTGATTTTGACTGGTCGCGTGGCTATGTGCTGGGAGGTGTCTGATGGCTTGGCGTAACGAATATGCAGACTCTCTGCACAAAGTTCTTATCGATACTCCTAGCGGTACTATCGAGTGTGTCGGCGGTTCCTACGCCGGAGTTCCGTTTTTTGTGGAGGAAACCGCAAGTTCCGGCGGTCGCGAAGTCGTGACCAAGCCGTTGCCTTTTTCTGATGGTCATGTAAACGAAGATGTCGGTAAAAAGGTTCTTTCGATTTCTTGCAACATTTACCTGACTGGAACTGATTGCGAAACCAAGCGCGAACGCCTGGAAGAGGCGTTGAACAAGGAAGGCGCTTTCGAGTTCGTTCATCCGCATTATGGCCGCATGAACGCTCGCTGCACGGCGTACAGCTTTTCTTTCAAAAAGGCTGAGCAGGAATTCATTTCAGGCGAAATCACGTTTGTTCCGGAACAGAATGTAGAGAAGCAGGCGCAAAGTGTTGCGGATCTACGCGGGTCGGCAATAGGTAAATCTGATTCGACGTTGAGTTCTTCTAAGTCGATGTTTACCGAAGTTTTCAGTATTGCGGGCAAGGCAAAATCTGTTGTTGACTCGGTGGCGGCTTCTACCACCAAGATGCTTGACAATATTGAAAATGCGCGTGGTTCTATTCGTAGTGTTTCTGCGTTCGTCAATACGCTTTCGAGAATTCGCGAAAACATTCGGCTAATTATGATGTCTCCAGCAGACTTTGCGAATCGTATCCAAAATCTGTTGACGTTGACTAAAGAAACGGTGTCTGACGATGACGCTAATGGATACGTAAACGAAAGCCTGATCGTGATGCAATCAATAATGGCTAAGCGAAGAGGCTCCGCCTATTCTTCGGCAGATGAATTGAATTCTGAAGTTGACCGATTGGCGCTCATGAGCGCTGCGGCAATGGCGGCCCGATCTGTGGTGGATTGCTCTTTCAAAAGTGTCGAAGAAGCCCGTGAAATGCAAGATTTGCTCAGTTCAGTTTTTGATGATGCGGCCGAACAGGCTGGGTCTGTCGAAGATTACGCAACTCTAATGGATCTGCAAGCGACGGCACTCAAGTATCTGCGTGACGAAATGTCGAAACTTGCAGTGGTCGTAGAATTGCCGTTGAACGGGACTAGAGATATTCTTTCGGTATGCTTTGATTGTTACGGTAACCTGGACCGTGTTGACGAAATCATGGAACGTAACGATGTCGGCGACCCGTTGGTAATGACCCGCGAAAAGTTGAGGGTGCTATCCAAATGATCGAGGTTTTCGCCAACGGCCGTAAGTTTTCGGAGTGGACGGATGCCCGCGTGGTTCGTTCGCTTGACCATATTGCGGCGGCTTTTTCGCTCACCTTGGTTGCCAGAAATTCGGATGGCGACCGTGTGCGTCTTTTCCCTGGGGATTCTGTCGAAGTGGCCGTCAACGGGACCAAGGTGATTTCCGGGTTCGTGGATCGCCTTTCAACCTCGTTTTCGGCCGGTTCGCATTCGGTAAGTGTTTCCGGTAGCGAATGTTCTGCGGATATCGCCGATTGCTGTATTGATAACCCGCTGGAGTGGGAAAATAAGAAAATGGACGAAATCATCCGTATTGTCTGCGCTAATTTCGGTCTTTCTTTTTCGAATCGCATGGGCGTGGATGTTGGCGGCCCGTTCCAGAAGTTTTCTGTCGAGCCTGGAGCCAAGGCGCTTGACACAATCACGAAGCTTTGCAAAGAACGCGGAATCCTGTGCTGTTCCGACGGCATGGGCAAAGTGTATCTGCTAAAGCCTGATTCGTGCCCGCGTGGGCCGGCTTTGAAGCAAGGTGAAAACCTGATGGCGGCGAGCGTGGATTTCTCGCTTGTTGACCGTTTTTCGACCTATACGGTTTACGGAACCGGCAAGGCGAAAAATAAGGTTGTAGCGACATCTTCGGATTCGGACGTTGCCCGAAACCGTCCACTGATTGTCGTGGATTCCAATGCGGTTGAAAAAGACAAGGTGCAAGCCCGCGCGGATTGGGAGTGCCGTGTTCGCAGGGCTAAATCGATGGGATTCAGGGCGACGGTCCATGGTTGGGAACATTCGTCGGGTCTTTGGGTTCCTGGAGTGATTTGCTCCTTTGAAGCCCCGGAGCTTTTTGTTGAGACTCCGATTGATTTGCTTGTGTCTTCTGTAGAATATTCCTGGGGATCTTCGGGTGAAATGACGAATTTGACGCTAGTCCCACCTGAAGTTTTTGAGCCTCAGCCGGAATCCAAGAAGGTCAAGGCGGTAAAATCCGTTAAAAGTCCTAAAGCAGATCCGTGGAAGTCTATCAAGAAGGCGGTGCAAGGGAAATGAATTTCGAGTCTTTGATTGAACCGTTGATGGCGAAACTCCGCCTGATGGTGGGCCGTTGCGTGATATCGGCTAGCCGTTACAAAAACGGTGAGCTGTTGGCTGATATTGAGCTTGTTGCAGGCGAGCGACGCCGAAATGTTGAATTTTTGCAACAGTTCGGCTTTTCTAGCCGTCCAAAGGGAGATGTTGAAGGGGTGGCCCTTTTTATCGGCGGGTCCCGCGACAACGGTGTGGTTATATCTACTCGGGGCGAATGCCCGGACCTGAAAGAAGGCGAAGTGAGGGTGCATTCCCCGTTTGGATCCAGCATTACCTTAAAAAATGACGGGTCTATTGTTTCTGTGCCGGCTTCCGGGAAAAAGTTTATTGTGGCGTCTGATTTGCTTGTTCGTGGAAAAATGCTTGGCACTGGTGATGTTGTTGCTGGCGTTAATGAAGTTGCCGAAGAAGTTGTCGAAACTGGCGGCATAAGTCTTCAAACGCACATGCATCCGACTGCTGTTGTTGGTGCTCCGAGTACGCCTACACCAATTACAGGAGGTTAGTAAATGGCTCTTGACAAGTCGGCGCTCAAGGCGTCTCTTATTGCGATAATGACAACGAAAGGCAACACGCCTGAATCTGCTGCGGAGTCGCTGGCAAACGCCATCGATACCTATGTGCGTGGGGCCGAGGTGACGATTACAGCGCTCCCGAACGAAGTGTCTGTGGTGGGCTCTCCATCTGCACAGGCCAATGCCGTACCGTTAACTTTGAAGGGTGGTGACGCCACCCATACCGGCGGGCTTTCGTAGCTAAAAAAATCTTGTGTCAAAATCGGCCTTTACTATGTAAGGGCTGTTTATTTTTATTGCGATGAGCGACCTTGCTTTGTATCGCAGAAGTTCCGGTGATTTTGACCTTGCCTTCGATGAAGTCAAAGGTGATTTGCTGACTTCCGACAGTCTTGAAAATGCGGTCGTGATATCGATTGGAACTTACGCCCGCGAACGAAAACTTGGTAAAGTTGCGAATATTAAGCCGAATGTCGGTGGATGGTGGGGTGATGCCCTTGACGAGAAGGGAAATCTTGGCGGCTACCTGTATGAAGCTTTTCCTGGAAAACTGACAGAAGTGACGGCACGATCGGTTGAAAACCTGATTTCCGAAGCTCTGTCGTGGATGGTTGAGGATGGCGTTGCTAAGTCTGTCGGCTGTAAAGCTAAAATCGCCGATGAAGAAACGATGAATATTACAGTCACTATTGAACGTCCTGATGGCGGTGATAACGCTTATACTTACGAAATAAAGTGGATGGCTACTGATGGAATTTAAGAGCTTGCAGGAACTTGTCCGTATCGTCGAAAATGCCTTGGCGGTTCAGTTTTTCGGCCAGTCTACAGTGTTGCGCAAGACCGTGCTGAAGGTGCTTGCGCATGTGCTTGGCGGGGCCTTGTACATGGTAATTTTGATTGCAAAACGGATCTGGAAAAATCGTTTCGTCTCTACTTGCGATGTGTCGGCTCTTGAAGGCTTTGGTGCTGAATACGGAATCCCGCACAAGGTGCCGTTGAAATCTTCCGGAACGGCTGCTGTTACTTTGGAAGAAGGTGTTTCTACGGTCACGATTCCGCAGGGGACTGTTTTGGTCGATGAGGAGTCGGGGATTGAGTATGAAGTGCCTAATGATGTTATAGTTGATTCTGAACATGTCGGTATCCCTGTTGTTGCGTTGGATGTCGGTAAGGACTCTGACCTGGGCAATGGCGTGCCTTTGGTGTTTAGGGATGGTGCAGTTGCTGGCGTCGCTTCTGTTGTGTCCGAGTTGATATCCGGTGGCGTTGCGGATCCTGTTGAAGTTGATGGTGATATCCAGGTGTGGGGTGAATTGGCGGAAGACTATCGTGCCCGCCTTTTGAATCGAATCCAAAATCCTGTGCATGGCGGTGCCGCGAACGACTATTATGGTTGGGCGACAAGGTTTTCTTTCGTTACGGATGCGTTTATTTTCCCAAATCAGCCTGAAACCAACTCAGTAAGCGTCGCTTTGGCGAATTATAATTCAGCAAACATCGTGCCGACGGAAGATCAAGTTGCTGAAGTGAAGTCTTATATCGAAGATGATGCCCGTAGACCGGTCACTGCCGATGTGCGTGTGTTTGCGGTGACGCCGGTTCCCGTTACGATTACCGCCTCGGTAGCTCCTTACAATCAGTATGTCCGCGAAAGCGTTACGACTGCGATTAAACAGTATTTGCAAAAAATGCAACCTGGAACTTCTGTTGATTTCGAAACGTTGCGGTTGCATGTGCGGTCGAACTCTGCTGCGAAAAATTTCTTTATTCAGTCGGTGACAAAAAGCGGTTCCCAGGTCCAGGTGCTTGAAATGGATTTGGATTTCTCTGGCGAAAGTCCGGTTGCCGAAGTTTCGAAAATTGAAGCTGGTGGAATCAATCTTCTGAACGGAGATGTGTAGTGCTTTCGGTTCAGCAAATAAGTCCGCTGCGTGTAAACCAAGGTGGCTCGGTCTATGTCTTTGGATCGGGCTTTGATTACAAGTGCAAGGTTTTGGCTGGCAACGGGACTCCTTCTCAGATTGCCGAACTATCCATTCTTAATTACGACGAAGCGTCTCTTGAATTTGTTGCGCCGAAAGAATCAGGCTCTTACGATGTACTTGTCGTTCGCGAAAATATCTTGTTTGGTCGATTCGCGCTTACTGTAGTTGCTCTGCGAGAATTGAATGTTTGGAATGTTGCTCGGCGTGATAATGTCGTGCGTGACGGTGTTGATTACGAAAACGAAGAATTTCGAAGCGCCCTTTTGGGATTGCTACCGCGCGGGTTCGCCTGGTTTAAGGGCAAAGCTGGAAACTGGTGGAAACTTTTTGCAGGTTTTTCTCTTGGCTTTTCTGCGGTGTACAAAATTTTGCGAGACCTTGTCTTTGAATCTAGCCCTGCAAAAACGACGTCCTATGAAACATGGGAACGTGAGCTGGGACTCCCGATTAAGGGGGCTGAACGGGATTCTGCGTCTGGAAAACTTGCCGAAATTTATCGTGTATCGCGCAAAAAAGGCGGCGTTACAGTCTCGTATTTTAAAAGCCTTTCGTCACTTTTTGGACTGAATGTTAGTATCTACGAGTATTGGAAAGGTGAAGACCGTCCTAAGTTTGAGGGCGTTGACTTTGGTGATGACGATCCAAATTTTTACTGGATGATTGAAATTGAGGCTGAATCCAGTGATTGGCATTATTGCACTTGTAATGACACGTGCAACGATTATTTGCAGTTTTGGTGGAATGAACCGGTAGAAACTCTGTATGATACGATTAAACCAGCGCATACGAAATTGCTGTATGCTTACAAGGAAGTTGAACGCGAACTTGTTGTTGTTGATGACAGTAATAATGTAGTCGTGGTAAATGATAATACGCCTATTGTAGCATCTGTTCTTAGCGGCCATATTGTGAATCCTGTACCTATAGAGCTGCCGTCTGGCGAAAAGGTACTTGGCATACGAGTCAAGGACCTGCCGGACGCACAGAACGACGAAGCCTACATGTTGCGCGACAGCGACGTGGGCGGCACCACGAAGGCTGCCGGAGTCGGAGAATCCGCATTCGACAACTTGTGGGAGAACACCCCTGCCGACCCTGCCGAAACCGAAAGTGAAGGAGATTAGTGTACCATGGCCGTGAACCCAGACAAGAATATCGTCGAGCAGTCCTTAATCGCTCGCCTCATCGGCAAGATCAAGCGAATTGCGATTGACATCTCCGATGATGTATCCGCAGAAGAAACGAGAGCCATGGCCGCAGAAGCCGCCGCCAAGACCGTTGTCACGGCTGGCGAGAACTGCACGGTGGATAAGACCATCGCAGCGGACGGCCACGATGTGTACACCATCAACGCCGACGGAAAACCGCAGATTCCCGCTGATTGGGACCAGCAAGATTCCAGTAAGCCTGACTTCATCAAGAACAAGCCAAACCTCGCGCTGAAAGAGGACGTCGCAAACAAAAAACAGTCCATCGACCCGACGTCCACGACGGAGTTCGGATCCAGCAAGGCTGTCGCGGATTTCGTCAACTCCAGCGTGGCGACCAATACGGCAAACTTTCTCGGCAGTTTCAGCCTATCCGATTTGAGCCTTACTTACCCTGCCACGGACGTGCAGATAGCCGCTGCGCTCAATAGCCACACGTGGCCTTCGGGCGTCACGCCTACTAACAACGACTACGTTTATGTCGAAATCCAGAACCCGCAGACTACGGGCGTCGATGACAAGGTGGAGCGTTTCAAGTTCTCCGAACTGCTGGAATCGTGGGGCTACGAATACACCCTTAACAACAGCTCTTTTACTGCCGCCGAAATGGCAACGCTCGAAAGCGGCGTCACTGCCAGCGACAAGACCGCTTGGAACAGCCACGTAAGCAACACCAGCAATCCGCACAACGTGACTACTGCACAGATAGGTGCCGAGCCTTCTTTCTCCGTGCTCCCGATTAACAAGGGCGGAACGGGCAAGACTAGCGGTAATGCTGCTACGAACAACTTGTTCTCGGACATTAACAGCGTAAACACCGACCCCGATGATACCGCTAGAATAGTATTCAAGTACGGCACTCCATCTGATAGTAACGGAATTTTCTTCGCAAGAGCCATTACAAATCTTTGGAACTACATCAAGGGCAAGATTAGCTCGGTGCTAGGATTGTCGGAAAACGGCTACACGGGCAATGCAGCGACGGCGACCTCGGCTACTACCGCTACCAACTACGCAAGCGGTGGCGGTATTGCGGACGCATTGGCGAACAAGCAAGATTCTCTCGGTATCAACAGTTCTAGCGGAGACACGGGCAAGTTCCTTAACGAGCGTGGTGTATTTGCTACGCCTAGCTACCCTAGCGTCCCGTCCGTAGTCAATAGTCTTACTTCTTCTAGTACAACAGATGCCCTTAGTGCTGCAATGGGCAAGTCGCTGGATGATGGAAAGTTAGCTAAAGCTGACGCATCCATATCTGTAGATGGTTTATCCGGCTATCGGTGGTATAAGGTTGCCGAAACAAGTTTTACAGGTGCTTATGGCAATAAGTCGGCTGCTTTTGAAATAAATTACACAGATTCAGATTGGAAAATTACTACACTACTCATTGATTTCAACATACGCTCACAGAATGCAAATAAGCCTTACGCAGTATCTATGACTGCTGTAGCAACAAAAGTCTTGTCGGAATGCGATGTTCGCATCGTATCTCGTGGTGCTATATCAAGCAGAAAAGTTGAAATTTGGGTTAAGTGCGGTTCTTCAGAATCAAGAAGCTCTGCTTTCATTGGCGAACACGCTTCGGGTGGGTATCTGTACAATACAACAAGTACGTTTACATACACATCATATTCAGCTACAGCAGGGCAGGTAGAGCCTACGACTGACGAGCCTAATAATGTATATGTGTACACACCGACGATAGTGTCATTTGATTTAACACGTGCCGCATCATGGATAAACAGCGGCACGTTTGACGTGGCGAGAATTCCGACAGCAAGTTCCGTTACGAACGACGCCACGAGGGTTCCGACGAGTCAGGCGGTGTATAATTATGCGTGTCCTGCACCACGACCGAGAGAATTATTGACGGGTCACACAGACTCATTCCTTATATATCGTGAGGCCACAGGAAATGTATATCGTTGCCAGAATTTCAGATTATACTCTGATGCGCAAAATGGATTCATTTTTATAGCAGGTGATGACTCGAATACTTCTGGATTCGGTAATAATAACCGAGTGGTGTTTAGATTATATAGGAATGGCGGTAAGCTGACGACGCTAAAAAATACTGCACAATCAACAGATGCTGATAATACACTTACGTTACCATCGGTAGCTTCTGGTTATTTACCAGTTGCGGATGCTAATGGCGTAGGCTCCACATCCATTCCCGTGTACGTTGATTCAAACGGGAAAGTCAAGGCTTGCGACCCGTCTCAGATGAGTGTCGGCAGCGCATCATTCGCAACTAACGCAGACTATGCTGCAACATCTTTAGCAATGGTTGATGGTGGCGGTGCACATCTCAATACAGGCGGTTACAATGTACCTGTTTACTTTAACAACGGGGTTCCTACTCCTTGTACTACGATTCCTCATGTATTGAACGGCAGCTTTGCTAGAGAATCGGGCAGCACACTAGACTTTACCCATAATCTTGCACGTCTTAATGGTGCGGGGACAAGTCCTCTTTCGTTCCAATTTTGGGTGTACAATCTTAACAACAAAGTTATTGTCCGTGTGTACACGAATCTTGGTGGAGCTAAAAACTCGCGGTACGCTGGGCAACCTATCAAGGGTGTTGTTTCTATAACTTGCAGAGACCAATATCAAGGTTTAGACAACAAGCTAACCGTAGAGGATGTTGATATAGCTTCTCTCGGCTCCACTATCTCAGGTTCCAATACATACAGCGACATTTTTGAATACCTTTTGAGTAGCGGCCACAAGTGCGACTGCATGATTAACGGACTACTGAAAGTAGGAAACATCAATGGGCGAACATTCATGTGGAAGTTTGACATTACAGCACAAAAGCCATCTTCTAGCACAACTGTGACCTTCATTGTTCGTTCAGAAGTGAAATTGAATTGGGCGTATGAAAACTAATTGCCCAACTTGCAAGGCGTCTATTGACGTATGGAAATTCTTATAGGAGAAAGGCAAATGAAAAGAATATCTACACCGACTGCAGTCAATAACATGTTCGTTGATGGCAACAGGACTCTTGGCCGAAAGGCGACCCAGTTCAGTTCTGAGTGGTGCAATCAAGTCCAGGAAGAGCTCTGTAATGCGATCGAATCGATTACAGGTAGTCCTGTAACCGGCATGTCTGATCATGAACTTGCCGATGCCTTAAAAGGTGACCGCGTTTTTGTGTCCGTAACTATCGGAGCGAATGGTGGGCTGCTCCGAGTCGTGCAGGGCACTGGCCCCACGATCTCGAACTTTGCAGTAATTTCCGCAGGCATCATCGAGGCCCTACAGAAGTTCGTCGTCGGTAACTCGAAATGGGAGCACGGAACGCATGGCGATTCGATTACCAACCTTGTCGGAATGGAGTCCGCTACAGTCTCCGCTGACAAGCTGGCCGAAAAGACCTCGGGCGGCAATATCCAGGTGCTGAACAAGCTGGTGGGCGACAGCGACGATACTGACCCGAAGGTTCAGATGGGCGCTGTGGCCGCCGACTCGCTAGAAGTGAGCGGCGGAGCGTCTGTTGGCGGCGATATGTCTGTTACTGGAGATGTGTCTGCTGAAGACATGATTGCGACAGGCAAGGTTACTGCCGACGGAGGCGTGGAAACCAGCAATGGCGACATCAAGTCCGTCAACGGAGAGGTGTCCGGCAACACTGTCAAGGCGACGGGCAAGCTGACGCTTGGCGACGCACTGCGATTTGTTATCGACGAAACTTCGGGTCACACGGCGTCAGATGCGGAAACATGGCTTGCCAGCACAGCCCCTGCAAACTCAGTTCTGTGCGTAATCAATGAAAATACTTCTGGTGTCGTGTTGTGGAGCGGAACAACAAAGCAGACGAGTATCATTGGCAAGTGCGCGCTGCTGGTAATGAAGTTCGGTAATAACGTTTATCCCGTAATTGCAAGCCCGAATTACTAATTGGATGTGGGAGTTTTAGAATGAAAGAGTTCTTTAAGTTGCTTGCGCCTTACGCCACGACTATTGCGTCCGCGATTGCACTTTATGCGTCGTTCCAGACGCGTCTTGGCGTGCTTGAATATCGAACAGACGCTATCGAAGAGCGGTCTACCAATTTGCAGAACGACATTGGAAGCATAAAGGATTTGCTTTATAGCATCGATACGAAAATCGGTGTTTATGCGGCAATTCTTGACGAACGTACATCAAAGAATATGAGGCGCAAATGAAAGCTTTGTTGACGATTTCTTTTGTCATGGTGGTTATATTTGTCGGCTGTTGGCTTTTTGACGCCGACGATTGGGGCGAATTGTAGCGGGGTAGTGCATGGCAAGCAAAGTTGTTCTTGAAAGAGCGACAATCATCAAGCCTTTGGCCGTTAGCCAGGCAAAGATTGGCGATGACATTGTCTATCCGTTTGAACGGCAATTCCAAATGGAATTGTTTACAAACGTTGGAAATTATCTGTGGACAGTAGAGCCTGGTTATGTAAGCAACTGCGGTTCGATTCCGTGGCTCGGTCAAAAGCTGCTTCGGGTTAAATCCTACGATCCAAAGAATCCTCTGCAGAACGCTTTCTTTTTTCTGCATGATGACCTTTATCAAAAAAAAGGTTACGATATATTTAGTCG
The DNA here is from genome assembly GCA_045224895.1 of Fibrobacter sp. Classification (GTDB taxonomy): domain Bacteria; phylum Fibrobacterota; class Fibrobacteria; order Fibrobacterales; family Fibrobacteraceae; genus Fibrobacter. Next base: position 25,721 of record JBGVAT010000002.1, read on the forward strand.
TGATGATTCTGATGCGCTTTGCCGTGGCGGTCTCCGCGAAGCTGGATGCAGCCGGTTCCAGGCGTCGACTATCGACTTCTGCTTGATGATCGGGGCTTGTGGCCATTGGGGTGATAACTCATACGGTAATTTTGACTTTTTGAGCAAACTTGAAAAGGTAGGGTAGTTGTGAAACCTGAACTTGTTTTAATTCGTACTGGTTTGACTGAAGACAAAAAAGGCGTATTTGGCGAACTTTGCCTGAATAATCATTTTATCTGCTGGACATTAGAGAATCGTTCGAAATTGATTCCTGTAGGTGGTTATTGTGTAAAGAACTCGCAAAGTCCGAAATTCAAGCGGGAACTTCCTTTGTTGTACAACAAATCTGTTCCGTCGTCTCGCGGAATACGTATTCATGTTGGAAACGATGCGGTCAAGGATTCGCGGGGTTGCGTCCTTGTCGGCATGATGCGCGACGAAAAAAAACTTATGGAGTCTGCGCCGGCTGAAACAATGGTCGCAATGTTATGTCGGAATTGCGATTATCTTTTAATCGTCGAGCCTTATTCTTTAACAAACTAAATTTACACAAATTTTCCTAAAATACGATTCGAGCCGAATCTTCTTTTAGCTTTGATGTAGACCGCTGGGAAACTCCCGGCGGTTTTCATTTATCCCAAAAGGAGATTGTTATGGCTACTTACGAAAACGATAGCTACGCCAGCAAGGGCGTGGGAACCGCCGGTCTTACTCTCGGCGTTATCGGCACGGCACTTGCTAGCGGCGTGCTCAACGGCAACGGCATCGGAGGCCTTTTTGGCAACCAGAACCCGACAGCTAACCCGGTTTACCAGTTGGCCCAAAAGGACAACGAAATCGCTCAGCTCAAGTCCGAAAAGTATGCTGACGCCAAGGTTGCAGCACTGACCGAACGTGTCGCAAACCTTGAAGCTCGCGTTCTCGCCGACGAAAAGACTGACCCGCTGCGCGACCAAATCCTGGGTGACCGCATCGCCGGGCTTTCTGCAATCGTGAACCGCATCAGCGCTCCGTTCGTGCCGAACTACGCTGTCGCTCCGGGCTGGGGGCCCGCTTTCGTGTCCCCGTTTCCGCCCGTCCCTCCCGTCGCCGCCGGTAGCGGAACCGTCACCCCGACTCCCGCCACTTCCACCAGCACGTCGCAGGCTGCGTAAAAAGAGGTAGCTTATGCATATTTCTCTCGAAAAGGCTGTTGACGGCTTCATTGGTTTCATGGCTGACCAGGTGGCAATGATCCCGAAAATGGGTGACCGTTTTCTGGGCTTCGCCGCTCTTGGCGCTCTTAAGAGCAATCCAGCTGCACTTGTATCCAAGGTCAAGCCCTGGATGGAAATGTCCGGGATTCTTGATGCCGACGGCATGGTGAACTTGGATTCCGCCAAAGCTGCTCTCGACATGGCTTTCGCCAATGTGCCGAAAGTAAGCTATTTCGGATTCTCGTTTACCAACGAAGACGTTCCGGTCCTTCTTGCGAAGATGCAGGGCACCACGGAGGTTGCGTAATGAATGAACGCGTGAAAATGGTCCTGGAGCGTACCGAAAAAACGCTTTGCCGCCACCTTGAAGACCTGAATGATCAGGTGGAACAGGATGGCGGTCGAATCAAGGATCACATGGTTCTCGATGGCTTCAAGGATTCTGTCAAGACTCTTCGATGCATCAATGAACTGATGGATCATGGCAACGGTGAAACTGTTGCTTCCAAGATGGCAGCAAAGACTGTGCCCGGCATTGTCTAGTAGCCAATCTTTCCTTCAAGGCGGCTCGCGTCGGTGCGGGTCGCCTTTCTATGTATAAAAATTCTCGATTTTTATACATTATGTTTAATTCGTGTCTAAAAATTGCAAAAATTATAACTCTGGAATTGCATCGACGGCCTTGCGTCTGCCTTCGTCAAGAACCTTTGCGTAAATCTGCGTTGTCGTAATTTTGGTATGGCCCAAAAGCTTGCTGACTGTAAACAAATCGGCCCCGTTTGCCAGCGTCAATGTAGCGAATGTGTGGCGGGCGACGTGAAAAGAAATGTGCTTTGTGATTCCAGCTTTTTCGGCCCATTCACGGATTTTGCGGTTGTGCCATTCTTCGCAAGTGGGGTGGTCATGGAAAACTCGGTCGTTCCCAGGGATTTTTTTCGGCATAAATCGTTTGGCGTTCGAGTTCAGCGGGATCTGAACGATTTCCTTGGTCTTTTGCTGCCGTAAAAAAATTACGTCGTTATCGATGTCCGACCATTTCAGGTTTCGAACGTCTGAAAGCCGGAGACCTGTGAAGCATGAAAAAAGAAATGGCCTTTTGACCCGTTCCCACATTTCGGCGTCTTTTTCAAATTTCACACCGGCCATTGCTCTCAGCTCGTCGATGCTAAGAAAATTACGCTTGCTTTGTATCTTGGCAGGGGTGAGACCGGAAAAGTCTGGCATCATGGCTATCACGCCGTCAAGCTTTGCTATGTGCAGAATTGCCTTCAATACGTTGCATCGATGCAGAATCGTATTATTGGCGTATTTCTTTTCGTCTTCCATATGCTTGACAAAATCGCGGTAAACATCGCGGGTAATGTCTACAACGCGGAGTCCTGGTCTGAATTCTTCAAAACCCACCAGCAATTCCATTCGGGCGTGCTTTAGACCATCCGTCTTGGCGTCGTCGATAGTCTTTTTTGCGAAATCACGAAAAAGGTCGTGGCGGCTCTTGGCGATCTGGATGCCGTGGTCTGCCTGGTCCAGTTCGTCAGAACGTTTCCTTGCGATGGCTTCTGCCAGCGCAAACGTGTTCATATTTTTTATCTTTGTGGCGGAATTTTTGGCCGGCTCTAGAAAAAGATTCAACGCCTCCCGATGACGCTTTCCGTCGATGCGGTAGTTTAGCCAAAGACTGCTGCCGCCATTTTTCATGGGCCTTTCAAATACCGTTACCCGGCGTTTCTGCGTGCCTGATGCCATAAGACACTACTCCTAAATTTTGCGGTCACGCGTGACCAAGGTGTGACCGAAAACTTAGCAAAATGTATGCAAACGCAACGTTTTAAAATGTGGCAGGCTTTGATTATTAGTTGATATTATGCGGTTTATTGCGTTTTAATTTATTTCATTACGTTAATAGCGCCATGAGTCCCTTTGGCACTATAAAAAGCAA
>JBGVAT010000003.1:0-5149 GCA_045224895.1 Fibrobacter sp.
TCTCGACGTTTACTTCTACGGCAGCTTTAGCTTGCTCGCCCTCATGCCGCGCCTCGATGGCGTTGTGATGAAGCGCTTTGGCGATGCTATTCTCGCCGTGAACGAAAACCGTCGCCGTCACCACGAATTTGTGAACCTCCCCTACGCCGACCTCCCGGACCCGAAGCTCGAAGGCCCGCGCGCTGTGCGTGGCGCCGTGATTCACGACCTCGGTAGCCCCTTCGACGCCGAACCGGATGCCTACGACTGGCACAACGTGAAGGAATGGAAGGACCTCGCTCCGAAATACGTGCTCATGGTTTACCGTCACTACCACAAGACGAAGGACATGCAGTGCCTCGCCGATTGCAAGGAAGCCGTTTACGCCGCTATGGAATACCTCGAAAAGATGGTGAACCCGGGCGAAAACTTCCCGCTCACGCACGGTACTGACGACACGTTCGACAACCTCTGCAGCTACGGCATCTCTGTTTACTGCGGTTCCCTCTGGATTGCAGGCCTCCGCGCTGCCGCAAAGATTGCAGAACTCCTCGGCGATAACGAACAAGCTGCCAAGTGGAACGCCAAGTCTGAAGCCGCCAACAAGGAATTCACTGAATCTCTGTGGGACGAAAACGAAGGCTACTTCCGCTTCTTCATCACTCCGATGGAATTGAAGGACTTGAACGTCGAAAAGTACGCCGAACTCCGCGAAGCCGTGAAGGTTTCTTTGGAACTCCCGGAAGATCCGAACGCAGGCGTGAAGGCCATCAACGAATGGCTCTGCGCAGGCGAAATCCCGGACGGCGAAGACCTCTCCAAGAACGAACTCCGCGGCCTCAAGAAGGCTTGGATTACGGCTCAGTGCAAGGAAGCCTTCACTAAGAGCTGGGAAGCAAAGATTGCCAACGACTGCGACGACGTGTTCGCCGATACGATGCTTGCAGACACTTACCTCCGCTTGCTCGACCTCGAACCGATCACCGACAGCGCAAAGGCAAAGTCTAACTTGCTTAGAATTTTCAATACGAACTACAAGGCCAACAGCCCGCTCATCGGCGCCGCAAACCTTGTTCGTAAGGACGGTTCTCCGCTCGACGAATTCAACTTCCAGGCACACGATGTTTGGATCGGCATTCAGTACAGCATTATGACCGCCATGATGTTCCACGGTTTGGAAAAGGAAGCCTCCGTACTCGCCGATTCCATGATCGGAAACCTCTATGACGAAGCACGCGTTCCGTTTGCTGCACCGGAAGGATTCAACGGTTCTTGCCGCCTCCACCCGGAAGCTCTCGTTGCCAAGTTCGGCCTCAGCGCAACAGCCGCCGACAAGATGCACAAGGAACTTTTGAAGAAGGGCGCACTCCTCGCCGACTCCCGCATCAGCCCGAAGCTCCCGCGCAATCTCGCCGCCTTCACGAAGGCATTCGGCGCCATTGCCAAGAGCAACAAGGTCGATGTGAACGAGCTCTTCACGCTCCTCCACAGCACGGCACTCAAGTACACCGCTGGTAAGTACTTCCGTCCAGGCATGGTGTTCGCGCTCTTGTACAAGTAATCGAGGTTTGTCATTCCCGCCACCGAGCGGGAATCTCCTTTAACTTAAAACAGGTGTCCCAAACGGAACACCTGTTTTTTTCTTTCGATCTTTGACCAACGATTGTTCGCTTTTGCAATTGAAGACCTTCGCCAAGGTTAGTCTAACTACTTGTACGCTTCGCCTTTTGCATTTTGCTATAGCAAAGAGAATAAGTCGCTAAGCGAACAATTCCGCAGCCGAAGGCGAGGACCTGTGAGCGTGCGAGCTTATTCTCTGGAGCTTTTAGACTGCAAATAGCACGTAGCCTATAAACTTAAAACAGGTGTTCCAAGCGGAGCACCTGTTTTTTTTCTTTCGATCTTTGATCAACGATTGTTCGCTTTTGCAATTGAAGACCTTCGCCAAGATTCGTCCAATTACTTGTACGCTTCGCTTTTTGCATTTTGCAATAGCAAAGAGAATAAGTCGCTAAGCGAACAATTCCGCACCGAAGGGAGGACCTGTGAGCGTGCGAGCTTATTCTCTGGAGCTTTTAGACAGCAAATAAAACGCACCTTTTTTGCGAGGGTCGCGGCTATTCGCTCCCTCCAACAACCAGAAAAAGGCTCTGTCGGTTGACAGAGTCTTTTTTTCAAGGAGTGCAACAAACAAAGGATTAAAATGCGGACGCTTCTTCAACCGTAATGACATCCATATCGTAAATTTCCATTTTGTTCTGGAAATTCACGCTAGAGCCATCGTCAATAACGAGATAGTTCGCGCTGGAATAAACGGAATCAGTCGGCAACGAAAAATGTAGACGAGATTCGCAGAGGCATCTTTGAGCATTCGTGTAATCCAATTTCGGCTTCACATAAACCGTTCCTTCAGACTCATAAACTTCCATATTCTCAATTTTGACATTGCAGGTCATCGTAATATTTTCGAGGGTAAAACCAGTACGGGTTCCCCCAACATACCTATAGGCAACAGGCGGAAGCGCCGCCTCATAGCGGTCCGCGACACCACTCGCACCGTCCAGCATCGGGTCGGTTACTTTTTTTGCGTAACATTCGGCACGTGCATCCGTAACAATCAAATGCGACGGATCCAGCGGTTCAACAGAAGACGAGTTCTCGACCACAGCCGAAGACGAAGAAACAACTGCATTTGAAGACGATTCTACAGCACTTGACGACGAGAGTTCCGGCATCTCCGAGGACGAAGATTCGACAGCACTAGACAACAGTATTTCACCCGAAGAAGATTCAGCCTCTGTAGACGAAGAACTCCTTACAGGAAGCGGTTCCGTCACGACATCATAAACCGTGTTCTGGTAAACCAAATACTTGATGTCGGCATCAAACGGATCGATATTGAACCAATCGTCGGTAACACACATGCAATCTGTCGGATCCCCCTCAAAATTGATTTTCAGCGTATCAAGCACACGTTGGTTATTGAAAACAATGTCCGCATAACCGCAAGCTTCATCAATATTCGGAATAACCACATAATACCCCGCCTCGTCGGTAACCAAATAAGCTTTAGGGTTTTCCGCAGCAGTTTTATTCAAAGCATCATACGGATGTTCATAACAACCTTTAAAATCAACAGAAACATTGCGAGTAGAGTCCAACATAGCCACAGGACCACCTTGTCCACCATTTCCGCCAACAGGCTGCGTAGCCCCCGTCACAGGATCGTCACCACAGGCCAAGAACAAAAGCGAAATCATCGCACCCGCAAAAATCGAAAGTTTTCTCATAATCTTCTCCTTTTAGGAAACCTCTTGCTTCTCACACTCACAATATAACCAATCTTCTTTACAAAATCAATAGTTTATGCAACAAAATTTAAGAATTTTAATCAAAATCAAAATATTTTCACATAATTTCAAATCAAAACATTCTATATGCAACACATTGTTGTATATACAAAAAATCGGAACTGCAGAGCAGAACCGAAATACAAATCACGCATCAATCACGAAATTGTTTTTTGTAAAGATCTAATTCAATCCCTATTTTCTCTTTTTAAAGCGTAAAGAGAGCCTTTTATGGGCATTCTTACCGTACTTCGCGATCGCAAACAAAAAAGCAGCAAGGCAAAGAATGATCCCGATAATCGAATGCAGCATTCCATCTTCGCCCAGGCCCAGGAACCGGTACGACAAACAGATTGTGAAAAACGAAAACAAGGCATAAAAATACACCAGCACCGTAGACACAAGCTTGCCCAAGGTATTCCGCCCCTTCATCTTGTAGAGCCATCCTACCAAATAAATCAAAAGGAATGACACCACGAACACATATAAATACAAAACAGCGATTAGCGTGATATTCATAATCAACTCCCCGTAGATATCTAATGAAAAACTATATAAAAAAAGGTCTAAAATCCATCCAAACATATTGTTTTATAAAAAAGACTCAAACAAATTAGAGCCCATAACATTTCCCATTCCGCCAATTTTTTATATTATCCAAAGTCACTATCTTGGAGAAGCCTTATGAAACACGTCGCATTACTTTTAGCAACGATTGCTACATCTTTGATTTTTGAAGCCTGCGCCAGTTCCGACCCGCGAGGATACCAGCCCATAGAAATCGGAAACACACCAAACGAAAGGCAAATGGTCCGCGAAGGCCGTGACACGCAGACTTACATGAATACCAAAATGCCCGCGGCTCCCAGCGCCGAAAGTAGCTATATGGGCGAAATGCCCGAAGCCAAGGTTCATTACGAAGAAAAAGAAGACATCAAAGTCGATGATAAAATTGATTTTGGAAAGATTTAGACTAGCTACATACAGCGACTTTTTCTACATTTGCTTGCACTATGAGCTTAAAATTTGATACTCCCATTACCGAAGTTCCGCTGTTCCACCAGGGTAAAGTACGTGACATGTACGACCTCGGCGACAGCTTCCTGATGGTCGCCAGCGACCGTCTTTCCGCTTTTGACGTGGTGCTTCCCACCCCGATTCCTGGTAAGGGTAAAATCCTCAACCAGCTTTCGCTGTTCTGGTTCCAGCACCTCGGTATGAAGAACCACCTCATCACCGCCGACGTGAACGAATATCCGGCCGTGCTCAAGAAGCACGCCGACTACCTCCGCGGTCGTTCCATGATCGTGAAGAAGGCTCACCGCCACTCCGTCGAATGCATCGTGCGTGGTTACATCGTGGGTTCTGGCTGGAAGGACTACCAGAAGACCGGCAAGATCTGCGGTCACGTTCTCCCGGAAGGCCTGCAGCTCTGCCAGAAGCTCGAAAAGCCGCTCTACACGCCGAGCACCAAGCCCGACGTTGGCCACGACGAAAACATCAGCTTCGAACAGACTTTCGATATCGTTGGCGAAAAGGTTGCAACTACTCTCCGTGACATGTCCCTCGACATCTACACGAAGGCTCGCGACTACGCCGCCTCCAAGGGCATCATCCTCGCCGACACCAAGTTCGAATTCGGTGAAATCGACGGCGAAACCATCCTCATCGACGAAGTGCTGACTCCGGACTCCAGCCGTTACTGGCCGGCAGACAAGTACCAGGTGGGCAAGAACCAGGAAAGCTTCGACAAGCAGTACGTTCGTGACTGGCTCGAAACTCTCGACTGGGGCAAGACCTATCCGGGTCCGGAAATTCCG
>JBGVAT010000004.1:0-9523 GCA_045224895.1 Fibrobacter sp.
ACAGCGAGGTTACCGTAAAGAACAGCGAGGCCGCCGTCCTTGGTGTAAGCGTGTTCGCCGTCGCGGATAGCGCCGTTAGCGCGGTCGAGGTCGTGATCGGGGTACATGAAGTTCTGGGAGAAAGCGACCAGGTTGTACTTACGGCCCGGGCCAGCGAGGTAGCGCTGCTTGGCTTCTTCTGTGGGGTTGCGCTTGAGGTCGTTGAGTTCCAGGGCTTCACCCATGGTCTTGGCGTGAACGGTCTTGGCGTCCTTGTGCAAGAGGCCCATGCGGTCCAGTTCACCGAGGATGCCCATGATGCCACCGGCGCGGTTCACGTTTTCGATGTGGATGTTGTGAACGGTCGGAGCAACCTTGCAGATGCACGGCGTGTTGCGGGAGAGGCGGTCGATGTCCTTCATGGTGAAGTCCACGCCAGCTTCCTGAGCCACGGCGAGCAAGTGGAGCACGGTGTTGGAGGAACCGCCCATGGCGATGTCGAGGCGCATGGCGTTTTCGAAGGCGTCCTTCGTAGCGATGCTGCGCGGGAGGATGCTTTCGTCGTTCAAATCGTAATATTGGTGGCAGAGTTCCACGATGCGCTTACCGGCGGCTTCGAAGAGCTTCTTGCGTTCGGCGTGGGTGGCAACGATGGTGCCGTTACCCGGGAGGCTAAGGCCGAGGGCTTCGGTAAGAGAGTTCATGGAGTTTGCAGTGAACATGCCGGAGCAGGAACCGCAAGTCGGGCAAGCGTTTGCTTCGATGTCAGCAACTTCTTCATCGCTGATGGTGTTGTCTGCAGAATCGATCATGGCGTCGATCAAGTCGAGTGCGCGGTCCTTGCCGTCCTTCGTCGTGACGTGACCAGCTTCCATCGGACCGCCAGAAACGAAGATTGCCGGAATGTTGAGGCGCATAGCGGCCATGAGCATACCCGGAGTTACCTTGTCGCAGTTGGAGATGCACACGAGGGCGTCTGCACGGTGGGCGTTAGCCATGTATTCGGTGGCGTCTGCAATGAGGTCGCGGGACGGGAGGCTATAGAGCATACCGTCGTGGCCCATGGCGATACCGTCATCGACTGCGATGGTGTTCATTTCTTTGGCGACACCGCCGGCAGCTTCGATCGCGCGTGCGACAACTTGACCGACATCCTTGAGATGAACGTGACCAGGTACAAACTGGGTGTAGCTGTTCACCACGCAAATGACGGGCTTACCAAAGTCTTCCACCTTGGTTCCTGTTGCGTGCCAAAGGGCACGTGCACCGGCCATTTCACGGCCTTCCATAGTCTTGAGCGAACGAAGTTTCGGCATAATGATCCTTTTTTGTCTTTAATAATTCCGGCGACATTATATATGCCACCATAAATTTCGGTTATAAGTTAGAAAATTAATTGTTGTATTGAAAAACGCAGAGTGCCTAGATTGTTGCAAAGAAGGCGTTGAGGCTAAAGCCGCCGTGGCTTGTCTGGATGACTTTGGCGGTTGGGGTGTGTTCAGGCGAAAGGGCGGGGCATTCGCGCAAAAGGTTTGCGGAGCAAGTGTACCTGGAGCCGTCACGGGTGTCGTCTTTTGGGGCGAGGATGGCGACGGTGAGGGACTTGCCGAAATGGTGCAGGTCGCGGGAGAGTTCCGTTAGTTTTTGGCCTATTTGCGTGTAAAGCTTGGGGGCGTCAAAATCGAGACGCTTGCCGTAGGGCGGGTTCAGCACGAGAATGGGCGAGGTGTCGCCGCAGGCGTCTGCAATTTCTTTGGCGGTGTAGCTGAAGAAATTTTTTTGTTGTGGAGCGATGGGCACTGGCGAAATGTTTGCGAGCGGGCTACATTCGATGTTGTGCTTGATGATGCTTACCGCACGTTCAGAAATGTCGCTCGTGATGATTTTAGCGATAGTTGTGGCTGCTTCGCTTTGGGAGGCGCTTCGCATAATAAAATTCCAGGTGGCTTCTTTGAAGGCGGGCTGGTGCTTGAGTGTAAAATCGCGGCAAGTGCCGGGAATGATTTTATTTGCTATGCAGGCGGCTTCGAGGCTGAACGTGCCACTGCCAGCCATTAAATCTAGTAGACAGTAGGAAGTAGACGGTAGGAAGTGGAGTGCTTCACGGAGCATCGCGGAGGTGATAGTTTCTTTGAGCGGGGCGTCGTTCACGAACCGTTCAAAACCGCGCTTGTACAGTTCTTCGCCGGCGAGGTCCAGCCAGATTGTGCAGCGGTCGTCTAGAAAGTTGACGTAGAGATTTTGTTGAATGATGCGATTCTCGTTTTGCGACGGGGCGTTGCGGGGTGTCCCCGCAGAGGGGGTAGCGGATGCCGTGTCGGCAGGAGCGAGGGGGACGCTTACCCCTTCTATTATTTTATGCAGTCGTTCGGCTATGGCGTCGCTGTGGTATAGGCGGGAATGCTTGCAAGTGACGTGAATAGTGGCTAGTGGTTGGTGGTTAGTGGTTAGGTAAAGTTCCCACGGGATTTCGCTAGCTTTCTTTTCGAAGTCGCGGAAGTTTTCTGCTTTAAAATCGGCGATGTGCATAAGCACTCGGTTTGCGATTCGACTGTAGGCGACTGCTTTCCAGGCTTCAGTAATTTTGGCTGTGAATTCAACTTTCCCGTCACCCACGATGCGAAAATCTTCGGCGCTGTCTGTTGGCTCGCTTGCAGTCTCGATTCCAATGGATTTAAATTCTGAAATGAGCGTTTGTTCGAAACCGAGGGGCACAACCGCAAAGAAACGGTGCGTTTTTCCGATGATTTGTCGTTTAAGTCTTTTTTCGAGTGCCGGATCCATACCCTATAATTTAGTATTTAGTGGACGTCCATTTTTGAAAACAGGTTCAAAACAGCGACCCCGGAGATGATCAGCAACAGTCCGACGATGGCGCCGATATCTGGGGTCTGCTTGAAAAAGAACATCCCGCTCAAGGTGATGAGTGCTATTCCGAGTGCAGACCAGGTGGCGTATGCGATGCCGATGGGGATGGTCCTGAGACAAAGGCTCAGCAGGTAAAGCGATGCGACGTAACATAGCAGGGAAAATACTGAAGGGACGACTTTCGTGAACTGTTCCGAAAACTTGAGAAGTGTTGTTCCCGCGGCTTCCATGACAATGGCGAGAAAAAGAAAAATGTAGTTGAGCATATCGTCCTCCAAATTTTCATATAAAATACAAAAATCTTGTTGAATATTACAAACAAGATTACGCTGCCGGAGGAATTCCGGTATGGTTTTGCGAATGTGCGGAAGGCTGGGGCAGGATTAAAGCTTGACGCTCAATCTGCTGGGGGCGACTATTGGAAGTTTGCTCAAGTCGATGTTGATGGCGATGATTTCGCCGGAGAGCGACATAATGGCACCTGTAGAAAGGTTGAATGTGCCGATGACTTTTCCGGAGCCGTCACTGACGGTCATTGACGACGGTGCGATGACGTAATTGCTTGTCCCAATTTGAAAGAAGTAGCTGGGCTCGCTGACGACAATGTTCTGAGGAATTTGAACATCCAAAGTTCCGTTTGCGCTCTTGGATGCAGAATCTTGGGTGGCTGCACTTTCGGAGCAGTTCCAGGTTGCGGCGACAATGCCGGAGAGCATCAAGATTTTGAGAAACGGGAGCTTCATATTCAATTCCTTTCCAGCAAATCTATATTGTAAATTTTTGTTGCGGTTGCGAAAAAAGGTGTTAAAATTATTAAATGTTCTCTATGCGTTCTCTATTTGCTTATCTAACACTGTTGTAATTATTACGAAAATATTATTTGTTGTTTTACGCAATTTTGAGCCGTTTTCGGCACGCTTCTTCATCTTTTTTTTGTGTGTTGCTATCTTTTGATTTATGAAGATGAAAAAGTTTTTATTGATTTCTGCGATTGGCTTTTTGGCCGCGACCGCTTATGCCGAACAGGGTGCTCCGATGGGTGCTTCTGTTGACCCGACTCCCGAAGAACAGAAGGCGCTTGATGCCTTGAAAGGCAAGCTGGAAGGCGCTATTGTCTGGTCGACGAGCCGTGCAAATTCGCACCATGATATTTGGATTATGAATGCCGATGGTACGGGTTCCCGTGCGCTTACCAAGGGCAATAACGTGGACTGGTTCCCGCGTATTGCACCGGATGGTTCCAAGGTTCTTTTTAACCGTAGCAAGGGTGGCTGGGTTCCCGAAAACGATGCCAACTATCCTGAAAAGTGGGACTTGTGGACTGTTGATATCAATGGCGGCAATGAAACGAAGATTGTCGAAAATGCAACGTGGGGCACTTGGCGTCCGGATGGCAAGTCGATTGTGTTTAGCCGTGCCGGTAAGGTGTTCACGATGGATCTCGCTAGCAAAAAGGAAACGCTCGTGCTTGATGGCGAAAAGGCTTTCAACAAGGCTGGCGTGATTTTGCAGGAACCGAACATGAGCCCGGATGGCAAGCATCTCGCCATTACGCTCCGTGGATCGATGCGCGAAACGGGCGTGTGGGATTTGTCCAAAAAAGTTTGGACAAAATCTGGTGACGGTTGCCAGATCGACTGGAACTTTGATGGCTCCAAACTCTACCGTGTGAACCCTACGGGTAATGGTGGTACGGCTGCTCCGAGTGAAATCTTGTGGTTTACCGCTAAGGACGGCAAACAGGTCGAAAAGGTCGGCTTCTTTGGCATTCCGAAGAACGTGAAGCTGATGGACTTGCCGGGTCGTCGTAGCCATGAATACTTCCCGCGTCTGTCGCCGGATGGCAAGTGGCTTGTGTGGGGTGCTACGGACAAGGGTCATGATCATGACTTGTTCGACTACGAACTTTATATCTGGAAGATCGGTGAACCTTTCGAAAAGGCTACGCGTATTACGTACAACAGTGGCAATGACCGCTGGCCGGACATCTGGTTTGGAAAGCTCCCGGTGAGCGCTGCTCCGGCTGCTACAGCAAAGGCTGTTGAAACGGCCGCGTCTGCAACTGCAGCTGCCATTGCCGGTGGCGTAAGCGATGCCAAGATGGATGAACTCATCAAGGCGATTGACCGTTTGACGGATGCTGTGAAGGCTCTTGCTCCGCAGAAGTAACAATGTACACCGAACCGAAATTTTTAGCGATGAAAGAGACGTCCAAGTTCAAACGCTTGGCGGAGCTTTTGCGCGTTATCATTTTGCAGCTGGGCGACGATGTGCCTCGGGCCCGTCGAGAATTTGAAACTTATACGGAATGGCTCCACCTGCCTGAATCAGAACGCTTGACGGGGAAGAACCAGGCGCAGATGATTGACTTGTACAAAACTTTCCGCACTCGTGCGGGTCTTGGTTTTGAACGAGACATTTATCTGGAGCAGGAACCTGGGGACCGGGAAGTCGCTAACGAAAAGCCGATTCCGTTTGCCGTCCTTGTGCATAACTTGAGGAGCGCGTTCAATGTCGGGTCCATCATTCGCAGTACGGATTGCTTCGGTCTCGAAGGCGTCCATCTGAGCGGGTACAGCTGTGGACCTGATCATGTGACCGTGAAGAGTGCGGCCCGTGGTTGCCAGGAATGGATACCTATAAAGCGCTGGGACGATCCGTTTGAATGTATCAAGTGGCACAAAGAAAACGGCTACGAAATCATTGCGCTTGAAACGGGCGAAGACATCCCGAGCATCAACGATGTCAAGTGGCCTGAAAAGGGCTTGATTGTGTTGGGCAATGAGGAACTCGGTATCGCTCCGGAAATCATGGAACAGGCGACTATGAAGGTCACGATTCCGATGGCCGGTCGAAAGGCGAGTATGAATGTCGCTGGTGCGTTTGCCATTATGGCGTTCTGCCTGAGAAGCGCCAAGGGCTAGCAAGTATAGTGGATTTGACGTGAAAAAAGTCCCGCGGAGTTCTCTGCGGGACTTTTAAAATTTTGCTGTTTTTGGAGGGAATGAATTATATTTGCTTTTATGATAGGGAGCAATTATGATAGGGAGCATTTGGCGTTTATCGCTGTTATTTTTTATGTGCCTAGTGGCATGTTCTGATTGGGGTTCTTCATCGATGGGACCAAACCCATCCGCTTATCTTGAATCTTATGATTTTGATGGCTTTACCCTGATCTACTCATGGAACAAAGAGGTGACTTTGGGAACTGATGACGAATCTGCTGCGTCAAGTAATCGTCCGTCCATGAAAGTCCGGTTCGAATATGATTTTTTGATGGGAAGTCACGAAGTCACTTGTGGTGAAATGGGGCTTAATTGCAAGAAATCGTTGCCTGCGACCAATGTTACCTATTTCGATGCCGTATTGTATGCGAATAAATTAAGCAAGTCAAAGAAGTTTGATACCGCCTATACCTACACGAAGGCCGTTTTTGATGACAATGGTTCTTGCACTAGCTTGAAGAATTTGAAATTCTTGCCGTCTGTAGATGCCTTCCGTTTGCCGACAGAAGCGGAATGGACCTATGCTGCAAATCAGGCGTTCGAACCGCAAAAATCATGGAACGCCAATAGTTCTGGATATGAACCTCACGAGGTCTGCACGTCGTATGTTGGCAAAAATGGCTTGTGCGATATGGCCGGGAACGCAAAGGAATGGGTCGAAGATATTGTCGTGCCGTTTCTATCGACGACGGTTCTAAACTTTGTCGGAGTGCAGGGCGGCAGCTTGCTGGACGAACGTGTCGTGAAAGGCGGAAGCTTCCGCGATGATCCTGCTGAAATGAAAATCTATAAACGTGGCGATATTTATACGGTGACATCGTCGTTTAAGGCGAATTATATAGGTTTTAGGCTTGCGTTCGGAGCCATTCATAATATCGGCAAGCTTACTCGCGATGGGCTACGGAAAAATACGACGAATTCAATGCTTGCCCAGTTTGATGACTTGCGATCCTTTGATAAGGGTGATTTGTATAAGATCGTGTATCGAGATGATGAATCGAATTCGTTGGTGTATTTACGTTATCCAAAGGACGGTTCTCCGATCCAGAAAAACTTGGACTTGGAGGTCTCGGCCTATCATCCCGATATCTCTCCAGATGGAAACTGGGTGGCGTTTTGTACGGGAATGGAAGGTGTTTCCGGAAAATCTGAAGTGTTTGTTTACCAGCTTGATGGCGGTGCGCCTGTAAAGTTGGAGGTGGAATCGGCTGCAATTCCTCGCTGGCATGTGACTGAGAATGAGGATACGGTTCTTGTGTATGTGTCCTCGGCGGGAAACAACAAAAGTGATTTGATGTTCTTTGCCGCGAGTACGTGGTATGTGCCGTTTAGGAAGGGCTCTTTTGGAACGCCCCGAAAACTTTTTAATGGCGCATACCATGGTGGAATTTCTGCGGATGGCAATCTTGCGGTGACGGGAGCGAGACTGTTGCGTTCCCGTGTCGGAGGAAAAGATGATGTCTGGTATGCTGGCGAACAGGCTTGCAATGTGTCGTTGAGTGGAGGTGGCGAAAAACGTACCTTGTTCCTGGATTTTGCCGGAAAAACGGGTGCCGCTTTTGTTGGGCATTCTTACAAAACGCATGAATACGCCTTGATTGCCGATAGCACTGGAAAACTTGTTTTATCTGTGAAATCTCCGGAAGGCTACACTTTTGACCATACGGAATGGGTTTATGGATCGGATTCCGTATTTGTCGCAACGCTTGCCAATTCGGACGGCGCACATAAAAAAGTGGTGCTGGTCAATGCGTTTACGGGAAAGGTTCTTGACATTGTGGAAGGTGGTGAATTGTGGCATCCTGCGATGTGGACGGACCGACCTGTTACGGTTTCCATTGATCCCGAACTGGACGTGGACAGTGCAGGGGTTTACTACACTGTGGGTTCTCCGTTCTATTTGTTGGAACTCCGTGTCCAGATGGAAAAATTCTGGATGGGACATAACTCCGCCACAGCCGTCGCGCTGGGCAGTTCCAGGACGATGTATGGAGTTCATACACCCTGGATTAACTCGCAGAATATGTTGAATTTGGCGTTTTCTTCGGGGGACATTTATGCGACTGATTATCTTGTTCGAAACTATGTGATGACGCATGTGCCAAAGCTCAAATACCTCGTGCTTGAAGCTTCGCTGGATTTCTTGTGGGATGAGTCTGCTACTTCGTGGGATGCTGTTTATTACGGGGTTCCGGGATATCGTTACGATGAATCACACGATTTCTGGAAGGATGGCATTCCTGATGGCTTTACTTATCTTGTCAAAAAAGTGCCTAAGCCACAGGATGATATGTCTGTCTCGGAACTTGGCGAGTTCTTGTTGCCGTCTTATGGTTGGGGAAATCCCGTAGTGATGCTGGATTCTGCCTCTAGGCGTGTTTCAAACCCGATTGTTGCTACAAACCTCGGAATGTACAAGTCCCTGGTTGATTTGGCAAAGAAAAAGGGCGTGACCGTGATTTTCCTGATTCCTCCGCAGAATCCGGGATATGCGGAGACGGGTGCGTTCGGTGTTTATGGCGTTCTCCGTTCGGAGTCTGAGAAAATTATTGACGAGCTTTCGTCAATGGGAGCTGTTGTTTTTGACGAAAACAAGATGGGGTATCACGACTATACATCGGATATGGCGTACAATACGGACCATCTCAGTTTAGAAGGCGCGCAACGGCTGTCTGGACGCCTGGATTCCTTGCTGAAAACGCTCGAAAAACGGTAGCTTTTGCCGTTTTTTTCTATCTTTGGTAGTGCATGCAAAACAACCTAAAAACACGCGTCCTGATTGTAAATGATGATGGGGTAGAAAGCGCCTATATGCGCTCTTTGGCATCTGCACTTGACCAAGTGGCAGAAGTGTTCGTTTTTGCTCCCGAAACGGAGCAGAGCGGCGTTTCCCATGCGTTTACCGTGCGCCGTGGACTTTCGCTCAGAAACGTTGCTGAGCGTGTTTACGCAATGTCGGGTACTCCCTCTGATTGTGCCAAGTTTGCGCTTGGGCATTTTGCCTTGCACGGAACAGGGTCCGAGGGGGGTGGTCCGGGTGCCTTTGATGTGTGTTTTTCGGGCGTGAACGTAGGAGAAAATTCCGGCGTCTCGTCGCTTTATTCGGGGACGGTTGCCGGGGCTCGCGAGGCTGCCCTCTGGGGGGTGCCCGGAGTCGCTCTTTCGTTGCGCGGTGGAGCTGGCCTTTTGCAGGCTGCCATCAATTTTGCGGTCGATGTCGTGAAAAATGGCTGGTACAAGCAGATCCCTTCGGGTGTGTTCTGGAACGTGAATTTTCCAAAGGTTACAACCGGATCCTTTAAAGGTTTCAAGGCGACAAAGATGGCCCTTGGTATGTTTACGGACCACTACTCCCATGATGGGGGGCTGTGGCAGCTGGATGGTGACAAGCTGTGGAACGAACAGCCTGTAGATAGTGACGACTACCTTTTGAATCAGGGGTATGCGACCGTCACTCCGCACCGCATTGACCAGACCGATTTAGAAAGTTTGAAAAAAATAAATGATATGTTAGAAGGAGGCAGAAAGATTTAGGAAAAAACTTCCTACTTCCTACTGTCTACTTCCTACTATAGAGGTTAACAAATGTCAGAAGAAATGGTACCTGGATCGCAGTTCAAGAGTCTTGTCGAACAAGACATGCAGGACTGCTATCTTCGCTACTCGATGAG
>JBGVAT010000005.1:0-69128 GCA_045224895.1 Fibrobacter sp.
AAAAAGCGTGTTAATATAAAGGACGGGGAGCGTTTTCTGTCTATGAACCCGACATATTCGGGCGTTTAACACTGGAAAAATATGGAAAATAATATTGTGGCCAAAACAAAAAATAGCCATGGTGAAATGATTGGCGAAGCTAAAACTTTCGAAGAATACAAAGGCGCGGGCGTTTTTGCAGATCTTCTTCTCGACAGAACTTTCAAGAAGGCTTTCAATCCGGACTCGCAAAATAAGGTTTGCCTGATTGCGCTTTTGAATGCCGTGCTTGAAGGTGAAATTGCCTCGCCGATTGTCGATGTGCAGTCCCGCAACAAGGAATACAGCGATGGTTCGAACGAAAATCGGACTTCTGTTTTTGACTTACACTGCATTGATTCGGCGCAACGGCGTTTCATCATTGAAGTTCAGATTCTTTTTCAGGAAAACATAGTCAATCGCTCGATTTATTACGCTTCGCAGACGATCATTGCTCAGGGGCAACGCGGCAAAAAGTACAATTACGAATTGAACCCTGTTGTTACAGTTGTGTTTATGGAATTTAATGTGTTTGCCGATGACCGCTACATTCGACGGGCGAAGCTTCGCGAAATCAATGGGTCTTGCATCAGTGATACTCTCAATTTTGCGTTTGTGGAACTACCAAAGTTCAACAAGCCACTGGACGAGCTTGAAACGACGCTTGACAAGGCGCTTTACGCTCTCAAGAATATGAAAAACATGACTCAGATGCCCAAGCAGTATGTGAACACGGTGTTCGAACTCTTGTTTTCGACAGCGAAATTGGCTAAATTATCGAAAGAGGAACAGAAGATGATTGACGAAGCTCAGAAGGCCAAATGGGACAACTACGCTATCCAAAAGGCGGCTATTGATAGCGGCTTGCAGCAAGGCCTCGAACAAGGCCTCGAACAAGGCCTTGCAAAGGGGCTTGAACAGGGCCTTGAACAGGGGCGCGATCAAAGAAATCGCGAAATTGCGAAGAAAATGCTGTTGAAAAACAAGCCTATTGAAGAAATTACTGAATTCACGGAACTTTCTGAAGCTGATGTCTTGGCAATTAAGGTTGATTTAGATAAAGCCTAAATAGCTCGTCATCTCAAAACTTGAAAAAAGACCTGGACTTAGTTCCAGGTCTTTTTTGTGTATTCAGCGTATTGCCGCATTTTAAGCACTTCCTTATTGCAATTCCTTCCTACCGCCTACTTCCTACTGTCTACTGCTTACATTCTCCCTTCTCGGGAGGCCTTCTTTTGCTGGTACATCTGCTTGTCGGCGGCGGCAATGACTTCGTCTTCTGTCTGTACGCCCGTAGTGCGCACGGCAAAGCCGTATGCTGCGCTTTCGGAAATCCCTTGAATCTGGGATTCGGATACATAGGCATCTAAGAATGCCTGACATTTTTCCTGGTCGTATTTCGGCAAAATGACGAGGAACTCGTCGCCACCCGTGCGGATGGTTTCTGCCTCTTCGGGTACCATACCCTTTAAAAAGTGTGCAAAATTCCGTATGTATTCGTCGCCCTTTTTGTGCCCAAAATTATCGTTGATTCTCTTGAGGTGGTTCAGGTCGAATATCACGTAGCTGCACGGGAGCGTGCGCTTGAAATCATCGGGATTCATAATGAGGTAGTTCTTGTTGTAAAAGCCCGTCATGGCGTCGTAGTAACTGAGCTTTTCGAACAACTTATGCGAAGTGTTTTCGCTGACCTGTAACCCTACAAAAATGCACACAATTAAGATGGTGAGGGATAAAATGTCTATGCTGAGTTCTTCGGTCAAGGCGCCTATGGACCCCGCTATAAAGGGCCAAATGCAGTAAACTGCGAAAAGGATGAATGCACGTTTCCCAAGCTGTTTGCGGTAATAGAAAATGTACGCGGTCATGATGATACCCCAGGTGCCGGTGGCAAGCCAGGAAACTACGATTTCTGTGGCGCTCCACTCTTTAGTGAGGTCGTCTGATGTCAGGTCTACGCCTAGTTCCAGGAAAAATATGGCGATGCAAAGTGCTACTACGATTTTGCGAAAAGTTGGATTGGGTTCAATTTTCTTGTTTTCGAGGTAAGTGAAAACGTATTGCGAAAAAAAGTACACGCAGAGGGCGCTCGATAAAAAGTCGACGGTGTCTACAGCCAAGAACGCAGATGCAGACAACTCCCATTTGCTAATGTGGATGATCAAGTACGAAAAAATGACGCCAAGATAGGCGATGACCAATCTGCTAAAATAGTGACGGAGTCTTCCGTTCCGCCAGTATTCAAAACGGAGGAGTACCAAAATGAGCAAAAAAATGGCAAGGCCAAAAACATCGAAACAAATGTTGGCCACTTGAACGATATTGTACATCATCCCTCCGTACTATAAGCTAGCAGACTCTTTAAATATAATGATTAATTTCAGCCTCCATTTTAAATTATTGGAGGTTTTATGCGTTTTTTGGACTGTGCGCTTGACTACTTAAAGAAAGATGCCGATGAACTCGCACCTTTGACGGTACGCACATATTACTGGAATTTGAAGAAAATTGCGCTTTTTGAACCGGGGCTCGAGTGCGAAGATGTGACTTCCGAGACGGTGCGGAATTACAAACGCCATTTGGAAACGCTCCACAATAAGGAAGCGACTGTGGTCAAGGCGCTTTCGGTGTTCCGCATTTTTTGCAACAAGATGAAGGCGGACGGTGTGATTCAAGGCGACCCGTTTGAAAATGTGAAAGTGGGGCGTGCCTACTCGCGTCGAGGATTCTTGACGGTGCGTGAGCTGAAGCAACTTTACGTGAATTATATGGATTCGCGTTTTGCCTTGACGCGGGCAGAAGATGAAGTGATGCGCGTGTTCCTGTTCAGCTGTTTTACAGGGCTCCGCTACGGGGACTTGCGTTCGCTGGATGCCTCAGAAATTTTTGACTGGAAGATCCGTAAGCAAATGCACAAGACCGGCGAGGCGGTGTACATCCCGATTCCCGTGCAGGCGCGGTTGCTGCTCCCAAGTCCGCTAACGTCTGGGCGTGTGTTCCATGTGGTGGACAATTCGACGTTCAATCGCACGCTTCGCAAAGGTGCGAAAAAGCTGGGACATTTCAAGCATGTCCATTGCCACCTGGCTCGACATACCTTTGCTACAACTTGCATCACGATTGGAATCCCGCTCCCGGCGACAAGCAAGCTCCTTGGCCATCGCAACTTGGATACGACGCTCATTTATGCCAAGTACGTCGATACGTTTCTGGACAAAGAAATGAAAAAGTTTGACCGGCTGAAATAAAATGTCTTCGGCTTTGTGGCCATAAAAATTGTACAAAAAAACGGCCTGCAAAACTGCGGGCCGCTCCTGAAATTTAGAGATGCATCTAGGACGGGTCTGCGTTTTGATTTTCTACATCGCGCTGGACAATGAGTTCTTCAGCCTTGTGATTTACGGCATTGTTATAAAGCAATGTGTGCAATTCGCGTTCGTTGTTCATTGCAGCCCTTATGAGTTTTAAATTGCAGATGATGAAGATGATCCATGAAATGGCTCCAAGAAGCAAATAGGTCACTTCATTGTTGTTGTAGAAACTCACGAAATTGCAGATGGGCATGATGATGTTGATGGCGAGGTATCCATTCAGCATTTTGCTTGGGATGGGCTTTGCGTTGCCGCCTAGAATCGTTAACGTCTTGTTTTGACTTTTAAGCAAGTCTTTGAATATAAAATAATTCACAACAGGAATGAAATAGCATAAAACGGCTCCCCATGGCGCAAAGAAGGTCTCTGTGAACGAACCCTGTGTTTTTTGAGCGTGGTAAATCCATACCCAGTTTTTCCAAGTGTACACGCACGTGGGTATTGCTATAAAGAGCAAAAAACCGATCAGGATAAAACCTGCCAGAAAGAATTCATTGGACAGGGGAATGTTGACTTTTTGGCCTTCTATCCCGGCATTGATGGGGCCAAAAGTTTTTATTTCTACAAGGAGTAAAAGGATGTTCAAGACAATCGTAAATTTTGTCCACGATATGACACTCTTTCCACGATAGAGGTTGTCTAGCAGAGATTTTTCAAGTTTGGGGTCTACAAGTTTTTCAGGAGAATCTTTGTAAGAGTCACAATAGAGTTCTGTCGGCGTGGGTTCGCAATCTCTAGGCGCATCGCACCACAGACATTTCGGCATGTCGTCATCGTATTCTCGTCCACATTTTTTGCAAATCATAAAATCTCCTTTATGTGTTCTTGAACTTGTCTCAAATCACAAAAGTTTCTACTTGTTAATTTAGTATAAAATTTTGTAGATGGACTCCTTGCCTAAGCTGTGCTAAGTTCATCTTGGCCGCGAGTTTGACGAGTACAAAAAACGGCCCGCTTATCGCGGGTCGCTTTAAAATCGCGGCAGTTCTCTTTGCGTTCTAGTAACTATTAACTGCGGCTACGCCGTTATTCCTTCACTGTCGGAGCCTGTCTTGCGACCGGGGCGAGTTCACCGTGTTTGCGGAACAGGTGCTTCACGAGCGTGCCGAATCCACGGAAAACGCGGTAGCGTTCCCGCGGGTTCATGAGCGCCATGATGCCCTGACGGATGATGTAGCTTGGACGCAGGTAGAATTCACGGCGGGCCTTGTCGCAGAAGTCCACGAGTGCCTGGCTTGTGAGTTCGCCACGCTGGATCGTGGTGCGGTGGAATCCGTCCTTGTCGAGCCACTGGCTGTAATCCTTCGACTTGAGCGCTCCGCTTTCAAGAGCTTCCTTGTAGGCTTCAGTGCCTGGGTAAGCCATGATGGGGTAGAACTGTGCCGTGTTCGGGTTCAGCTTCTTGGCGTAGTCGAGCGTCATGCGGAGAGTTTCCGGCGTGTCGCCCGGGTTACCGACCATGAAGCAACCGTGAACGAGGAGCCCTGCCTTGCGGGCATTCTTCGTAAATTCAATCGCCTTGTCCGTGTTCTTTACGCCCTTGTGGATTTTTTCGAGAACCTCGGGGGAGGCGCTTTCAAAGCCCACGCACATTTCACGGCCACCGGCTTTCTTCATGAGCTTGAGCAAGTCGAGCGGCACATCAGCGCGGGCGTTGCAGCTCCAAGTAATCTTGAGGCCGCGTTCGAGAATCAAGTTGCAAATCTGACGCACGTGTTCGTGGCTTGCCGTAAACGTATCGTCTTCAAAGAAAACTTCGCCTAAATCTTCGAAGTTTTCCTTGATGTACTGAAGTTCGTCGACAACATCTTTCGGATCGCGGCGGCGGAACTTGTGGCCGTTGAGCGTCTGCGGAATCACGCAGTAGCTGCAGTGGTTCGGGCATCCACGACCAGACAAAATCACGATGAGCGGGTTCAGGTTTGCACCGTAGAAATACTTCTTGTAGCAAGAGTAAAGGTGCTTGCGGTAGACCTTCGAGACCCACGGAATTTCGTTCAAGTTCTCGATCTTCGGGCCTTCGGGCTGGAAGTCCACCTTGCCTTCGGCGGTGCGGTAGGCAAGACCTGCAAACTGACCAACAGGAGCGCCATCGCCACGCAGTGCGCGGACGAGGTTCCTACAGGTGTAGTCGGCTTCGCCAATCACCACGTAGTCCAAAGAAGGTTCCATTTCCATGGATTCGAGCGGTTCGGCCGTGGCGTGCGTGCCCATAATGGCAACCTTCACGTTCGGCATTTCCTGCTTGATCGCGTGGACCACCTTGAGGTCGTTCAAAATACTCGGAGTGCTTGTGCTGCAAATGACGAGTTCCGGGCCGAACTTCTTGATGCCCTCAAGCGTCTGGGGCAAGTCGAGTTCCATGGCGGGGCTGTCAATCAGCTGGATTTCGTTACCGTCGGCTTCGCAAACGCCGGCTGCATAGCTTAAAAACATCGGCCAGTAAAGCGTACTGGACTTCGTTACACATGGGGATCTGGATTCCCGACTGAACATCGGGTGGAAGGGGGGATTTAAAAAAGTAACGTTCATGACGCTCACAAAATACATAATATGAATGGATTATGCTACATTATAATGCTATGAAAAAGCTTTTTTGCACGTTTTTTACGTCTATGGTGATGGTTGGCACGGCTTTGGCGGCGCCCCAGGCGGCGTCTCGGGCTTTAGACACTGTCCGGACGACGTTTGATGATGGTCGTGTTGCCCGTATGTATACTGTCCTCAGGGGGACGGACGTGCGCGAAGGAATGGCTCTTTCGTACCACCCCAATGGAAAACTTGCCATCGAGGCTCCGTACAAGAACGGCAAACTGGATGGCGTATTCCGTGCCTTCAACGAAAACGGCACGCTTCGCGAGACCATCGGGTACAGGGATGGCGAAGAAGAAGGCTTTAGCGTCCGCTATTACGAAAACGGAAAAAAGAAAAGCCGCGAAGTCTATCGTCGCGGCGTATTAAACGGAGTTTCGGAAGACTGGGACGAAAACGGAAAGTTGCGTCGTCAGATTCCTTACGAGAACGGCCAAATTCATGGCGTCGTAAAAATCTTCAACGAAATGGGCCAAATTCAGGAAGATATGAATTTTGTTCGTGGACTTCGTGAAGGGGCCTATCGCCGGTACAGTTTTGGCAAGCTCGATTTCGAAGCGGTATTCCAGAATAACCGCTGCGTCAAGAACTGCAATTTCTAGCGCTTTTTAACGGCGTTCCAAACCATGTAACCGATGAAGAGTACGCCGAAGCCGAGCAACGCGATGGCGAGTTCGGAGTTGTACTTTTCGATGATGTCCTTTTGGCCGTGGGCAAAGTAGCCGAGCAGTGCAAGGACGCAGTTCCAGATGGCGGCTCCGAGGAACGTGTAGAGCGTGAACGGAGCGAGCTTCATCTTGGCAAGACCCGCCGGAATCGAAATCAGCTGGCGGATGACCGTGATGAGGCGGCCGACGAATGTCGAGATGGCGCCGTGTTCGCGGAAGTAGTTTTCGGCTTTTTCGACCTTTTCGACGTCGAGCAGCAAGAAGTGTCCGAGACGGCTATCGGCGAACTTGTAGATGATGGGGCGTCCGAGAATCTTGGCGAGATAGTAGTTGATGTAGGCTCCGATCAAAGCGCCGAGCGTTGCGAAGAACACGATGAGCGCGATGTTGAGCCCAGAACCCGGCTGCAAAGCCTTGTAGGCGGCGGGAGGCACGACAAGCTCGGATGGGAACGGGATGAATGAACTTTCGATGGCCATCAAAAGCGTAATCGTGGCGTAGTTCAGGTTGTCGTTGTACCAGTCGATAATCTGGTTGTAAATGCCGGTGGACTTTGCGGTGTCGGCGGCAGTGCTTGCAACAGCGCTCGCGGCATCTGCGGTTTGTGCGTCGGCGGCGAATGTAAAAGCGGTAAAGAGAAGGGCTAAAGCTACGGTTGTTTTAATGGCTGAATTTTTCATTGGACGCAATTTAGAATTTTTTGCAACACCTTATTTTAAATTTTGTTCATAATGGCTAGAAAACGAAGTAAAGGCCGACGCCGAGGAGGGCGGCTGCGGTTCCGAGCAAAATCCCGCCTGTGATGGCCTTGTTGTCGCCTTGGTCTACGTATTTCTTGTTTTGGCGGACTTTGGCTTTGTAGTTCTCGCCTTTGGAGGCTCCCGGAAGTTTTAGCTCGGTCTTGATGTCGTCTGCATCGCTGTAATCAAGATGCGCAAAATACATGAACAGCGCCCCGAAAAGGGCTGTAGCGGCTCCGCCTCCGATAAAGGCTTCGCCGAGAGTCTGCATTTTTTTGTCATGAATCCATTTTTTCTGCTTTTCGATTTCGTCAAAATTGGTAAGCTTTTCGAGATCAATACTCAGGTCAATTTGCGAGACGGGTGCCACGAAGAAGCTGATGAGCGTGTCGCGATAACCGGCCTTGCGGATGATGAGGCTGTCCGTTCCCATTTCGTATGCGGGAATCTTTTCAGGAGTCTGGGCGATGGCCCTGGTGCGCTTGGTGATGGGGGCGTCTGCCTTGTAGACGTTGGCTCCGTCGGGGAATGTCTGGATTCGGATTTCGGGAGAGACTCGCTTGAGTTTGAGTGAAATATGGGTGGTGTCGCCGGGAAGCGGGGTGATGTTTGCGCTTGCGCCCCACAGATGCCTGTCGACGTTCCAGTAGGCATGAACCGTGAATTTTGCCGTGTCGGTCGTGACAAACGTACACGGCGATTTGCAGATGGCTTCTGTTTCTGGGCGAGAAATTGTGGCTCCGTCCGGATCCGTTTCGATGTGGATGTAGCTCCTGTCCCTTTTTATTTTTTCGGTTTCCTTGCCTTGTGCGTCCAGCAACTGGTTCTTTAATTTGTTGTTCGTGATGGCGTCGCTGAGTGCCGTCTCCTTAGAAAGTTTCAGCGTTGCCCTGTGCAATGTGGGGAGCGTGTCTTCGTAGAAGACGTGGGTCAGGTTCAGGCTGACACTGTCCGTCTTGATGTCCGAAACCATTTCGCCAAAGTAGATGGACTTGAAACCGTAAGAGGCGAGTTCGATTTGGTAACAGACATTGTCGTTGCAATTTTTGATGTCGCTTTTGCGGATGATTTGGGGCCTTTCGCCGGATTCCATCAAAAGTCGTGCCGTGAGTGCAGTAAACTGGTCTGCAAAAGACTGCTCGATCCCGTTGGCATCGTAAGCGACGAGGACTGTCTTGACTTCTTGCTTGGCGGGCGCTTCGCTGGAGGCTTGCTCGCTTGACGCCTGCTCGTTTTGAGCCTGTTCGCTTGATTTTGCCGTTTCGGTTACGGCAGGTTCCGTTTTTTGCTGTACGTGCTTGACAGTGTCGGGAGTGGTCTCTTTTTCCTTGGTGCTTTCGGATTTATTCGCTGGGGCGGTTTTGGCCGTGGTTTTGGCTGTGGCCTTTGCCGGTTGACCGTTTAAAAGGTCGTTGCCCTGTTCGTCAACGATTTTCTTGAATTGCTTCTTTGCAATTTTCACGACAGTGAACTTGTTCTGGATGTATCCGCCAAGGCTCACGGTATCATTTTCGATGCCGAGTAATTTTGCACGTTGGTGCGTCCCCGAGACGAGTTCCACGTCGACGAACTTTCCTTCGTTTTCTGCGAAGGAGGCTGCTAAGGCGATGGCGAGGAATAAGAAAATCTTTTTCATGTTCTACCTAAAATGAAAGGGCGAAACCTGCTGCAAGGAACAATAAGCCTGTACCGAAAAATATTTTTGAAACGTTTTTGGCGGTCTTGGCGCTTTCCTTGTAATCCTTGAATTCTTCCGAATGCTTGTCGTAATTGCTGTTGGCAAAACGCGTGTTCTGCATCGCTTTTTTGTGGTCCTTGGCCTTGCTGATGTCGTAAATCGTTACGATGGCCGAAATCCCGCTAATGGCAAATGGCGCAATCGAAAACCATTTGAGGTGGTATCCTAGATTACGTCTGCTGCGATGCTTGAGCAATTCTCCGTTCATGGCGAGAACGTCGTCGTCATAAGTTTGCTTGAGGGCTACGATGATAAACGATGTATCGCTGGACGAAAGCTTGATGTTGATTGTCGTGTCGGCGTAATTCGGGTGGAAAAACGAAACGGTCACGTTATCGTCGCCGTTTGGAACCGGGATGAATGCAGGCGAGGTGAAATCCGGCCTGTTCGCATAATCCTGAGTCACGGAACCCACATACAAGTCGACCGTAGATGGATTTGTCGAAACCTGCAAATAACGAGGCTTAGCCTCTTTCTGTGGCGGTTGCGATTGTGGAACGTCCTGTGCAAAAATGTTGCTGCAAAGTGCGAATAACACGAAGAGGATGGCTATGGAGGTGTTCTTGATGAGCATTACTTCTCACCTCCTATTTTTGTAAATGGTCCTGTAATATAAGATTCTTTACCTTGAACGCTGACTTTCCAGTACACATCGGGAGTCTTGTTGCGGGCGTAATCTTCGGCGATGATGTATAGGTTGCATTCCGATTTGCAGGTGTTCGGGATGGACAATGTGTTGTCTTCGAAATTCGTCTGTAAAGTGTCTCTGCCCATAATGGCGGAAATCTTTGATGCATTCACTCCCGTGCCATTGTCGAGGATGTAGAACCGTATGTTGTCGTTTGTCAAAATTTCCGTGGAAACAGGGAGCATGTTGGGCTTGACGACATCTTGCAAGAACAATGTGTCAGTTATCGTCTTTGTGCTTGGCGCCAGATCGACGGTCATGAAACTGCAGCCGAATTCAGTGCGTATGGTGTCGCATACGACTATTTTTAAGTTCGATTGCGGTTGCAAAGTCCTTTGGATGATGGAGTTCGTGTTTGTTGCTGTAATCTTCGAAAGCGTGTCGCCGGATGCCGAAATGAAAGCGCCTGTCAGTTTGGATTTTTCAGGATATTGGCTGAACTGGCTCACGATGGGAACTTCGATGATGGCTTTGCCGTTGTTCCGAAGCTTAGTCGAAAAGTTGAAAACATCACTGCGGATTCGTTCTTCGTTTCCGCTTTCGTTTTTGACGATGACCTGGATCCCCCAGTAAATCGTAGAATTCTCTGTGCTGTGATCGATCTTCTTTCCGTTTTCGTTGTAATCTGGATCGAGTTCCCCGATGAGTTCGACTGGGTTTGTGCAGTCTACCACGCCGAGAGGCGATTCCCATAATTCCAATACATTGTAGCTGGCAAAAAGACGGCAGGTTGACGATTCCCATGAATCGACGCCGTAAATTTGCCAAGACAGTTCCAGTCCGTTTGGATTTTTTCCGTCTACCTGGTTGTATCCGTTTGCCGGAGACTGGAGCAATATGGATGTCGGGGAGCCGACGTAAATGTTGGCGTAAGACCGCAATGTATCGCCAACATGGTCTATTGTTTCGAAATAGACATCGTGGACGCCGGGGCTGTCAAAACTGCAATAAATGTAAGAGGCTCCAGATTCCTTGTCGTCTAAAACCAAACGGTGTGAACTGTACAAATCCGTGGATTGGTCCGTCGGGATGAAGTCACCATTGATGGCGTAAATCCCCCAAACGCGGACTTTTTCGTTGACGTCTACGTAGAAAATGCTTGATGGAGCGTGCTGCTTGTAGGGCTCGTAGCTATAGCCCTCGGGAACCACAAAGATGGCCTGCGAAATTTCGGGAATGTCCGACGACGAAATTTCGGAATCGGAACACGACGATAAAATGACGCTTGCAGTGACGAAAGCGAGGCCGAAAAATGATTTGGAAAGCGGAGAAATTTTATGAATCATCATTCATCCTCCTTTGCTCTAGCTTTCGTGATGCTCAAGTTCCAGTCCTTGCTTTGGCTTAGCCCATTCTTGTAGAGAACCGTTGATCTTATCGTCTGGAATTCATCAAACAGGCTGGCTTCGAGATTTGCCGTAAACGAATTTGTCCCTGTGTTGGAAACCGAAACAATGCGCTCGTTTTTAGTCACGTTAAAGAATATCAGGGAGTCGACCTTGAAGCCGAATGAATTATGGTCATTGATGAAGAACGTGATCGATTCATCGCTAGCAATGGTGGTGTCGCTGTTGGTCGTAAACCAAACCGTTGTGGGTAAAATGTAGAATGACTTGGTTTCTGTATTTTTGCTTCCGTCCGTTGCTGTTATGGTAAGGATGCGGTATGCCCAGCTTTGCTCATTTTTGTTGAGATGGACCGTCAAAATGCTGTCTTTGAAAATCTTGTCTGTAATGAGGTTGCTTTCCAGATAGACGGAAATATTCTGTGAATACATAACTCCACCGGCATCCTTGATGACGAACTGTAATGAGTCAGCAAACGGGAGCGAATCCAGCCCGGAAACGGATGCGATGCGCGGCTTGATGGAATCCGTCAAGGTGATGTTGTCTAACATTGTGATGTAGCCGTCGTTGATGACGACTTCCTTTTCGATTGTCTTGAAGTCCGTGAGGGATGAAGAAATCCTTAGCTGGTATTTGCCTGCGGGAATGGATCCCAACGAAATCTTGTTGTCGATCCTTGAAAGTGTGTAGTTGTATTTGAGTGTCTTGTCGGGATTGCTCAAGTCCTGGAGGGTGATGAGCGCTGGTATTGCTACGTCCTGGCTCGTACTCAAAGTCGTCTGCAAGGAGCCTTCTCCAGGGAGGCCCTTTGTGAAAAAGGAACTTTCGATTTTTTGTTCGGATGTGAACCCGTAATCGTTGTAGACTTCGACCGTCCAGTCGTATTTCTTGAATGAGTTTAGCTCGTTGTGGAATGTGTAATGTGGTTCCGTCAAAATGGTGTCAACTGGGGTGAAGTCGGATTCCGAATTTGCAAAGATTTGTTCGTATAACGTAAAGTGGTAGTAGTGCTTGAGCTGGATGCCTTTTGTGGTGGCGCTCCATGCAAAGTAGATGGCTTCGTAAGGGTCTATGGCTTGCGTGCCCGAAGCGGGAACATAGGCCGTGTCGTTCAATGTGGGCGGGTCTGCAATCCAGACTTCGAGCGAGTCGTAATGCATATCGCCAAAATGATCCTTTAGGACGAACGTGAACTTGTGGTAACCGGGTTCTGTAATCTGCTTTTTGAAGTTGTACTCCGAAGAACAGTAGACACCGTCCATCAGCCAATGGTAATCCTGGACACGGATGATCTTGTTCGGACTGATTGTTGTCAAAAAGAAGATGGTGTCGCTGGTGGTGAACGTGTCTGCCTTGACGCTTGGAATAAGGACCGACATGGAACGGGCGAGGCTTGCGTCGACCGAGATTTCGACAGACTCCTCTCCGTTAAAGATGTGTTCGTCCGAATCAAAGCAGGACTGGAGCAACCAGGCGAGTGTTATAAGGAGGCTTGTCTGCAAGAATTTCATTTGGCCTCCAGCGTGTCGATGACGTAGAATTTTTTATAAGAAAGTGTATCGGCGTCGCCGTAAATGTCTCGCACGATAATGCGGAATTTGTGTTCGCCTTCGTTTAGCCCTGATTGCTTGACTTGCAAAAGAGTCCCGACTTCAAATTCCTTTCCGTCGATGTCAAGCGTGTGGATCAGCGAGTCGTGGCCGAGCAAGTCTATGTCAATGCTGTACCACGAGAATAAAAATGCGGATGTCGAGGTGCCGTAGAGCGTGTCGCCACTAGCGGGTACCGTTGAATCCGAAAGTACAGGAGGCGTGTTGACGATGATATTGAACTCTTGTGTTTGGCGGTTGCCTTCACCATCGATGGCGGTCATCTTATTGGGGAGCTTTTCATCGTTCGGGTAGAATGTGTAGCTAGCTCCGCGTGTAAGCAGGCTATCCTTTTTTTCGCTTGCATAGTACCATTCGAATGTCAGGTCGTCCTGGTATTTTTCGGGGGAGACTTCGGCATGTAGCGTTGCCGAATCGGATGGGTGAACCTTGAGTTGTGTTGAATACGGGCTCTCTTTTTGCTTGACCTGAATGCGGATGGATTCGACCGGATTCAATGCGCCAGGATCGTTTGGTGCATCAAGGCAACCGACAAGACTTAGGCCGAAAAAGGTGGCTAGTATCAAAAAGGGCAAAATGGAGCGATTGAACAAATTCATTTGAGTTAAATCTAACTATATTCGTGGACATGAGTGCCCAAAATTTTGAATACAAAAACGCAATGAACCGCTTGGAAGAGATTCTTTCGAAAATCGACAATTCCGAGATGGAAATTGATGAACTTGCTCTCGAGGTTCAAGAGGCTACACAGCTCTTGCGCAAGTGCCGCCAGATTCTAATTGCGACCGAAAAGAACGTTCAGGACGCTCTTGCCGAGTTGGACGCTTGATGGACTTCGTAAAGTTTGATAGTGCGGTTCCTGCAATCGAAGTGGACGGACTTTCGGTCAAGTTCCCGATTCGCGGAGGTGTTTTTAGCAAAGTCAAGGATTACTTTACTGCTGTGGACAAGGTCTCGTTCACGCTTCCGCAGGGAAAAATCCTCTCGATTGTGGGGGAGTCGGGCTGTGGAAAGTCGACGCTTGTAAAGTCCTTGGTGGGTCTCGTTCCTATTGCTGAAGGTACTGTTAATTTATTTGGTCTCCCGGTCAAAAATGGTAAGGTCGGGAGTGGTAAAGAGACTGTACGCATTTCGGACTTGGTGCAGATGATTTTCCAGGATCCGTTCAGCAGCTTAAACCCGCGCCAGACGGTTACTGAAATTATGACGGCTCCCGTGATTGCCCGTGGCGTCCCGTTTGACGAGGCTTGCTCTCGTGCTGTAGAACTTTTGGACCGCGTTTCGCTCCCGGCGGGGGCGATGGACAAGTTCCCTCATGAATTCTCGGGTGGTCAGCGCCAGCGCTTGTGCATTGCACGTAGCTTGATGGTGCGCCCGAAGGTGCTGCTGTGTGATGAGGTGACAAGTGCCTTGGATGTTTCCGTGCAGGCGCAGATTCTGCATTTGCTTGACGATTTGCGTAACGAACTTGGACTCTCCATACTCTTTATCAGCCACGATATGCAGGTGGTGCGCGCGTTGAGCGACGAAGTATTGGTGATGTACTTTGGACACGCCGTGGAGCACGGCCCCGCCGATATCGTCCTTACGAATCCGCAAAACGATTACACGAAAAAATTGCTGGCGAGCGTCCCGACCATTAGACGGGAATAAAAAAAAGGCGGGCTCGATGCTCGCCTTTTGAATGATGCTCTGGATCCCCTCACTTCGGTTGAGGATGACAGAGACGATGCTTCCTACTGCCTACTTCACATTAGCGATGCTTGCGAGCGCGTCCTGCATGAACTTTGCATAGAGCTTCGAGAGCGCTTCTGCCGCAGAATGGGCGTCACGCTTGCTCATGCTTTCGCGGTCGTCGTAGCGCTTTTCCCACAGCGGAGCTTCTTCACCCACCTTGCGGAACGTGAGCTGCACGGCGAGGTGCGCGTACTGCGAGTCGCCTTCGTCGATTTCTTCGATGGCGTCTACGTTGCCGAGCAATTCAAAGTCCGGCTTGCCCATCGGCTTCAAGTCCACCGATTTAAAGATGTTGCTTTTGACCAGGTATTCGCCAGTCACCTGCGTGAGCATCTGTTCCGGACGCGTGGCCCACAAATCACGGCTGTAGAACATAAAGTCGTACGGCGATTCGCGGTAGACGATGTTGCTGCGCTGGTAAGAGGGGTCAATCGTGAACTTGCGGACATGAAGGCGGGCGTCGCTTGATGCACCCGAGGCCGAAATGGATTCCGCAGATATAGTGTAGTAGCGGGACGGTTCACTTGATCCGCCGGCGCAACCTGTGAGCGCGAATACCGAAAGGAGGGCGGCTACTGCCAAAAAACGATTTGCTTTAAAAATGCGCATGGTTTCTCCCTATTAACGACCGCTCTTGGCTTCGGAGCGGATAAGTGCGGACGGATTGTTCTTGATCTTCTGGGTGAATTCTTCGAGGTTTTCGAGAATCACGTTAAGTTCTTCCATGGCGTCGCCGACCTGGTCTTGGTTCCTGTAAACCATGGCATCAACATTCTGCGTGAGCTTGTTCATTGATTCGGCGGTCTGCATCAGGTTCTCGTTCAGGCCCTTTGTGTCGATGGCTTCGATCTTTTCCTTGAGCGTCGAGAGGCTTGCATCGGCCTTGGCGGCAAGCTTTGCTTCTTCGACTTCGGCGAGAATTCTTTGCAGCGATGCGGCGGACTTGCTCATGTTGTTGAGCGGCTTTCCGAGGTTCGCTGTCAGGTTGCTCAAGTTTTCGGTTGTCTTTTCAAGATTCTTGAGCGACCTTGATATGCTTTCTGCGTTTTCCGGAGCAAGGATAATGCTAAGCCCGTCCATGATGGGTTCGACCTTGCCGAGCATGCCGCCCATCTGGTTGGTGATCTGGTCGAACATCGAGGCTGCTGCCGGGACGAGGCCGCCTTCGGGAACGTTCGGTTCGCTGAACTTTCCACCAGAAAGAATTACCTGCTTTTCGCCAGTGAGGTTCATGCCTGCGGTAAGCCCTGCGCGGGTGCCCACCTTGATCGGGGTCCCTTGCGTCACCTTGAAGGCGACGACCACCTGGTTCAAGTCTTCTTCGTTGATCGTGATGCTCGTGACGCTACCGACGGCGATACCGTTCAGTTTCACCTTCGCATCTACGAATAGACCATTTACGTCCGTGTCGAAGATGGTGTAGTAGTTGTCGAACTGTTCGCTCAAATAGCGCTTGAGTACATAGCCTAGGAACACGCAAATCATGATTCCGCAAAAGAGCATGAATGCGCCTAGTTTTATTCTTTCGGATCGGGTGGTTTCCATTATATCTCCAACTCAATCAATAAATTCAAAGTGGTAAAGACCTTCAGTATTCGTTTCTTTGGGGCACTGCCTGTTAAAGAAATGTCTGAGGATCGGGTCGTCTGATTCCATGCCTTCCTTCAAGGTCGCATCCTTCAAGACGTAGCCGTCCTTGAGGTACACGAATCGGTCGCAGACGATTTTAATGCTTTCAAGTTCGTGGCTCACGATGACCATCGAAACGCCGAGCGTGTCGCGCAGTTCGAGGAGCAGTTCGTCGAGCGAACGGGCCGTCACCGGGTCAAGACCTGTCGAAGGTTCGTCGCAGAACAACAGTTCCGGCTTGAGCGCAATCGCGCGGGCAAGTGCGGCACGCTTCTTCATACCGCCAGAGATTTCTCCGGGGTACTTGTGGAACGCGTGGAGCAAATGCACCTTTTCCAAGCGGTCGGCAACGATGGCTTCCATCTGGCTCTTGGGCATGTAGGGCATGCTCCTCTTGAGCGGGAGCATCGCGTTTTCGGCGACGGTCAAGTCTGCAATGAGGGCTCCGCTCTGGAACAAGACGCCTGTGCGCATGCGGGTCTCGCTGTCGAGGCCGTCCTTGGGGCCGAACGACTTTCCGAAGTAAGTGATCGTCCCTTCGTCCGACTTGATGAACTTCAAGATGTTGTTGAGGAGCGTCGACTTGCCGCAACCGGAGCTGCCGAGCACCATGCGGATTTCGCCCTTCTTGACGCCAAACGAAATATCCTTCAAGATAGATTCGTTGCCGTAGCTCGCTTTCAGATGGTCAACTTTTAGAATTTCGTCCATATTGACCTCTAGTAGAAAATGAAGGCGAAAAGGGTATCTGTAATCACGATGGTACAAATCGCAGCCACGACGCTCGACGTGGTCGCCTTACCGACCGCTTCTGCACCGCCGTGGGCGTTAAGTCCCTTGTTGCAGGCGATGAGCGTTACAATCCAGCCAAACACGAGAGCCTTGATGGTGCTCTTGAGGAACGTCATCGGGTCGATGCCGTCGCGGAGTCCCATCATATAGTTCGAAAAAGAAATATCGCAGAAGAAGTAGGCGATAATGAACCCTGCCATGCTTCCGACAATGGAGGCGCTGAACGAAAGGATCGGCGTCGTGATGCTGAGGGCGATAAAGCGTGGAACCACGAGGTACTGCACCGGCGGAATAGCCATGGACTTGATGGCCTTGACTTCTTCGCAAACGCTCATGTTCGCAATTTCTGCGGCCATGGCACTACCGGAACGGCCGGCGAGAATGATGGTCGTGAGGAGCGGACCGATTTCTGCAAAAATGAGGAACCCAAGCCCCGAAGCGAGGTAAGAACCGCCACCCACGGCATTGAGCATCACCGAACTCTGCAAAGCCATCGTAAGGCAGATCAGACCCACGAACAAAAAGCAAATTCCCATGGCTTCACTGCCCGACTTGAACATCTGCTTGGTGATGCCGCCAAAGTGGATCTTGCCCTTGTCGAACGGACCGATAAGCGTCCAGTAGATGGCCATGAACAGGAGGACGAGAACTTCGAATGTTTCGCGGATGACCATAAAACCGGTTTCACCCAACATTTCGAGGATGTTGCTTGTTTCCCGCTTTGGCTTTTCGGGCGGAACCATCTTGCGGAGGTTCTGCAAGTGCTGCTTGATTTCGGGATTGAAATGCGCAAGTACGAGCCTGTGGCCCGTTTTTTCGGAAAGCTCAGCTAAAAGTGCAAAAAAGGCATCGGCGCTGTAGTCCATCGAGGTAAGGCTTGATCCGTCCAGATGAAGCTCCCCTTTGGTGAGGGCGTTCCTGCAACTTGAAAGCAGCTTTTGGCTGTTCGCGGCAGTGAGCGCATTCGGTAAAACTATCGATGTCGTTTCCATTGGGCGACAATTTAGAAAAAATATCAAATAGCAATATGGTAATAATGACAGACTATTAAATATACGTGATGAAATGCAAAATACGGCAGTGTCACCCCGGCTTGTCACCCGACCGCGATGTCATCCCGGACTCCGTTCCGGGACGGGGTCGCCTTCTTGTAAAAATTCTATTTTATAGCGGTATGGCAGAATTTCGCAGAAACAACCGCTTTAAGGGCAATGGTAGCTCGTTTAAAGGCCCGCGTCCGAACCGCAACAACGACCGTCACAATCCTAGTCGTGAATCGCGTGGTGGTGAATGTTTGACCCTCCGCATCGAAAAGATGGTGCAGGGCGGCGAGGGCATGGCGCGCTTGGAAGACGGCCGCGTGTGCTTTGTGGCGGGGGCTCTGCCGGGCGAACTCTGCAAGGTGCGTCTTACATTCCAGAAAAAGGATTTTACCAAGGGCCGCGTTGTCGAAGTGATTGAACCGAGCCCGGATCGTGTCAAGCCGCTTTGCCCGTTGTACGGAAAGTGTGGTGGTTGCAGCTTGCAACATTTGGCTTCCGAAAAGCAGGCGGAATACCTCGAAAAAGTCGAACGCGAAAACTTCAGGCGCTTGGCGCATGCGGAACTGCCCGAAGATTTTGTCATCCATACAGGGAATGCCTGGGGCTATCGCAATCGCGCCCGCGTCGTGTTCCGCGGCAATTCTGGTTATGATGGAGCTGCCGGTCGTGAAGGTTCTGCAAAACGCACAACTTTTGGATTCCGTGGCGAAGAAAGTAATGACATCGTTCCGTTTGAAAATTGCCCTGTGCTTACGGATGCGCTGAACGAATTTTTGCGTGGCCCGGCTGCAAAGCTTATCTGCGATGGTCTTGCGGGCTGTTCAAAAAATGCGGGTGGCCGTGACGACTTTCGCAGGCTCCCTCGCGAACTGGACGTGAACATTTTCGATAACGGTAAAGGCGAAATCTCGTTCTATTACCCGGGAATGCACAAGTCCGACTTTGACGCACATGCCATAAGCCATGTTGAAATTGCGGGGCGCAAAATCGAAGCGGATGCCTCTGTGTTTTTCCAGAGCAACTTGGGACTTTTGCCGAAGCTCGTCGATGCCGTGCGCAAGGCCGTTGACGAAGGTCTCGCGAGCGGCAAGGCCACGAACGATTGGCTCATTGACTTGTTCAGTGGTGTCGGGTTCTTTGCCTGCATTTTGCAGGACAAGTTTAAAAAGATTACGACCGTCGAACGCGAAGAAGGCTGCCTCAAACATGCTAAGGTTAATTTGTCTGTTCCGGCGGCGGTTCCTTCGGCAGTCTCGGCGGCAGCTCCAAATGAGTCGGAGATTCTCGCGGCGTCTTCCGTTTCCGAAATCGATAACGTCTCGGCCCCCGCCGAAGATTGGCTCCTCGAAAATGTCGTGGACGTGCCTGCAACCCTCATCGTGGACCCTCCGCGTACGGGCCTTCCGAAAGAGGCTCTGACCGCCATTGTCAAGAGTTCCGTCAACCGCCTGATTTACGTATCTTGCGATCCGGTGACCCTTGCACGCGATTATGCGAAGTTTGCGGAGGCCGGATTTACCCTTTCGCACGCCGAAGGCTTTGCTTTTTACCCTCAAACACCCCATCTTGAGATGATGTTTGTACTTGACAGATAGTTTTTTGCTAATTTAAAAAGTGC
Source organism: Fibrobacter sp. (assembly GCA_045224895.1). Classification (GTDB taxonomy): domain Bacteria; phylum Fibrobacterota; class Fibrobacteria; order Fibrobacterales; family Fibrobacteraceae; genus Fibrobacter. The sequence continues at coordinate 19,591 of JBGVAT010000005.1, forward strand.
TGTTGGGATCAAAAAGAGAGGGATACAATGAAAAAGACACAGAAAGCCATGATGCTTGCAACGCTCGCTATGGGCGCTATGTTTGCAGGCTGCTCAAAACCTGAACCTGTCATTGCTTGCGGCCGTGAATGGAACCCGGCAATGAATATCGTCGCTGATACGGGCAGCGTATTCAGAATGGCTGATGAACTTATCGTTCAAGTCCGTTACGGTACCGGATTTGACTTTAATGAATTGAAAATTGCGTTCTACGAAGGGTCGCTCCAGAATAAGGGGGCGCAAATTTGGGAACACAAGGCTCGTGTGACAAGCAGGCTGGATTCCTACACGCTTGAAGGTCGCTCTCGTCGTGGTGGCTATGCTACGGCTCGTGAAATGACGAAGCTTAAGGCTCCAGGAACCGTCGTAATCGAAGTCTCGTCCGAAAACGGCTTGATTGCCACCAAACAACTTACGATTGTCAATCAATAACTGGTTATCTTGATGAATAAAATAAAATTCTTGAGTGGAATGTTCCTTGCCGCAATGCTCTCTGCTTGCGGTGAGTCCGAAGTGTCTGTTGACTATAAATTAAGCTCTCCGGTCAAGCTTGAACTGTATGCCGAAAGCTACTATGCGACAATAGACCTTAAGGGCGAAGAAAAGATGGGAACGATTACGGCGACGTATGCTGACCTGGATTACTCATCCAAGGGCGATACGACGTTTGTCAAGCGTACCTATACTATTGACAAGTCCCGCGGATACCTCAAGAATTTTATGCCGACGGAACTCGCCTGGCGCATCAAGGAAGTGGACTTGGCCGCTGTCGATAGAAACGTCACGAGCCTCACGGGTATTGACGATGGCTACGATTCGCTGCTGGTTCACATCCCGATGCCGGACCGTTGGCGCAAGCAGCTCCTGAACCCGGATTTCAAGCCGCATTTGAAGCGCTTGGAAAAGCACCGTTGGGAAATGTCCCACTTGCTTACGGGCGTTGTTCCTGTAAAAGCGAACGTGACAGAACTGTTAAAGCAGCAGGGACGCTTGAACTTTGCGCTTATCCAGATTGACTCCGTGGTGACCAAGGGATTCTCCAACCGAGACCATCGCAAGTGCTTGGACTATATCGTCTACCTGCACGAAACCGAAAGCTTCCCGTACTTCATCTGGGAACAGCACGTGGGTAGCAAGATCGTTCCCGAAAAGTTCAAGACTTATACGGCAGGTCACAAGGGCGAATACCGCACCGAATTCGAAGTCATGATCGAACCCGAAACTGGCGTGCCTTGCCAGGAACGCGAAGTCAAGGTCGGAACGCATACGATGGTCCACCCGGAAACCAAGGACACGGTCACGTTCACGAGCCACGTCACGCACGAAAGACTTTTCAACATAAAGCATCCCGTGGCAGAAACGGCTGAGTAATTTTTTGTACTTTAAATTTATGCGTTTTTCGATTCCTCTGTTCCTTCTTCCCGTAGCCGTCAACTTTGTCGGTTGCGCGACTCATATGTCGTCCCAGCAGACGATGGCCGAAGACCGTAACCTCGTTTACGAAGATACTTACAAGGCCTACCGCGAAGCGGAAGAAAAGTACTTGAACTTGCTCTTCAACATCGAGCGTATGCCTGAAGAAGAAGAACTTTGGGTGATGAAACGAGAACGTATGTTGGAACTGATGCAGCTCAAGGAACTGATGCTCAATGCGCGTCAGGAATTGGACGGTGCCATTCAGGAATGGGAACGTCACTTGATGGATATACAGGCTGACGTCAAGGCGAAAAGTGTCAAGAAGCTGAATCCGAATTTCAAGGGTCGAGACGCTGAACGCACTAGCCCCGGTCAGCTCCTTCCCGGCGAAGCGAAGAAAACCCCAAGCTTCAACTATTAAACCTTAAATAAAAAAAAGCGGCCATAAGCCGCCTTTTATGTGTCATGCCTGCCGCTGAGCAGGCATCTCCTTTATTGCCAGGAATTAACAAACCCCATCCCAATAGAAAACTTGATTCTCGTCGGGCGGAGGCTCTTGGGCAAGAACGTCAAGTGGATCGGATCCAGCTTCGTTCCGCCACGCAAGTCGCTGTCTTCGCCGATGCGGTCAAGACCTCGGGCGAACGTAACTGAAATATCGAGCGGAACACTTCCCCAAATCTTGTTGCTCATACGGACGCTCAAGCCCACTGAACGGTCCCAGAACCCGTGATCATTGATCTTGCCTGTAAACAACTTTCCATCCCAGGCGGCGCCGATTTGCGAGAACAAGTCTACGTAAAGGCTGCGGGTCGAGAATATCCAGAAGCTGTGTCTCCAGTCATCATAGATGGGGTAGAGGTAATGGAGTTCTGCCATCGCCGTTTTTGTACCGGCGAGCGTGTAATCTTCGGAAGAACGTAAGTAGGGGTAACCCTCGAGGAATACTGGCATGTAGTAGTAGGAATCCAGCGTGTCGCAGGCGTCATCAGTACTCCAGTGGAGGTAGCTTGTGAACTTTCCGCCGGCAGCAAGACGTGCGCCAAGAAGCGGAGTCTGCACACTTCCGTAAAGGTTCAGGCCAAATTGATGGAGGGCAAAGTTTCTGTAGTGCGTCTCGATTCTACCGTTTTCGGTGACGTAGAGAGTTCCTGGACGGCTGAGGTCGCTGTTGGCGTATTGGTAATACAGGAAGAGGCCGTTTCCTTGCCCAGAAATTCCTGATCCGCCTTCGCCTTCGTGGTCTCCGTATAGCCCAAGGCCGACCGTTGCACTAAAGCGCTTTTGGTAGGTCCATTCGATTCGTTCTTTGTAGAAGTTTACGTTGGCCCAGTCGTAACTGATTGCCGCTTGCAAAGTGTCGATGCTCTTGAAAATGCTGTAGCCCGCGGCGCCTGTAATGGCCTGTGTGGCGTAAGCGTATTGGCTTGTACCGATGCTATCACCACCATTAGCGGCAACATCCTCGTAATGGACGGTGTCCTTGTTCGTGTAGTTGGCGTAGCTGTACGAAAGCCCCAGATCCAGAGGTGTGCTGTGGTTGTCCCAAGCGATAAAGAATTCCTTTTCCTGTTCGGGGTTGAGTCCGTCACTGTTGATGTAGTCAATGCCCTTTCCGAGTTCAAGCAAGAGGCCTATCTGCACATTGTTCTTTTTGAGGGCGTCGCTGATGACGACTGCTAGACCGAGCTTGGCCTTCATTTCGCCTTCCCCAAAGACGGTCAGGGCTGGCGCGTTTTCGCTGATGCTTAGGATCGGAACGAACAACGGTGTGTTCGGAATGGGCTTGTAGTTTCTTTCTGTGCCTGCGAATTCGCGGTCGATGAGTTCGAGATTCTTGTGTGGCTTGGGCGGAATGCTGCCGACAAGCTTGATTTCACGTTGGGTGGAATCCTGGACGGCGACCTTGATCGTGTCGCGGTATTCCACTTGAATCACGTCCTTGCGCAAGACAACTTGCGTGCATTTTGCGGAATCGGCGTTCGCGACCGCGGCGCCTGCGACGGCTGTATTCGCGGCCTTTGTCGAATCGGTGGTTTGGACCGTGTCAGCGCACGCGATCTGGACTGTATCTGCGACCTGCAAAACGCTATCGCGGACGGTCACGGCAATGCTATCGCGGAAGACGGGTTCCGCTTCTTTTTTATAGGGCAACTTGTAGAGCGAGAATCCGTCCTTGTCGTACTGCGTAAAGAAAATCGTGTCGCCAGAAAGTGTCGGCGTGAAAGCACCGCCAACGACGTTCGTCAATGCGCGTTCCTTGCCGCTGTTCAGGTCTTTTTCGATGAGGTTGAAAATGTTGTTCCTGTTGCTTGCAAAAATAATCTTGTCGTTATCGATCCACGAAACGTCTCGTTCGTCGTAGCCGGCCGTGCTGACGACCTTGAAGTTCTTGCCGTCTGCATCAATGATGGCGATGCCTCGCTGTACATCGTCAAAGAAGCTGAACGCGATCCGCTTTCCGTCCGGGCTGAATTTAGGGCTATAAATGTTGTAGTAGAGGAACGATGTGTCAGGCTTGTAAATGTCAATCGGATCGTCTGCGGAGACGTTCTTCAAGTCGCTTGTAAACGGAGCCTTGCTCAAGACAAAACGCGTGCTGAACGGTTCGCGCCTTACGAATACGACTTCGTTGCCCTGCTTGTTGAATGACGGGTAGACGGCATCGGCAAGGAATGTGAGCGAAGCCTGGTTCTTGTTCGTGTCGCTCAGGGCGATGTCAAAGTGGGCGTGTCCATCCTTGTCGCGGTTCTGGTAACTGATGTAGGCGAGAATCGGACCGTGGACGCTATCATTATAGACGTCGATGCCCTTGTCGAACCAGGGCTTTTTCGCCTTGAATCCCGACTTGGCAAAATCACCGATGTTGATGAGGCTGTCGGCACCTTCGACTTCGATGTCGCCGACTTCCACCTTCGCGGAATCGACGCTTTTAGAATCCGCGACTTTCGCAGAATCCTCTCTCGTCTTTAACGTATCTTCCAGCGGAATCTTGAAAACGCTTCCGTCAAACCAAGGGCCGCCAAAGTTCGAAACACCATAAAGGTTCTTTCCGCTTACGACCGGGAAGTCGTTCCAGTAGGCTTCCTTGGTGATCTTGATGCCTTCGACCAAGGGACCGAGGGAATCTTTTTGTGCCTGGTAATATTCGGTGATTTCCTTTTTCCAGGCTTCGTAAAGTTCTTCTTCGCTGATGCCGAGAACTTTTTGAATGGCTCCATTGAGTGTGGCGCGGTAAGGGCGTCCAAGTTCTGTCCAAATGTTTGGGATCGCATCGTCACCGTAGTGCTTTACGATGTAGAGAACGAGCGAAAAACCTTGTGTATAAGGGCCGAGTTCTGCAAAAAGCGAATTGTCCGAAAAATCGTGCATGTACGGGAGCGTCATGAGGGTATCGTTCAGCACTGCCGTACGGAGGAGCATGTCGCGGTGCGTGTCCCAGCCGTCAAATCCCATACGCGAGGATTCATACTGTGCCGTACCTTCTGCAAACCAGAGCGGCTGCAGCGTAAACGGAATCATAGTGAGGAAGTCCGATCGCGTACGTTCGTTGTAGTAGTCCGTGTAGCTGAACTGGAGACCGTAAAGATTGTTGAATGTCTTGCTTCCGCTTTCGATGCTCACGAGGTGGCTGAATTCATGCGTGATGACATCCGAAATCCAGCCGTGGCTGCTGCGAATTTTAAAGTCCCAGTTCGTAAGCCAGAGATTCACGGCGTTTTCGCTCGGAATGGCGCTGCCGTTGCTGTAAAGGGCATTGTTCAGGACTGCGCTCACGCGGCCGGGGAGCGCCTTGTGGTAGCGGCTCGTGACGGAATCGTAAACGGCTTCGGCGTATGCAGAAACCTTTGCCGCATGCGTCGAGTATTCCACAGGGTAGATGAACTGGAAATGTTCCGTGCCCGCCGTTTTCCACTTGATGTCACTTTGGTTGCCGTAAAAACCGGCTGCCGATGCCAAACTCGTCAATATGAGCGAGGTGCAAGCCGCAAAAATGCTCGTAATCTTAAACTTCATAATCGAAATTTAGAATTTTGAGGGGTGATGGACAAACGATTTTTCACCCAAAGCTCGTGTATGTGTTTTTTATCAAGGCATTGGTGATGCATTGCACGGAATAAGAAAAGCCGAACTGCGTTAACAGTCCGGCTTTGGGTTTAGGAGGAAAGATTTTGTTTTGAACTACTTGCCGACGCCGAGTGCTTTGTCGAGACCTTCGATCAACTTGCCGTTTTCGATCACGGAGAAGTTGCCGGTGTAGCCCCAGTGCGTCCAAGGAATCTGGAGCGTGTCGCAGATTTCGCGCATGGCCGTGAGGTAGTTGAGGCGGGATTCTGCGGTAGAGCGGAGGTTCAGTGCGCCGAACTCGTTGATGATCACAGGAACGTTGTTCGTGGCTGCCCACTTCTTGGCCTTGAGAATTTCAACCATGATGGCTTCCTTGCTGCCGGTCTTGTAGTAGTTCTTGATGTTCGTCTTCACGTAAGCCTTGGTGCTTGCCGTTACGCCGAAGTCGCCCGAAACCGTAGACCACTTTGCCGGATCGTAGGGGAACGGAATGTTCTTGATCGTGGCGTAGTCTGTCCAGGAACCGCCCTGATGTGTGAAGGCGAACGGTTCGTAGGTGTGGATGACGTAGATGATGTTGTCATCGGTGAACGGGGTGCGCTTGGCGAGGAGCGTAATCGAATACCACTGGGCATCGCCAAAGAGGATGGTGTGCTTGGTATCGACGGTACGGATGGCGTCAATCATTGCCTGGGCTGCGTTAGTCCACAATGCTGCGGTCACCTTGCCGTTGCTCATGTCGGGTTCGTTCAAGAGTTCAAAGAACAGGTCTTCGCGGGTGTTTTCTGCGTAGTGGGCGGCAACATGCTTCCACGTTTCGGCCATCATCTTGATGTAGTTTTCGTCCTTGGCGCTGGTGAGGTTGTAGCTGTTGTCGTATTCGTGGTAGTCAATCACGAGGGACATGTTGTACTTGCCGGTCCATTCTACGAAGGAGTCGAGAACCATGAAGAGCGTGTCGTCGTCGAACTTGAGTTCTGCGTCGGTGCCTGCGATGAATGCGTCGCGGTTTGTGGCGTAGAGGTCAAGGTCAATCGGCAAGCGGAGGCTCTTGAAGCCGTTTTCTGCGAGAATCTGGACATCCTTTTCGCCCAGTTCAAAGGACTTGAACTTGCCATCGGCATTTTCGAGCCAGTTGGTGAAGTTGACACCCTTGTTGAGGTACTTCATGGCCTTTTCCTGCAACGGGTTCGTCACCGTGATTTCGGCTTCGGTAAAGCTTACTTCAGGAATCAGCGGATCCTTGATTTCCATATCCGGCTGGTCCTTGGCAACTTCGCTGGTATCCTGCAAATAGATGTTGTCGATGAAGAGGGAGTCGGTGATGACCTTGGCCTTGTTGCCCTTGGCCTGGAAGCTGATGGCGGTAATGTGCTTTGCGTCGAACGGAACTTCTTCGCCCCAGCCGCCCTGAACTAAGTCCTTGAAGCGGATGACGGCCTGCTTCCAAGTGGTGGAGGCTGCGACCTTGGCGAGATGCACGTCGTAGTCCTGAACATCAGAAATTTCAACGTGGACTTCGTGAGCGCCACCCTTGTACCAGTAAGTGATGCCGCCAAAACGTCCGTTGGCATCGTTTTCGTCAATTTGCACGCCCCAACCGACATACGGTTCATAAGCGTAACCGCCCTTGTCGAGAGTGTATGCTACCTTGAAGGCGTAGTTGGAACCGTTGTTGACGCGCTGGGCTGCGATATTGCCTTCTTCATCGAGGGCCGTCGTAATGATGGAGGCGCCTTCGTTGTCGTTATCGTTGTATGTGTACCAGTAGCCGTCCGTGTTGCTCATGCCGTTGCCGTCTTCGAAATCGTCAAGCACGACGCCGAGACCTGCGGCCGGAGTGATCGGGCCTTCTGCCGGGAGTGTGGAGGGGTCAATTGCTGTAGCCGAGCTGGAGGATCCTGTTGCGATATCAGAGCTAGACATCGGGTCGATAGCGCGATTGCTAGAGGTCGGATCTATTGCGCTGCTCGAAGCCGGAACAGTGTTTTCAGGACTGTTGAAGCCAGGATCGTTGGTGGGAATTGCTTGCGGATTGTCATCGCCGCAGGCGGTAAGCGCCAACACGGTTGCGAATCCCAAAATGCCAAACTTCGGAGAAATTTTTTTGAGTTGCATAAAGCCCTCTTAAGGTGATTTTTCTTTTTTAACAAAGATATATTTGGGGTCTTGTTTTTCTCTATGTAAAATGATTCACTAGAATAAAAAGTGTATTAAGTGATTTGGTCAAAAAGTCTTATTTCCTTACGCATTTTTGAAAAAAAAGTTTTATTTATGTGTCAATGCACTTCGGAGGTGCCTTAAACTTTTTTAAATTTTTTTCGGATGCGCTATTTCTCCGAAATGTACCACGAATCGACTCAGTATATCCCCCACGGAAGCGGGGATCCGGTCATTATGCATTGGGAAAAACAGGCGTATGCCGATAAGCGTTATAAGGGGGCGACCCGGTATCCTCTTACGGCAGCTTTTATGCCGCTCCTTTCGCCAGTTTCGGCGGATTTCTTGAATCCGGTTTGTGTGTATGCCGTAGTACACGGTATGGATATTCCCGATGGCGTCTATTACGTCGATGGCGATGAGTCAAATCTGGTGAAGCTTGGCGGCAAGGACGTCCGCGAATCGATTCTTGCGGCGTTCCCGGAACGTGAATTCGTGAACGAAGCCCAGACGGTTTTTATTTATACGGGAGTCCTCGAAAGGGCGGTGTGGCGTTTTCGCGAAGCCGCTTACCGTCAGGTGCAAATGGATGTGGGATCTGCCTGCGCCAACACGATTCTCGTTGCAAAATCGAGAGGCCAGAAGGTCTTTACGCTTGGCGGGTTTGTCGATGATGCCATTGCGGTTGCGCTCAAGCTTGGTTCTACAGAAATGCCTATGGCGGCGATTGCGATTTTCCCCGAAAAGAGCATGGTCGCATTCAATTCTGTAGACGACGGTGTGGGGGAATTGGCGTATTCGAACCATGCCGAAATGAATGCTTTTGTGGACGATCAGAGCTATGAAATTTCGCGATATCCGTCCCGGTTCATGTTGCAGAACCATCTCGAAAACATTGATGAACTGAATCTATGCATGAAGGTGCGTCGTTTGGTCGCGCACGCCTTGCCGGGTGACGAGTTCCCGCTGACTCCGGCGAAGTTCACGAACGAATACTACTTGCGTGAACTCTGGTATTTGCGCCCCGATAAAAAAGTCTGCTCTCCGTTTATCCACGGAACGCTCGACCTGGATGATTTTTCATCGATGTTGCGTTGGTTGGAACTTGCCCAGTTGAACGCTTTTGGCGTCGGGCTCATAAAAATTTGGGTTGTCGTATTTGACGTGATGTTCGTGTTTGCGGGGGTGTACCGCTACATCCCTGTGCGCAAGTCCATCTATATGCAAAACGGGTCTGCCAATCCGAAAAAGTTCAGCAAGTGCTTTGCCGTTCCCGAACAAGTCCAGAATGCCGTGTTTGCAGTCGTTCTGACATCGAACTTGAATGAATCCTGCAAGGTGCTTGGGAACCGAGGCTACCGTTACATGAACCTCAATGCGGGTGTCCTCACGGAGTCGCTTTACGAGTCCGCGCGCTTGCTCAACAGGACCGCTCGCGAAGAACATTTCTTCTATCACGACGAATTGAAAAAGCTTCTGGATATTCCAGAAGCCGAAAGCATCATCTCGACCGTATTGATCGGAAAAAGTCAGGTGAAGTAAAACGAGTGCGTTGTCACCCCGGCCTGTGTGCCGGGGTCGCCTTACACACTTGCTATTACGTTTCTCTCGGGACGCTTTACCCCAAAATCTTCAACAGCAACGGTGTGATGAACACCGTAACGACGCCCGCAACCCCAATCGAAAGGCTGCTCATGGCGCCTTGAACCTCGCCGATTTCCATCGCCTTCGTTGTGCCAAGAGCGTGGCTTGCAGTTCCGATAGAAACACCCTGCGCAATCGGATTTCCGATGCGGAAAAATCGGCACACGAGTGGAGCCGTCACAGCGCCGGTAATTCCCGTAATGACAATCGCGACAATCGTGATGGACGGATTTCCGCCAATTTGTTCTGAAACCACGGAACCCATCGGAATCGTAATGGACTTTGGAATGAGCGAAAGCATCAGCGATTTGCTGATGTTGAAAATCTTTGCGCACGCAATCACGCAAGCGATGCTTGTGACGCACCCAACCGTGATTCCCGCAAGAATCGGAAGCCATGCTTTTTTGAGCGCCTGGATGTGTCTGTACAACGGAACGGCGAGCAGAACCGTAACAGGTCCGAGGAAGAACGAAATATAATCTCCTCCGACTTTGTAGGTCTCGTATTCGATTCCCGTGACGGTCAAGAATCCGATGATGAGGATCGTGGCGATGAGAATCGGGTTCAGTAACGGATTGCGCCACTTGTTGCGGATGGAAACGCCAATTTCAAAGGCGATGATGGTAAGAATGATGCCGAACATGTTGACTCTCGCTTATTGTTCCGAGGATGTTTTTTCAGTCGATGCTTTGGAGTCGTTCGCTTTCTCTTTTTTGCTCAGAAGTTGCACGGCCCAGCCGGTCGTCACCATCGTTACAATGGTAATGACAATGCAGAGAAACAGCAAAAGTGGCCACTGGCTTTTGACGTCATCGCCGACGAGCATAAGCCCAATAGCGGGAGGCAAGAAAAAGAACGAAAGACGCTTCAAAAAGAAGTCGCTTACTTCTCGGATCTGTTCCAACTTGATGATCTTGAGGCAAAGCAAAAGGAGCAGAATGAGCATCCCGAGAATGTTGCCTGGAATGGGGATTCCTGTGTATGTGTTGAGGAGTTCGCCTGCATAGCAAATTCCTAGAATCAGGGCTAATTGTAAAAGAACTCGCATGCGGCCAAAGATAGAAAATAAGGGCTCACGCCAAAGGTGTTTTTTTTAATGCAAAAAGTAGATTATGAAATAGATAACTTTGATGTCATTCCGGCCTCCGTGCCGGAATCGCCTATTTTGTGTAGCTAAGAAAAACTTATATTTCCCCATATGAAAATTGTATTTATGGGAACCCCCGCGTTTGCGGCACATTTCTTGGAGCATCTTGTTGCTTCCGATAACGAAGTTTTGGCAGTTGTCACACAGCCCGACCGTCCTGCTGGTCGTGGCCGCGTACTCACGCCTCCGCCGGTAAAAGAAACGGCTTTGAAATACAACCTGCCGGTATTGCAGCCGACGGACTTGAAGTCCCCGGAATTCGAAGCAGACCTCCGCAAGTACGATGCCGATCTCTTTGTCGTCGTGGCTTATTCCATTTTGCCAAAGAACATCTTGGGTGTCGCCAAATTCGGTGCCGTGAATGTTCATGGCAGCTTGCTCCCGAAGTATCGTGGAGCCGCTCCGGTACAGCGTGCCATTGCCGATGGTCTCAAAGAGACGGGCGTGACCGTCTTCCGCCTTGACGAAAAGATGGACCACGGTCCGATTCTTGCCCAGCGCACGGTAACCATCGACCATCAGGAAACAACTGCAAGCTTGCTCGACAAAATGGTCGCTCCGGGCGTCGATGCTTTGGACGATGCCATCAACCAGCTTAAAAACGGTTGCGAAAAGGACTTGACGCAAGACCACGCCCAGGCTAGCGGCGCTCCGAAAATCAAGAAAGAAGAAGGCTTGATTGATTTCAACTTGCCGGCTCTGACAATCCACAATCGCATCCGCGCGTTCAATCCGTGGCCAGGTGGATATGGAAAGCTCGGTGGCCGTATGGTGTATCTCCGCAAGACGGACACTCCCGAAAATGGTCCGAAGCTTGCTCCGGGTGCTGTAGAATTCAAGGACAATCGCCTTTTTGTCGGAACGGGTGATGGCGTCCTCGAAGTCATCGAAATCCAGGCCGAAGGCAAAAAGCCGATGCCTGTTGCCGACTTTATGCGTGGAATCCAAAAGCGCGAGGGACTTCAATTTTGCTAACAGAACGTGAAGAAGCCTATCGAGTCCTTTTGCTTTGGCTAAAAGATGGCTCGTTTATCAAGGAAGGAGGCTTGTCTCCATTCGCTATGGAACTTGCCTTGGGCGTTTGCCGTAGACATTTGTATCTCGAATATTTCGTCAAGTCGCTCTCCAAGAAAATGCCGTCGCTCGAAGCCCGAGTCATTCTCGAAATGGGCCTCTTCCAGATGTTCTTCATGGACGTGCCGGACTATGCCGCCATCAACGCTTGCGTTGAACTTGCGAAGTCTGTAAATCTCGGTGAGAGTACAGCGCGTCTTGTGAACGCGGTGCTTCGCACTGCTCGCCGTCAGGGCGAGCCTGCGCTTCCACCGCAGCGCGTTCGCCGCGTGAGCATCGAAAATTCCGTGCCCGAATGGCTTGTGCGCCGTTGGTTCGATGTCTACGGTGGTGAGCAGGCCGAAGCCTTAGCCAAGGCAACGCTCGTGCGCCCGACGGAATGGATCCGCGTGAACCTGCAAAAGACAAACGCTCCGGTGCTTGCCGAAAAACTCGGCATCACGGGTTCCTCGATCCTGTACGACCGTTACATCGAAATCCCGCGTGACGTGGGTGTAAAGCTGTTGCTTGCGACTCCGGAATTCGTGAAAGGACAATTCTCGTTCCAGAATCCGTCCGCATTCGAAGTCATTAAGCTCATGGACCTGAAGCCTGGCCTTAAAGTCTGGGACGCCTGTGCCGCTCCGGGTGGCAAGACCGCTCTCATGGCCGAAATGGATGGTTCGCTCGAAATCCTCGCTAGCGATTCTTCTGCATCCCGTCTTGAAAAGATGCAGGACCTGATGAACCGCCTCGGACTCACGAACATCAAGACCGAAGTCATCGACCTTGCCGCAGAACCCCAAGCCCCCGCGGCAGCACCGCAGCATTCGTCTAAATTCGACCGCATCCTCCTCGATGTCCCGTGCAGCAATATGGGCGTCATCGCTCGCCGTCCCGAATCCGTCTACCGCATGACTCCGGAATCCATCAACGAAATTGCCGAACTGCAATTCAAGATTCTCGAAAATGCATCGACCGCGCTTGCACCTCACGGCCGCCTCGTGTATGCGACCTGCAGCCCGGATCCTACCGAAACGACCCGCGTGATCGCTCGATTCGTCAAGGCTCATCCTGAATTCGTTAAAGTCGGTGAACCTGTTTTGCCGGGCCTCAAGGACTCTCGTCTCGATGGCTTTTTTGCTCAAGCTCTGGAATACAAAAAATGAAAAAATTCATTGCGATTCTCACCTTAGGCTTGGTATCGCTTTTGCACGCCGAAGACCCGCTTGCGTTTAGAAACGACTCTGCGGCTGTCGCAAACGATATCTCGTTCTCCCACTTTTCCGTGTTCGTCGAAGGCGGTGAAATATACCCCATGGGCGATATGATGGATGCCGTAAAGAATACCCTGTATGGCGGCGTCGGAATCCACTATGCCTATTGGGACAACGTCGATGGCGTCGTGATGTTCCAGTACGCTTACTTTAAACCGAGACCCGATATCTACTACGATGGTGTCCACCAGTTCATGGGCCGTGTCGGTGTTGACTGGAGGTGGAACGTGATTCATCCGGTGGTGCTGGGGGGCGGCTTTACCTGTAGCTGGACCCGCGCCGATTCCAAGGTCCATCTTTATGACGAACCCGGTGGAACCCTGACGGATAACGAAACGGAATTTGGCTGGTATGCAAGAATCAGTTTGCCGGTGTTCAAGTATAAGGAATATAGTGTGGGTTTCCATATTATGTGGGAAGAACTTTGGACCTATCCGGAAGCCTCTGATATGCTTTCGGCGGGAATCACATTTGAAAGGAGCCTGTGGTAATGAACTCCTTTATGAATAAATTTGTAGCAGCATTGGCAATCTCGGCATGTTCTGCGTTCGCCTCTGTCGATCCAGAAATGGAAGGGATGGAAGTTGTTTCCCGGGATAATGGAACATACCTGATCGGTAGCCCCACGTACTATTTCGACCGTGCCCTTGGCGCTGGCGGTATCCATTCCGAAAGCGAACTGTGGACGCCCCGGAAATTGAATTACCGTTTGCTTTTCAACCGTATGTCCGTGCTTCCTAGCTGGGATCCGATCGAAGCACCCTCTGTTTGGATGAAGACGGGTAATGAACTTGGCGATTTGATTTATCGCGATTTTCTTATGACTCATAACGAACGCCCTGTCAACAGGACTCCGATTTTGGAGGCGGGCGTGCGCACTCCGTCGTTCCACGGATTTTGGGCAACGTTCCGTTTGTTCCAGGATGATCATTACACGTTCTATTCTGCTTGGGAATACCGTAGGCATGTGGTGGATGGCTCGTTTTCGTTCTTTGGCGAAAACTGGCCTATGTTCAGCTCCGCATACGGTGGACTCGGGTATACCAACGACTTTGTAAACGCCTCTGTGCTTGCGGGTATGGAATATATGTGGTTCTTTACCGAAAGTTCCAGGTGGATTCCGGTGCAGTACAAGCCGCGCATTGAAGCACGTGCCGACGTCGGCAATTTCACGGCAAGTCTCGTTTACGAAGACGGGGAATATCAGAATAAAACGAAAAAGGAAACAGGTGAACGTAAGGAACTGAATGGCTCTATCGTCTATAATTGCGGTGAAAGCTGTAAACGTGGAATGTTGCAGCTTTCTGCAGGGCTTTCGTTCCGTGCTGTTGATGATTCGGGAGCTGTCTATACGAGCCTGGACAACGATCTTGTTATGTGGCCGTTCCTTGAAATGCGCGTCCGTCCGAATGAAAACTTAAAGTTCGATGTCGTGTTTGGCGTGAACGATAGGGATTGGCTTGTCCAGGACAGTGTGGAATACGGCATCCCCGTTTACGACAGAATGAAAATTACATTCGGTGGCAAGAATATCTCTGGAACCCGACTGAATCCCATTGCCGATACTTATGAGTATTTCGATGGTGACACGATTTCGCTTACGGCTGCTGGCCGCATGAATTTGATGCAAGCCTCCATTCGCTTGGATGATACTCTGACGAACTTTTTTGGCTTTGGCGCACGTGGTAGCCTTTGGGCTGAATATGGTGCCGAAACATTTGATGTCGATAAATATGTTGTCGATGGAATTTATACATTCCGTCATGGCGACGTCGGCCGAATCAATTCCTGGATCAAGGGCGTTACGGGTGAGTTCTGGATCAATCTTTGGTACAGGGACTTGCTCAAGTTTACGGCTCTTACGGGCTTTGAACACATCGAAGGCAAAGAAAAACGTTTCGAAATCCAACCGTCGGAATTCTTTGCGGAGTTCAATGCCGATTGGCTTATCAAAAAGACGTTCCGCATTTCGCACTCGATCCGTTATCGAAGCGACGCCAAGTGGAATCTTCGCTCCAAGAAACCGTATGTCGTAAAGGGTGACTGGTACTGGGACGCCACATTCGAACAGCGCTTCCCGAAGTACGGACTCTCTTTGGCGGGTTCTATTATACAGGCTTTAGGCAAGGAAGTTATAGAAACTCCGAATGGAGACTATAGCCGAGTCCGCTTCTTCTGCACTGCCAAAAAAGCCTTCTAGCTGTCATTCCGCCTTCTTTGTCATCCCGGCCTTCTAGCTGTCATCCCGGCCTTGTGCCGGGATCACCTTACACGGATCCAATAGCTTTTTTTAGCGCTTTTAAGCTGAACGAATTTGCGAAAGTCTCCAAGGCTTTCGCTTTTTCAATCCATTCAAAAGACGATTTTGCATCGGCTTTGTCTTGCATCGGCAAATGAGCCTTGGACGATTTTGTTTTCAACTTGATGTAAAGAATGTCGCATTCGATTTTGTGGACGGTAATGCTATGGCGGAATGTCCCGCGGTAGTCCATAGAATCAATTTCATCGGCGTTGATGTAATCTTCGGCCTTGGCGGGGAGGGCGACCGCGGCACCGCGAGTGCTTTCAAAGTGCGGGAGCGCAAGCTGCTTGTCCAAGAATTTTTGTCCTCCGATTACCGCTAGAATTTTATCGTCAGCACTCTCCACAACAAGCACTGTCCCGTGCCAACTTTTTTCGGTGTGCTTCTTGGTGGGCGGGAATTCAGCCGTGCGTCCATCCATGAATGCACGACATTCACTACGGAGCGGACAATTTTCGCAGAGAGGATTTTTGGCTTTACAGACGGTTCGACCAAGTTCCATCAAAGCTTCGTTGTGCATATACGCCTTCGGTGAATCTGCCACTTCCCGCGCATATTCCCAATAAATCTTGGCGCAAGATTTTTCTGCTTTATCAGTTGGCAAAAAGTCAAGTTCGTACAATCTGCTGAAAATTCTAACCAGATTCCCGTCCAGAATCGCTTCTCGTTTATGATAGGCGAGGCTTAAAATGGCGCCTGCTGTGTAAGCTCCGATTCCTGGCAACGCTTCGAGTTCCTTGCGCGTCTCCGGCATCTTGCAAGGTCCCTGAGCCAGCCGAAGGGCCGTGACGATTTTAGCCGTCTTTAAAATGTTCCTCGCGCGGCTGTAATACCCAAGCCCCTGCCAGTACTTGAACACTTCGGCTTCTTCCGCCTGGGCGAGCGTTTCCACATTCGGGAACCGTTCCATCCATCGTGTAAAATAATCCCTGACCGTCGATACTTGCGTCTGCTGCAACATCGTCTCGCTAATCCATACCGCATACGGATCACGGGGCGCGTCCAAGTCCGCTGGCCTCCACGGCAATTCTGCCGCATTCGCCCTGAACCAATCGCGCAAACGTTTCAAAGAATCAGAAGTCATATTGCGGGGGAATATAAGAAAAAGATTGCGTTCTGTCATTGATGTTGTTATATTGGCTATGAAACTACAAATATGGAGAAAATATATGCCGGAATATTCTTTGGAAAAAATGCACAAGCAACTTTTTGACTGGTTTGAAGAAAAACGCAAAAAAGATGGCTTCTTTTATTCAGTCAGAAAGCAGGATGGAGATAGGCTTAAGCACGGCTATCTGTTTTTAGGAAACGATGATTATGTGGCCGTTCCATTTGTTGACCATCGGGATTGGAGAAATAAAACGGCTTCGATTCAGTTTGTCTATGGACGGATCCCTCATGATTTTAGCATTGAGTTTGTGAGTAGAAATCTCGAAGGGGTAAACCTCAACGATGAAAAAGTTGATCAAAAAGAAAAATATTTCTATGAAAAAATGATTGGCTTTAATGATGTGATTTATAAGTATGCTAAAGAAAATGGCGGTCGAATATTAACGGAAGAAGAATGCCGGGCTTATGAATCCAAACATAAGTCTCCAAAGGATATAAAGGAATCCATATATGTATTCCATCATCCTTCTCATCATAATCCTTCAAAAAATGCCTACATATGCAAGATTTACTTCAATGAATCTGATGTGGAAACAGCTCTGGAAAAAATGTATGCGTTCTGGAAAGAATATGGGATGAAGTATTGGAATGAATATTTTGAGACTCCCTCATCCAATATCAATACTATAAATAAGAGCCTTGCAAAAATTGATCATTCCCTAGCGCAGTGCAGTTGGCCAGAAAAAGTTTAGGCCGTTTGTTGGACTAGTTGACTATAAAAAAACAGCCCCGAAGGGCTGTTTTTTTTTTTATATCCCGTACGTTTCGCGTTTTAACTTCCTGAAGTATTCAAACTGCGTCTTGGTCGAACTTGCCAGCGTGTACTGTTCGCTGCGCTTGTGACTGTCGATTCGCATCTGTTCATAAATCTCAGGTTGTTCAAGTTTGATGGTTCGGCATTCTTCCAAAGTTTCGAGCCACTTCGCTTCGTCAATCGGCAAAATGCGTCCGCACTTGTTGTCGTCTCTCACGATGCTTCTCGGACCGCCGTAATTGCTCACAATCGCGGGCGTTCCTGTAGACATCGCTTCCACGACCACGTTTCCGAACGTGTCCGTCGTACTCGGGAACAAGAAAAAGTCTGCGTCGGCGTAAAGGCTTGCAAGCATCTCGCCGCCCTGTTCGCCAGCAAAGCAGACGCTCGGATTTTCCTTGAACAGCTTCTTGATTTCTTCAAGATACCAGCCGTAACCCACGTACATGAGTTCCACGTCGTCATGCTTGGCCGAGAACTTCGTCCACACGGAGTTCAAAAATTCCAGATTCTTTTCCTTGGAAATTCTTCCGATAAATGCATAGCGCACTTTTCTTTGCGTGCGGTCGCTGCCGAATTTTTCCCAAGCGCCTTTACCGCGCAATGTCGGCGAAAAACGATCCAGCGGCAGCCCGCGGGGGAGAATCTGCACCTGGTTGGCTGGCACCTTCAAATCTTTTTGCAAAATGTTGGCGTAGTCTTCGCAGGGGCTAATGACCGGGCGCGCCATCCAGTAAAAAATGCGCATCAGCCAAAGCACGTACGTGTGCATCCACTTCGCCTTCACGAGAGTCTTTGCGTAAGTGGGCACGTCGGTGCGGTAATGGCTAAATACCTTGATTCCTGCAACCCATGCACAGAAGCAGACCGTCCAGGCTCCAGGGCTTGGCGTCTCGAGTTCAATCATGTCGATGGGGTAGCGCTTGAGCAATCGGAGTGCCGGCGAAATTCGCGGAATTGCAAGTTCGCTGTTGGCGTAGCCAAGCTGTTCCATGCTGAACAGGCGTGGCAGCAAAATGCAGTAGCTGTTCTCGATGACTCCGCATGGGCGCGTATTGAATGCACTGCCGGCGAGGTAAGCCTTCATTCCATGTGCGCGCATGTACGGAATCACGTTTCTCAAGTTGTTTGCGATACCGTTTGTTTCGTCCAGGTTGTCCGAATAGAACAGGATGCGTACGTCGTCAGCGGCTCTGCGCTTGCGTTCCTTCTTCAAATAAAAACGCAACTTCAAAAGTTTCGGTATGTTCAGAACCAGCGTGAAAAACACCAGGGGCGGAATCCAGCAAGTGCGGATGTTTCCGGGGGGTCTGTGGTCAAACGAGAACATCTTGCGGAAGGTGCTTGTGACCTTTCGACCGAAAATGGCCGGGCGCGAATCGAGTTTGTCGCTAGCCTTGAGCTTTGTTGAACTTGACGCAGTCGTCATACTTCACTCCTTTGCCACCGAACAAGTCTAATGCGCTACCAATGGTAAGATCAATCTTTCCGTTCGAAATTTCCTTGCAGTGCTTCAAGTCTTCGAGCGACTTGGCTCCACCTGCGTATGTCACTGGAATAGGGCTATTCTCGGCGAGGAACCGGATCAGGTCATCGTCCATGCCTTGCTGTTTTCCTTCGACATCTGCCGCATGAACCAAAAATTCATCACAGCTCTTGGCGAGGTCTTCGAGCGTTTCCTTGGTAATCTCAATATCGATAATGGTCTGCCAGCGGTTCGTTGCTATTTTCCACTGAGGCTTGCCGTCAACAACGCCTGTTCGCTTGCAGCTCAAGTCTAAAATCAGATGTTCCTTGCCGACGGTTTTCACGAGTTCGTCAAGGCGCGTGCGGTCAAGCTTTCCTTCCGGGAAAATCCAGCTCGTCACGATCACGTGCGATGCGCCTGCTTGGATGTACTCCATGGCGTTCTGGGCGTTGATCCCGCCACCGACTTGGAGCCCCCCCGGATACGCCGAAAGCGCGTCCTTAGCCGCGCTCTCGTTTCCCTTGCCAAGCATGATCACATGCCCGCCTTTGATTTCGTCTTTCTTGTAGAGTTCCGCAAACCAAGCGGATGATCTGTCTGTTTCAAAGTTCGTCTTGAGTCCCGCTCCGCTATCGGAAAGCGAACTGCCGACAATCTGCTTTACCTTGCCATCGTGCAAGTCAATGCACGGCCTAAACTTCGTCATTAGTCCTTGACCCCTGTAATAGCCCAGTCAATCTTCTTGCCCATACCGTTCTGGCTTCTTCCTCGGTAGAATAGAACTTCGCCGCCAGCCGCAATCTTCATGGCCTTCTTTGCGAACCAGCCGTCCACCTTGTCCAAAAGCGAGGCCTTCTGCAAAACTTTGGTCACGGGGAACACCATGGCGGGGATTCCGTTCTTCCATTCAAAAGCTAAAGTCGTCTTGGGGAACTTTTTGCCGTTGTAGTCTACGCCTGCTTCCTTGATCTTTGTCGGAATGGCCACTTTCATGCCCTGGGGACTGTTGTACAAGGCGTAGCCCATCAGCTGGGAGTTCGTTGTAAGCGTGATGCGTCCTGCGAACATGGAGTTTCTTTCGTTCGTGCTAAAATTGATGGTGCGGTTCGCCATGTCGGTTGCCTGTACGGTTTGCCAGGTCTGGTCCATATAGGCGTAACCCTTGACGGTGATGGTGTCTTCGTTGTAGGCAATCTTTCCCGAAACGCGTCCATAAGGAATATGAATATATTGGGCAAACTTTTCCTTGCCGTAAGTCCAGACTCCGTTTCCGGGGACTAAGCCGGGTTCTGCGCTGTCGAATGTTACATCCAGAAGGAATTTGCCACCCTTGTCGGCGCTATAGAACACTCTGTGGCCTTTCCCTGGCTTGTTCAGGAGCATGTATTCGTCTTTGTTGATGACGATGGAGGCCTTTTCCTTGCTTGCGACAAGGCGTTCAGGCGGGTACTGGCGCCCGACGGTGTAGGTTTTGCCCTTGAAATTCCAAAAACCGAGGTCGCAACCGAGCTTTTTGCCTAAACCCGGTATGTAAAGAGCCGAGTAGTTTAAAAATGCGCGTGTGCCGTTGTCGAATACGAACTGGTAGCTCCAGGTTTCGTTGAATTCTTTAGAAATGGACTGGTGCGGCATAAAGTCGTTTACCGTGAGGGCGCGGTCAGCACCGGTTGGCGCAACGACGTCAGCGGCGTGGACTGTCGCTGAAATGGCGAGGAGGGCCATTAATCCAATTGCAATATTTCTTATTTGTAATCTCATAATTTAAAAATAAAAAAAAGCTGCTCTCGTGGAACAGCTTGGTTCTAGAAATTCGCTGAACGGCGGTTATTGTGGA
Organism: Fibrobacter sp.; assembly: GCA_045224895.1. Taxonomy (GTDB): domain Bacteria; phylum Fibrobacterota; class Fibrobacteria; order Fibrobacterales; family Fibrobacteraceae; genus Fibrobacter. The sequence continues at coordinate 39,923 of JBGVAT010000005.1, forward strand.
ATGAACTGCCGATAATCGGAACAAGTTACAGACGGAGGTCTCGGCCCATTCCCATCTTGAGTTCTACGCGGCGACGGACGACCATTTCGTTGAACAAGTCCGTGAGGCAGTCTTCCATGCAAATCATGGGTTTCCAGCCGAGGGCTGTAATTTTTGCAGGGTCGCCAATCAAAAGCGGAATGTCGTTGCAACGGTCGTAACCGGGGTCAAATCTAAAGTCTACGCTCACGCCGGAGATGTCTACGAGCATCTCGACAAGTTCGCGGAACGTATAGGATTTTCCGCAGCAGATGTTGAATGCTTCGCCCGATTCGGCGGTGTTCAAAATCTGGATGGCGGCGCGGGCAACGTCACGGACGTCCACAACGTCGCGGCTCACATCGAGGCTTCCCGAATAAATGACCGGCTCCGCTCCGTAATACTTTATCTTCACCAGCTGGTAGGCGATGGAAGGGAGTACAAAACGGCGGCTGTGGTGCGGTCCCGTAAAATGGAACGGACGTGCAAATACAACGTGCAGACCGTTTGCATTGCGGAATTGGTTTCCGAGAATTTCCATACAGGCCTTGGACGTGGCGTATGGGGTAAGCGGGTTTGGTGGATCCGTCTCCTTGTGCAAATAAGTTAACTGACGGTCTGTCCTTCCGTAAATTTCGCTACTGCTCAAGAGCAAAATCTTCGCCCTGGGAACAACCTGTCGTACGGCTTCAAGAAGAGTCTGCGTACCGAGCAGATTGATGTTGAGCGTTTCGTAAGGCTTCTTGTAGCTAAGCCCCACAGAGGATTGGCTTGCCAAGTGATAAATGTGCGTCGGGGAGACTTTCTGGATCATTTCTTGGACGTTTCTAAAATCCAGGAGGTCACCCGTCAAGTACTGGACGCCTTCGACCTTTTGCCAAGGCTGCGGGAGTTCGTCACTAAAGCTGTAGAGTTCATGATTGGTTCCTGTCAAGTTCGACAAGATGCTGAACCCAAGTGATCCCGTTCCCCCGGTAACCAAGATGCTCATCTAAACCTCACTTGCCTGGATGGCTTTCCAAGCGTTTGCAACGATATCTTTATCAATATTACAAACTTTTTCGACCTTGCCAATCTTTGTAGGCAAAATATAAACACGAGTGCCCTTTTCGGCCTTCTTGTCAACGGCCATGGCAGCCCAGGCCGCATCGACATTCACGTTGTAATACTTTGGGAATCCGAGCGTGTCGAGCAGGTCGTTCTGGCGCTTTTCGTCGGCTTCCGAGAGCTTTCCGAGGAGGACTGCGGCTCGTGCTGCAACGCGCATACCCAAGGAAACGGCAATGCCGTGGCTGTAGAGCTCGTAGTGGGTGAGCTTCTCGATGGCGTGGCCGAACGTGTGGCCGTAATTGAGGATGGCGCGGAGACCGGCTTCCTTTTCATCGATGCCCACGACTTCTGCCTTGATTTGGCAACTGCGGAAAATTAAGTGCTTCAAAACTTCAAAGTCGTGCGCCTTGATCTTTTCCACGTTGTTTTCGAGGTAGGTAAAGAATTCTTCGTCGTAGATGACGCCGTACTTGACGATTTCGGCAAGGCCAGCCAGGTATTCGGTCGGCGGGAGCGTGCTAAGCACGGAAATGTCGCACACGACGGCTTTGGGCTGGTAGAATGCGCCGATCATGTTCTTGCCTTCGGCGTGGTTCACGGCGACCTTGCCGCCCACGGAACTGTCGACCATCGACAAAAGCGTTGTCGGGAACTGCACGAACGGGATGCCACGCTGGTAAGTGGCGGCACCAAAGCCTGCCATGTCACCGACAACACCACCGCTGAACTGCAAAAGGCAGCTCTTGCGGGTGTAACCGCGGTGCAGCATGAAACTGTAGAGCTGGTTCAAGTTGTGGAGTGTCTTGTGACCTTCGCCTGCCTGGAACTTGAAAATCGGGCAACGACCTGCCTGACCGCGGAGTTCCGAAAGCTTGACGCTCTGTTCCTTGGCAATCGTCGTGTCGGTGCAAATCAAGAATTCGTAGTTCGGCGCAAGGCGTAAGCCCTCGAGCATCACGGCGACATCCGGGATGATGTTCTTGCCAATGAAAATCGGGTAACGACCGCCTTCGCTCGGATGTACGTCCAAAGCGTGGTTTTCCCAGAACTTGAGCATATGCATAATGCGTTCCGTGACGTGAGTCTCGGAATAGTCATTGGAGCTTTCGACGCTGAAGTTCGCGTGGGCGTAATTCTTTTCGCGGTCCTTGAGCATTTGCTTGATTTTTTCAAGACGTTCTTCGTCGTTCAAGTTGGCGAGGAGCGGGCGAGTGTTCTTACGTCCGATGCGTTCGTTCAGCACTTCGGGTTTTGCCCAAAGGCGGATGATGACTCCGTTATCGCTGATGAGCTTCAAGTTTTCGGGGCGCGTTAATGCGCCTCCGCCCAGCGATACCACCAGCGGCTTGTTGCTTTGTGCGATTTCGGCGATCACGTCGTGTTCCATCTTGCGGAACGCTTCTTCGCCGTCCTGTTCGAAAATTTCGGTAATGGTTTTGCCGGCACGTTCAACGATGACGTTATCGGTGTCGATGAACGGGCGCCCGAGACGGTCTGCGAGGGCGCGGCCCGTACGGCTCTTGCCGCTGGCCATGAATCCGGTAAAGTATAGATGCTTTTTCATTTTAGCCCTGCATTCCTTTGCGCATAATCGCAGTAAGTTCTTCGTTTGTTTTGTTTTCGGTTTCCTTCGGGAACCATTTTTTAAAGCTCTCGAGTCCCTGGTGTACAAGCATGCCTTCGCCCGTGACGGTCTTGCAGCCCTTGGCTTCGGCCATCTGCAAAAGCTTGGTGCGTGGCGGCGTGTAGACGATGTCGCAGACAACTTGACCCTTGTGGAGACAATCGCCAGTAAGCGGAGATTCGTCTACATTAGGGCTCATACCGACTGAAGTTGCGTTGATGATGATGTCGAAGTTTGCCGAAATACTTGCGAACTCGGCGAAAACGGCGACTTCAACTTTGGGAGCCCTGTTGGCGAAAACCTGATTTAACCCGTCGGCGAGAGCCTCACCCTTGTCGTGGCTACGGCATACAATCGTCAGCTCGTTATTCTGCTCGACGAGCGTGTAGGCGATAGCTTTGGCGGCACCGCCGTTTCCGAGGAGTGCAATCTTCTTGTTCGATGGATTTACACCGTTTTCTTCGAGATTGCGCACGCAACCGTACGGATCCGTCGTCGTTCCGCAAAGGGTTCCGCCGACAATTCCATCTTTCCAGTACAGCGTGTTCACGCTGCCGGTGAACTTCGAAATTTCCGAAAGTTCATCAACCAGGCGGGCTGAACCGTCTGCATTGAAAAATTCCGTCTTGTAGGGGATGGTGACGTTTGCACCGTGGAATTTCATCGCCTTGAAGCCTTGAATCGCCTGGGCGAAATTTTCCGGTTCGGGGGCGTAGGGGAGATAAGCCGCATTGATGCCAAGGGCGTCAAAAAGGGCGTTGTGCATAGCGGGCGATTTGCTGTGAGCAACCGGATGCCCGAAAATGCAAAGAGTTTCCGTCTTTCCGTTTATGGAAGCCAAAGTAACCTCGTATGTCCTTCCCACCTGTGGGGAAAAACTCTAAATAAATACATTACAAAGATATAATATTTTTAGTAATTAGTTACTAGTTATTAGTTGTTAGTTATTAGTTTACAAAGCGCCACTTTCTTGCATTGTCACCCCAGCTCAAATGTCACCCCGGCCTGAGCCTGTCCCGCACTAGTTGCGGGATGCCGGGGTCGCCTTACACAGTACCCATTACATTTTGTCACCCCGCACTTGTTGCGGGGTCGCCTTTTCCCTCTACTACCCCCTAGACACAATTTCTATATTTGTGCCCAATGAAATTACCTATAGTTTGCATCATTGGACGTCCGAACGTCGGAAAGTCCTCCCTCTTCAACCGCATTCTTGGCCGCCGTGCCGCCGTGGTGAGCGACCGCGATGGTGTTACCCGCGACCGTCATTACCAGAATGCGATTTACAAGGGTCACGAATTTACAGTCGTCGATACGGGCGGATTCTTGCCCGATGATTCTATCGACGTCTTGGCGGATAGCGTCCGTGCCCAGATTTTTAACGCCGTGAATGAAGCCGACCTCGTGCTTTTCATGGTCGATATCCGCGTGGGCATCACCAAGCTCGACCAGCAGTTTGCGCGCCTCATCCGCAAGCTCGACAAGAAGGTCATCCTCGTCGCAAACAAGAGCGAATTGCAGGGTGACCGCCAGGAAAGCTACGAATTCTTGAAGCTTGGCTTTGGACAGCCGCGCACCATCAGTGCCTTGACCGGCTATGCTTGCCTCTCGTTACTAGATGAAGTTGTTTCTGTACTCCCGACTCCGGTGCGTGGTGAACGTCGCGAAGAACGTCCGGTGCGTTTTGCCATTCTCGGCCGCCCGAACGCGGGCAAGAGTACGCTCCTCAACCGCCTGTTGAACGAAGACCGCGCCGTGGTCTCCGACATCCCGGGTACGACCCGCGATTCCATCGACTGTGACTTTATCGTTGACGGACAAAAGTTCGTCGTTACCGATACCGCAGGCCTCCGCAAAAAGGCCCGTGTCGAAGACGAAGTGGAAGTCTTCAGTAATATGCGTACGCTCGAAAGCATCCGCCGTTCGGACTTGTCCGTACTCGTCGTCGACTGCACTCGTGGTATGGAAATCCAGGATTACCGCATCATCACGGAAATCCGCAAGGCTGGCAAGGGCCTCGTCGTCGTGCTGAACAAGTGGGACATCCTCCCGAACAAGAGCGACAAGTCCTTTGACCATATGGTCAAGGAACTCCTCGAACGCGAACCGATGCTTGAATTTGTACCGATTCTTTCGATCAGTGCCAAGGAAGGACAGCGCGTGGGCCGCGTGATTCAGGCCATCCAGACCGTCTATGCCAATTGCCGTCGAGTGCTTGGCCGTGACCGCGTTGCCGAAAGCTTTGCGAACTTCTTGCAAGAAAAGGCTCCTCCGAGCCACAACGGCCGTGTTGTCATGCTGACCCGCGCTTGCCAGATCATGGTGGAACCGCCGGTCATCGACATCGAAACCCGTACGCCGGAACTTGTCGACGAATCGTACAAGCGCTACTTGCTCAAAAAGTTTTATGACGAATTCCAGTTGCAGGGCGCTCCGCTCCGCTTGAATTTCGATAGAAAGTTAACCCTTAGAAAGGATGAAGAACTTGAACAGTTTACTGAGTCTTCCAATAGCGTACTTGCTGGGATCGATCCCCAGCGCCATATGGATCGCAAAACTCGCGAAAGGTAAGGACTTTGACATTCGTGATTACGGCTCCAAGAATGCGGGCCTCACGAATACGTTCCGCGTGCTCGGCTGGAAGCCCGCTCTTCCGGTCGTTTTCATGGACCTTTTGAAGGGCTTCTTTGGACCGTTTATCGCACTCAAGATGTGCGAAGCCCAGGTGGCAGCCGGTGGCGCCGATTACAGCGCTTGGGTGCCGCTTGTTGCAGGCCTCCTCGTGATTCTCGGTCACAGCTTTACCTGCTTTGCAGGCTTCCGCGGTGGTAAGGGCGTGCTTGCAGCACTTGGTGTGTTCCTCGCGATTTCCCCGCTCACAGTCCTTTGCGCATTTGCCCTCTGGATTCTCCTCACGGCCACCACGAAATACGTTTCCGTCGGTAGCATCTTTGGTTGCGGTCTTCTTGGCGCACTTTCCATCTTTGGCTATGTCTGCCCGGAATACTACTTCGAAAGCATCAATCTTGGCCAGATGATTCTCGCCGTGGTTGTCGCCGTATTCGTCATTGTGAAGCACAAGTCGAACATCAAGCGCCTCCTCAACGGCACCGAGAACGGCTTCGGCAGTAAGCGCAAGACAAAGTAGGAAGTAGGCGGTAGAAAGTAGACGGAGACTTTCTGTTTATGCTTTGTCATTCCCGCCACCGAGCGGGAATCTCCTTCTCGGACTATTGCATTGTCATCCCGGCCTTGTGCCGGGATCACCTTACACAGTTCCGAAGGCGTTTTTAAAGCCTTAATTAGCCTATTCTTGCAGAATTATATAGATTATAGCGAAAAGGTCGCATTAAAAGCCCAAAGCGTAGCGTGCTCAAACCTCAAAGGGAGCCGTAGGCGACCGTGCTCATAGCTTTTAATAAGGAAACGAAATTATGAAAGTTACAGTTTTAGGTACCGGTGGCTGGGGTCTGACCCTCGGTCAAGTTGTTTACGAAAACAAGAACGAGCTCACTTTTTGGACCAACTCTCAAGCCGAAGTAGACCTTCTTTCGACTGAACACCAGTACAAGGACAAGCTCCCTGGCGTTATTTTTCCGGCCGATTTCAAGTACACGACTGACATGCACGCTGCTCTCGAAGGCTGCGATATGGTCCTTATCGTTGTCCCGTCCCAGTTTATGGCTGGCGTTGCCGCAAATCTTGGTTCCTGGACCCCGGCAAAGGGCAAGGAACCGATCGTTGTCTGCGCCACAAAGGGCATTCTCGAAGGCACGGACCAGCTCATGAGCGAAGTCATCCTTGAAAATGTTCCTTGGCTGACCGAAGACAAGATGGTTGCCTTTAGCGGCCCGTCTCACGCCGAAGAAGTGAGCCGCCACGTGCTTACCGCCATTGTCGCTGCCTGCGTGAACGAAGACTCCGCAAAGATCGTGCAGAAGGCAATGAGCTGCTCTTACCTCCGCGTCTATACTTCTACGGATATTGTCGGTGTTGAACTCTGCGGTTCCGTGAAGAATGTGATTGCTATTGCTTCCGGCGTGCTTTATGGCCTCGAAGCCGGTGGCAAGTTTAAGATCGGTGACAATACCCGCGCTGCAATCCTCACGCGTGGCCAGGCCGAAATGTGCCGCTTGGGCAAGGCTCTCGGCGCAAAGCCCGAAACGTTTGCTGGTCTTGCCGGTATGGGCGACCTCATCGTGACATGCCTTTCCCAGCATAGCCGTAACCGCTACGTGGGCGAACACATTGGTAAGGGCGAAACGCTCGACCAGGTGCTTGCAGGCATGAAGATGATTGCCGAAGGTGTGCCGACTTGCCGCAGTACGCGCGCTCTTGCTAAGAAGCTCGGCGTAGAAATGCCGATCGTCGAAGCTGTTTACCAGATGTTGTTCGAAAACCGCAAGGTCGAAGACGTGGTCAAGGAAATCTGGGGCCGCGAACTCAAGGCTGAAAACTGGGTTTAACATTTTCCCATATTTTAAAAAAGATTTCAAAAAATCCGTTGCATTTGCAGCGGATTTTTTGCTTTTAGAAAATGCCGTTTTTTGCTCAAAAACGCCATATTGTATACTTTTATTATCAGTGACTATTCCAAATTGGACTAATGAAAGTTAAAAAAAATATACACGTGATAAAAAAATAAGCTAAAATTCAGAATGTAGAAATGATTCTACACAAGGAGAAAATCAAGAAAAGGGAGCTTATTATGAAAAAGTCACTTCTTGGAGTTGCGGGCTGTACCGCTCTCATGTTTGGTCTCATCGCATGTTCTGGCGAAGACGGAGCTAACGGTGTGAATGGTCTCAATGGTGCTGATGGTAAGGATGGAACCAGCTGCGAAGTTAAATCACTTAAGAGTGGCGATGGCTACAAGGTGCTTTGCGGTGGTGACTCTGTCGGTGTCTTGCTGAATGGTAAGACTGGTGCCACGGGTAAGACCGGTGCAACGGGTAAGACTGGTGCAACGGGTGCTACGGGTAAGACTGGCGATGGCTGCTATGTTACCCAGCTCGATGATAAGTCTGGCTACAACGTCTATTGCGGCACTGAAAAGGTCGGTGTCTTGAAGAACGGTGTTGCCGGTGAATCCTGCTCGACTACCTCTACCGATGACGGTATTCAGATTACCTGCGGTAGCACGGTTACTAAGATTGACAGATGTACCGCTACCACGGTTTCCAAGAACGGTAAGTCCGGTCTCGAAATGACCTGCGACAACAAGGTTGTTGGTACCGTTTGGGACGGTGAAAACGGAACGAACTGCACGGCCAAGAAGGTCGATGACGGTCTTGAAATGTACTGCGCTGGCGAACTCGTCGGAACAGTAAAGAACGGTAAGAATTGCGTCAGCGAAGACGATGGTAAGGGTACCGTGGTCGTGACCTGCGGCGATGCTGATCCGGTCGAAATCACTAAGGCTATGTGCGGTGCCGAAGCCTATGACCCGGCAGACAAGTTCTGCGTGCTTGGCAAGCTCTATGACAAGTGCGGCAAGGACAAGAAGACCTACAAGATCAACGCCCAGTATTGCGAAGACGGTAAGGTCAAGGACATGTGTATCATCGCAAAGCGTGCCGACGTCAATGGCTTCCAGTACGAAGTCAAGGGTATGCGCGCTCCTAAGGATGACGAATTCTGCTGGAATGGCTTCATTATGCCGAAGTGCGGTGGCAAGACGTTCTCCGAAACGGAATTCTGCGGCAAGACTCAGGATAAGTCGAAAGACTCTATCATGACGTATTGCGCAAAGAGCTACGTGATTACGGAACGCTTCGAAGAACTCCAGGAACTCTTGGAAGGTAGAATCCAGCCGGAAGAAGTCGACGAAGATGAAGTAAATTACTTCGGTGACTTCATTGCGGATGCCTCTGTTCTCTACACCGCTGACGAAGTGACCTCGTACTTCAAGGATCTCGATGCCTACAAGATCAAGGCAAACCAGTTCTGCGAAAATAACACAGTTCAGGAAAAGTGCGGTACGCAGAAGTATGCCATCAAGGATCAGTTCTGCGACAAGCGTGATAACCATGTTTACAAGAAGGTCAAGATCAACGATGTCTGGTGGATGGCCGAAAACCTTGAATTCGAATACTCTTTGCCGAAAACTACCGGTACTGGTGCTAATATCAAGGCTGTCGTAGCTGGTTCCGACATCACGTTCGCTGACACGTTGTTCCAGAACTACGAAGGTCCTTCCGGTCGTTACTACACATGGAACTCTGCAATGGGTATCGGTGACGTCAGAAGAGCCAATAACGGTAACATAAACACCAATGCTCTTCCGACCAACTTCTACCAGGAAGCTTCCGATCCGTCTAAGGATCTGCGATTCAAGACTATCGCTGGCGCTTGCCCGGATGGTTGGAGATTGCCGACGGATGATGAACTTCAGGACCTTATTACTGATCGTGTCTTGACGAAGGAAAAGCTCTTCAACGTGACGGCCTCTGGTTACTACTACATCGAATTCAATACGGTTGAAGAAGAAGTGGTGATGACCAAGACGCTCAAGAACGAAGGTGATGCTTACCTCTGGACTTCTACGGCGGTTGGCTCTGTCAACAGCGGTACTCAGGCTGAGGCTTTGCTCTACCCGTACGGTGCTGAAGATGTGTCGGAAGCTACTCTCGAAGCCTTCAGCAGAACATTTGCTCTCCCGATTCGTTGTGTCGAAAACTTGAATTAACCTTGTCTAATAGCTCCAAAAGGCATCCGGTTCGCCCCGGGTGCCTTTTGCTTGTTTTATGGCTGTTCTAGGGAACCTTCTTTTTTTATTCATTCAATCTTTAAAATTCAAATGCTATATTTCTAACGGTTAGTACAATATGGGAGCTTCTATGCGCTGTTTAGTTACAGGTGGTGCCGGATTCTTAGGGAGCCACCTTTGCGAAAGACTTTTGAACGATGGTCATGAAGTCATCTGCCTGGACAACTATTTTACAGGCCGTATGATGAATGTGGCTCATCTGCGCGATAATAAGTGCTTTGAACTCATCCGTCACGACGTTACCGAACCGATTCTTCTGGAAGTCGACCGCATTTTCAACTTGGCCTGCCCGGCAAGCCCGATCCACTACCAGTTCAATCCCGTCAAGACCATCAAGACGAGTGTCATGGGTGCCATCAATATGCTCGGCCTTGCAAAGCGCGTGAAGGCCCGAATTCTCCAGGCGAGTACTAGCGAAGTGTACGGCGATCCGGCTGTACATCCGCAGACCGAAGACTACTGGGGAAACGTGAACCCCATCGGCATCCGCAGCTGCTACGACGAAGGCAAACGCGTCGCCGAAACGCTCTTCATGGATTACCACCGCCAGAACAAGGTCGATATCCGCATTGTCCGTATTTTCAATACGTACGGTCCGCGTATGCTCCCGAACGACGGTCGTGTCGTGTCGAACTTTATTGTCCAGGCGCTCAATGGCGAAGACCTCACCATCTATGGCGACGGCAGCCAGACCCGCAGTTTCTGCTACGTAGACGACCTCATCGAAGGCTTTGTCCGTATGATGAAACAGGACAAGATCATTGGCCCTGTCAACATCGGCAATCCTGGCGAATTCACGATGCTCGAACTTGCCAAAGAGGTCCTTGACCTTACGGGATCCAAGAGCAAGATTGTCTATAAGCCGCTCCCCGGAGACGATCCAAAGATGCGCCGCCCCGACATCACGCTTGCCAAGAAGGCTCTTGGCTGGGAACCGACAATTCCTTTGCGCAAGGGGCTCGAAAAGACAATCGTTTATTTTGACAACCTGCTCAAGACGAAGTAACCGTTTTATCTTAAATATTTGTCTTTCATTCTCTACTTTAGGGGAGTCGTCGAGACTCCTCTTTAAATTTTTTCGATAAAGTTTTAACTTTATAAGAAAAGAGTGAAAAATGTTTTGCAAAATATTGTCTTCTCTGTTATTTTTGTCTGTAACTGCTTTTAGCGCACCTCTATTTTCTGACCAGTCCCAGACGCTTCTCGAAGATTCTATCAATGTTGAGTATTTTATAACGAATACGACGTTTGAAGATACCCTTGAAATTGATGCTTTGAACAAGCCCAAGGAACTTTCTCCGTTTATTGTTTTAGGAGAAATTTTCGGATTTAACGGGTTTATCTGGGCGTGGGACCGTTACGTTCTTGATAAGGATTATGCGCGTACGGGGCCTAGCTACTGGAAGCGCAACTTTAAGGAAGGCTGGGAATGGGACCACAACCATTGGGCTATTAATTTTTACGGACATCCTTATCAGGGTTCAGTTTATTACAACCTTGCGCGTGGTGCAGGTTATGGCTTTTACGCAAGCCTCTTGTTTTCGGCAATCGGAAGCTACACGTGGGAAATGTTTGCTGAAACGGAATATCCGGCGCCGAATGACCTTATTGCGACTTCTATCGGTGGGGCTGTTTATGGCGAAGTTTTGTACAGACTTTCAAGATTGCTCTATGGTGTTGACGAATCTTCCTGGTATAAGCAGGTGGGGGCTTTTGGTATTTCCCATGCCGCTTATTTGCAAAGAAAGGTATTTGGCAATCGTGATGGCATCATAGGGGATAGCCCGATGAACCTGTCCATTTTCTTGGGAACGGGCTCGCACTTTGGAAACATTTATCGCTACGGTGGCCGTAACGAAGATGACTTGGACCAGCGCTGGGACGATAAGCATATCATGTACGGTGCCGAAATTGAATACGGTAAGCCGTTCCGCAAAGTCAAGCGTCCATTTGATTACTTTAATTTGTTCACTCGTGGCGAACTTGGGCCCGATGGGACGCTTTTCCAGCTAGACGTGACGGGCAAGCTCTCGAATGCCGGTGTTCATGGCCGTGGTCATTGGGTGGATTTTGCTACGTATCTCGACTATTGTACATTCTATGGCGACTTCGCGGCGGTCGGCACGGTTTCTATCGGAACGGGCATCGATTTTTCACTTTGGCTTTTGCCCTCGTTGCGGTTCCGTATGTACCACCAGATTTATTTCATATTGCTCGGTACGACGGATATGGGCTATGACGACTTGATTAGGGAAGTCCATCCGGAATATGAATCGAATATGGATAATTACCAGTACAATATGGGTGCAAAGTATGTTTTGGGAATTGAAGTTTCGATTGGAAAAAAGTTCCGGTTCAAAAACAAGACGGTTGTCGATGCGTTGCATACGATTCCGGGTTCGCTACCGCACTATGGAGCCGATGGCTGGGATATGTTGCTGATGAACTACACCTCGGCTGAATACGATTTGATGGATAGAATAGCGATGGGCGCGCGCCTGGATACTTATGCCAAGATTGCCGCCTATTCCTCCGAGTTCTTTGAACCTATGAGCCGTGGCGTCTTTGCGTACACCTTGTACTTCAGCTATAAACTATTCTAAATGTTCCCTCCTTATTGTCATTCCGGCCCCTGTGCCGGAATCGCCTTCTTGTATTAAAAACTTACATCCTGCCTCGTTAATTGACGGTTCACAAACTTTTTACTAAGATATTGATATAATGACGAACTTTCCTTTAAATAAAAATGGAAACATCCGCACGGCGGATTTTTCGATGTTGAATGCCTTGCGCGAAGTCAGCATGCTGCCCGACAAGATTGCAATGTTCAACAGTTTCAAGGAATTTGGACTTGAAAATTATGTTAAGGTGCAGGCCGCGGTGCTTCTCCTCGTAAAGCACGGTTCTGTTGATGTTGAACTGGACCTCAAGACCTATAGGCTTGATGCGGGTTCCTTGTTCATTGTTTTCCCGGACCAGGTTTTAAAAGCCAAGAAGGCTTCTGCTGATTTTGACCCGATTTGTATCGCCTGCTCCAAGAATATGATCGAGGAACTGATCATCCGCTTTGATGACAATACCCGCCTGATCTTGAAGTCTCGCGAGAATCCTTTGCACAAGCTGGAAAAATTGGAATTTGAACGCCTGAACACAAGCTTTGAATTTTTGAAGAAAAAGTTCGAAACGACGGTGACGAATTCCTGTCGCTTGCAGGTTCTCAAGAACCATTTGATTGCGTTGCTTTATGAATGCATCGGGGCTATTAACGAACCTATCAGCCCGGATGTTTCTAAGACGCGCGGTCAGGTGCTTTTCTCGCAGTTCATTGATCTCGTTGTCGAAAAGCATCGCGAACAGCATTCCGTGAAGTATTATGCCGATGAACTCGGAATTACGCCGAAGTACCTTTCTGCCGTTGCCGAAGAGCAGACCGGCAAGAATGCCAAGCGCTGGATTGACGAACACATCGCGCTCGATGCAAAGGTGCTGTTGCGCTCGTCTTCCCGAGATATCCAAAAGGTCTCCAAGATTCTGAACTTCCCGGACGTCTCGTTCTTTGGAAAGTTCTTCAAGCGCCTCGTCGGAGTCTCTCCCAAAGCCTACCGCAAAACAACAGACTAATTTATTCCATTGTCATGCCCGACTTGATCGGGAATCTCCTATACACTGTCATTCCCCTAACGGGGCTTGACTAGTTCGCCTCGGATATAGAAACATACTTGCATGTTTCTGCATCACTCGGCTCCTTTGTCATTCCCCTAACGGGGCTTGACTGCTGCGGCTCGGCAATAAGAATGAGTATACTCATTCTTGCTGCACTCGCCTTGCGTGTCATTCCCAACTAAAAACATTGTCATTCCCGCCACCTTTGTCATCCCGGACTCCGTTCCGGGAGGGAATCTCCTTTTTATTTACGATAATTTAACTGATTGCCTATAATCAATTGTGGGTATATGTTGTAAATTGCACTTATATGTGTCATCCTGAGCAACGTCGAAGGATTCAGTGAAATTCTTTATTTGTACTAAACGAGTTCGATTATGCAATTGAAAAACGTCAATTTGATCGTGCTGCTTTTTGCCTCTGTTTTGCTTTTTGTCGCTTGCGATAAAGACGTTGATTCGAATAAAGAACATTATAGCGATGGTAAACTTCTATCCACAACAACGAATGATGTGGGTGAAAACAAGTACATCTCATATTATAAGAGTGGAAGAATAAAAGAAGAAGGGCTATATAAAGCTGGCCAAAAAGAAGGCGTTTGGAAGGTATGGTACGAAAACGGCAAATTGAAAATAGAAGAAAACTATAAATCTGGTAATTTGGATGGAATCAGGATAGAATGGTTTGATAATGGGGTGAAATCCGTTGAAGGAACTTATGAGAATAACCGAAGGAATGGTTCTTGGAAAGAATGGTATGGCAATGGAATATTGATGACAGAGAAATATTACGTTAATGATCAGTATGATGGTGTATGGCGATTGTGGAATTCAGACGGAAAATTGATGATTGAAAATTTTTATGCAAATGGTCTGAGGGATAGCGTTTGGAGAGGTTGGAATGATAAGGGCTTGCTGCTGTCCGAAAAAAAATACAAAGATGGTAATTGTGATGGAACGTGGAAAGAGTGGTTTGACAATGGACAGCTGAAAACAGAAAAACATTACAATAATGGAAAAATTGATGGTGCCAAGAAGGAATGGTATAGTAATGGTCAATTGAAGGAACTTGGTTTTTATAAAGCTGGCGTGAATGATGGCGTATGGCAATCTTGGTACCCAGATGGAAAATTGGAATTTGAATCATCTTACAAGCTTGGAAAAAAGAATGGGATGTGGAAAGAATGGTATGATAATGGTCAGTTGAAAGAGATTACTTCATATAAAGCAAATGTGAAGCATAGTGTATGGAAATATTGGGAAAAAAATGGTCAATTGGAATGGGAGGGAAATTATAAAGCAGATATGCGTGAGGGGCTATGGAAAAAGTATCGCTCAAATGGACGTATTGCTTATGAATATATGTACAAATTAGATAAGTATAATGGCCCTTGGAGAGAATTCTATGAAAGTGGAGAACTGAAAAAAGAATGTAGATATGAAACCAATGTGTTGGAAGGTCCCTATAAGGAGTTTTATAAAAATGGACAAATATCATTGATGGGACAATATAAATTCGGTGCGAAATATGGTCTTTGGAAAGAATTCTATGAAAGTGGTGCTTTGAAAAGAGAAGGAAAATATGTATCGGATCAATTGGCTGGAATCTGGAGAGGATGGCGTCCAGATGGAAAAATGGCTTTTGAGGGATCTTATAACTCCGGCGATAAAGAAGGCTCTTGGATTGTATGGTATAAAAATGGACGAATTGCTATCAAGGGCTTTTATGAATCACGCAAAAAAGAGGGTGAGTGGAAAGTTTTTCATGAAAATGGTCGGTTGGCGTTTGAAGGTTCTTATGAAAAAGGTAAACCCAAAGGAATATGGAAAGAATGGAATAAAAATGGTGTGCTAAAGAAAGAATTTAATTATGATGATAAAAAAAGGAATGTTTTTAAAGAAAATAACGCGAATAATCCATCGGAAAATGTTCCGATGGATATACCCAATGCTATGACTTTTAGCGGAATATATGTTCCAACTAAGAAAGTTATAAATTTAAAGAGAAAGAGGAGTCTTCGGCTAAGAAGGGATCCTGTGGACCGTCTAATGGATATTTTGCCTTGGAGCTTTTATCCTGCTGGATTGTACAAATTAGAAGAATGAATAATCGTTTGAACTAAATGAATTTTACCATCTCATTAAACCTTCATCGCATCGACTTGATTGACGATGGCTGTCACGGCTTCTATGTGCTTGTTGATGTTTGCTAAAATCAATTTTTTGTCATCGGTCATGTTCGGAATGCGCACTCCCGGGAACATCTCGTAAACTTGCTCGTGATTTTCGGGATAATTGCCTGTTAAAATGTAATAGACTCCGTAAAGCAAGGGGAGGAGCGTTATTGTTGAACGCACATAAATCTCGTGCGGATTGCGGTATTCCTTGAGGTAAAGAAAAAATTGGCGTAAATGTACGAGCAGCCCGCGCAGTTCTCGTTCGCATTCCATACGCAGTTCCGCGAGGTTTGGGTAAAAGTCTGCAAGCGGAGGTTCTCCACAAATCGTCACATTTCGGCTCTTGATATGCAAAAATTCCAGCGGGAACACGTCTTGCGACGACTTGATTTCAAAACGTGAGAATATATGGTTGAATTCGATGTTATCGCGCTTTGCCTTTGCCGTGAGCTTTTGCAACGGAAGCAAGTCCTCGATGGAATTGGACTTAAGAATGAAGCTGACGGTCCACGTGGATTCCAGCGAGGAGAATCCTTCCATCAGGCAGTTGCCGTGAATGAATGCCGAAACGAGGTTATCGCCGAGCGCTTCTTGAAATCGCTTCGGCCATTCTGAATTCTGAAATTCTGCAACGCTTAAAATCTTCTTCATAGTGAACCTCTAAATTACCAGCTTCCGCCGGAGCCTCCACCGCCAAAGTGTCCGCCTCCGAATCCACCGCCGAAACCGCCTCCAAAGCCGCCTCCACCAAATCCTCCAAAGCCCCCGCCAAAACCGCCGCGATGGTGACCACGACTGCTGTTGCTGAGGGCGTTTCCGAGCAAGAACCAGAGGCATCCGTTTCCACGTCCGCCGCCGTTCTTCGAAACGAGCAGGAATAGAATCACGAAAATAATGAGGGCGAGTCCGAACGGGCTGCTTTCTTCTTCCTGCGGGAGCTGGTCGGTGTTGACCTCTAGTGTCACGCCTTTTTCCTTGGCGACGACTTGCGCTATTTCCCAGGCGAGAGTTATGACGCCCTGGCCATATTTTTCAATCCTGAACGCAGGCACGATCGTCTTTTGCTGGAGCCGTTCCACGAGAACGTCGGGCAGGTAGCCTTCGGCGCCGTAACCGACTTCGACACTTCTGCGGCGCTGCTTCATTGCTGCAAAAATCAGGATGCCTTCGTCATTTTTGCTACCGACGCCCCAGCTTTGGGCTATGTTTACCGCATAATCTCTAAAGTCCGCAAAGCCGATGTCGTGAACTAGCGCAACGGCAAGCCCGACTTTCGTCTTGCGGTAAAGTTCTTCGGCCAGCGCATTGAAAAACTGCACTTCCTGTTTCGAAAGCAGTCGGTCTTCGTCGTACACGTAGCTGTTGGTCGGGCGCTTGGGGATCCCGGCTTTGTTCATCTTGAAACCTGCCGCAACCGGGATTGCGAGCAGCAGAATGAACAGTATCGATAAAACTCTTTTTTGCATAGAAAAAAGCCGCCAAACAGCGGCTTTGTAAAGATACTAATTAAAACGGTGTCCGCAAGCTATTTACAGGTAGATTGCAGTTGTTGCTGGAGCGAAGAAAAGTCCGTCTTTTTGATGGCGCTGATGACAGCATCGACTTCGCTCTTGCCAACGCCCTTTGCATTGGACCAGAAGTTTATGTTCTTTCCCTTGAGCGAAAGAGAAACATCAAAGGACGAAAGTCTGCCGGTCTTGCCCCTGGGGGATGTCGATATTTCTGTATCGATGGATGGTGCGTTTGCGTTGTCCGTAGAAACTGAGATGGACTTCTTGGAGAGCGCGTTTTCGATGGCGTTGCACACGTTGGCGATGTATTCGCACTGGAGCTTTACTTCGCAGCGGGTCTGGCGAACGGTGTAGGGCACTTCAAGAGCCTTGGTCTTGCCGGTCTTTCTCAACAGCTCGTAAGGAAGGTTCGGTTCTACGATAATGACGTAGGGACCCTTTTCAAAGTTCACGTTGCGGAGATTGAAGGTGGCAATACCGTTGTTCTGCGTGCGACGTTCGGAAAGCGTCATGCTTTGGCGGGCGACCAGCGGGAATCCCGGTAACGGACCGAATGAATCCTTGACGATGACGTTCCAGGCGGGCATTTCTGCACGGGTCAGTTCAAAGTTGGGTTCGGCGGTCGTGGTGATGGTGATGCTCGAAATTCTTTCGACGAGAATCTTTTCGATTTCGGGAAGTCCGTGTTGCAGACGGTGGCTGTCGTCAAGCGGGTAGATGTCTGCAAGCTGGAGTAGATAGATGTTGTAATCGTTGACCTTTTCTTCTGCGGTCGAGAGGTCGTTCACGGCATTGACGTACTTGCGGTCGTCGATGGCCTGCCTTGCAGACTTTTCGAGGTCGGCGATTTCTTGCTTGAGAGTCTTTAAATGGAACTGCAAGTCGGCGGTCAGCTCATCCATATCGAGTGTAGCCGTTGCCTTGAACCCTTTGTCCGTCTGTACGGGAACGACTTTGACGCCTTTAAGAACCACGTTGCTTTTGACGTTGTTGTTCGCTCTGTAAGTTTCTCCAAGAGTGCTTTCGCCGTTGTTGATGTCTTCGTACTTGGTTTGTGTCTGGGATGCCGAAATCTTGGACTTCACTTGCTTGGCAACGCCCGCGATTGCTGCGTTGTTTGCTTCTTCTTGAGAAACTTTAGAAGTGGCTGTATAAGTAATGATCTTTCCGGCAAAAGCAGGGACAATGGAGAGGCACGCACAAAGGAAGAGGGTCTTGAAATTCATAGTTAATTGAGCTCCATCAATATCAGCTTACGCGTGATATTGTTTTTCTTGGTTTCGGCAATCGGCTTGAAGATCTGTCTCAGCTTGGAGTAGACTTCCTGGGAATCCCTGTACTTGAGCGGATTGGCGTAAATGACGAAATCCAAAGTCTTTGCGGTCATAACATTGACCTTTACAGAGCTGAAGTTGCTCTTGAGGCCTTTCATGATGGCGTCGTGCAGGTCTTCGGTCTGGCTGTCGGAGTAGTCACCCTTGATGTTTGCGACGACCTTGTACTGTGTTCCCTTGGCAAGGTCCATCTTCCAGTAACCGAGAATTTTTTGTTCGAGTCCGGGCATGGCCTTGCGGACTGCCGCACCGATGTTCGAGTTGATATTGATCTTGGAGGTGTGTCCGTTATTGCGTACAACGGCGGACTGCGAACCGAGGAGGCGTGCGGTCGAGGTCTCGTATGCGGAAACTTCGACGGAGACTTCGTCGTTTGTCACTTCGGAAGAATACTTGATATAGATATCGGCATCCAGGGCGACGCTTGCAAGGTAAGACAAGTCGTCTTCGGTGTTGGCGATGTCGCTTTGCATTTCGAGGATGCTATTCAGCTCGGCCTGACCATCGACGGATTTGACTTCGTAGTTCTTCTTGGTGAGGTATCCGTTGATTGCTTCGGCTGTCGTGCGGGAGTACGGGTTTTCGGTCGAGACGTCCGGAACGCCGTCCTTGAGGCTCAGGTTCGGGGAGACCATAATGACCGGTTGACCGATATCCTGGACCGCACTTACGTCGGCATAAGTCTCTGTAGAGGTGTTTGCAACTGTAGCCGCTTTTTTAGTGGTTGCCGGAGCGCTTGTATTGAAAGCCGTCGGCGTCGTTACGGTCGATTTTGCCGGAACAGAGGTTGTGGAACCGATACCGTCCAGTTCGTTGTAGGCACTTTCAGCCCTTTGGCGTGTTGCTGCATTTTTTTGACGTGCGTCGGAATCGTTGCGTTTTACGGCATGCGGTGCAGAACAGGCGGTTTCGGCTAGGAGAAGTGCTAAACAGAGGGATGGAATCAAGTGTCTCATATTGCAAATATCTCTTTAAATGGTTTCCTGATTTTTTTTATACAGATAATATACAATGTTTTGTCTTTAGAAAGTAAACAAATAATACGAATTGTAAAATACTTTTTTTAGGAGTTGCTATCAAAGAAAAATTTGGATATATATATTCATAAGGCTACTTTTTTTACAAAAGAGAATAGTAGTTTTGGAGTGTTAGGAAAAATCTTCACATGTGTGAGGTTTAATATGAGCGAAAAATGGATCTGGTTGCCCGATTGGGCCTCAAATCTTGGTATTTGGGAAGACGACCTGATAGATGTCGCCCCCTCTGCAAGCCATATTTATGTACCGTATGACCAAATGTCTGAATTTCTGGAGCATCCGACGGATATTCCCGAAATGAAAAAGGCCACGACTGTTGTGGCTTGGGGACTTGGTGCCTTGTCTTTAATGTGTTCTGCCAAGGAGCATAAGTCAGGACAAAAGTGGATTTTGCTTTCGCCATACGCAGATTTTTGCGATGAAATCGGAAACTGGACTGTCCCGAACCTTCATTTTATGGCGCACCAGCTGCTGACGACTACCGAGCCTGCCCTTAAATCGTTTATGGAACTTTTTGAGGAAGATTTTGGCGACTGGCAAGACGACTGGTTTGATAATGCTAAAAAATATGGAGCGGAAGCCCTGGCAAAGGGATTGATGTACCTGGCTTCGCACCGCGTGGAATCTGTGGTTCCGCAAAGTGAAGATATCCAGGTGCTTTTTGGCAGGCTAGATACGGCGGTGTCGCCGGAATGGACGCTGAAACTCAAGGCGTTCTTGCCCAAGGCCGAATTCAAGGAACGTCCGAAAGCAGGCCATTGGCCACCGATGCTGTTGCTTTAAGGGGAGTGAGGTATGGGCTCGGGGCTAAAGCCCCTTTGGGGTGTGAGGTTGTTGTAATTAGAAAAGCCCCAAAGCGAGTTTACGAGCGACCTCATAGCTCAAAGTACGAAGCACGACCCCATAGCTAAATTTTAGCTTCTTGTAATTGATCTCTTTTGCAATTTCCCAAGCGCAAACATCGCTACAAGGTAAATCGCAAAGAACCATAACAGTGCGTTTTCGACAAAATCACCGATGACTGTATAGATAGTGCTTCTCGTCTTGAGGGGCACTTTTCTTTGTATGACCTTGGTTTCGAAAATCTTGGTGTTCTGGTCGTAGTGCCCGTATTGGTCGATGAATGCCGAAACACCGCTGTTTGCAAGGCGTGCAACCGGGTAGCCGTAAGAGACTGCCATATGACGTACTATGTTCAGGTGCTGGAACGGAGCGGTACTCTTGCCGAACCAACCGTCGTTCGTGATGTTCACCATCAGGCGGGAGCCTTTCCGAATGGATTCGCGGATGATGTCGCCGAAGATGGCGTCGTAGCAGATGTAAGGTGTCCAGTTGTAGGGACCGTAAACGGGAGTTTCTTTTCCGGGAACGAAATCGCCTTCGCCAAGATCCACGTAGTTCAAGATGGGGAATACTTCGTCAAAGGGGATACGTTCGCTAAAGGGCACGAGATGCTTTTTGACGTAGCGCTGCGGAAAATTCGGATCGCCTGGCGTAAAGAGGAACGATGCGTTGTAGATCTCGAAGCGTCTTGGATTGTTGATGTCCATTGAAACGCGTTTGTAGTCGAGGGCGCCTGTAAGGATGCTTGCGTCCATTCTGTTGGCCATCTGGTGCAACTGCTTGATGACTTGAGGCTGGCGTCGGATGTGGTCGGGGATGGCCGTTTCTGCAAGCAGAATTAGGTTCGTGCCTGGCTGGACGCTGTCCTTCACCATATTGAAAGTCTTTGTGACGATGGAATCGAAACGCTGCTTGCTCCATTTGGCGCCCTGCGCAATGCTGGGCTGCACCATGGCGATGGACGGAGCTTCGTCGTTCTGGTCGTTATAGAACGGGGATGCTTCGGGTGCCGAGAGAATGCTGCTACCATGAATGAGGAGCGCAAGGAAAATAACGAACGGGACTGCGAAGAGAGCTAGCTTCTTGCGTCCATTCTGCAAAAATGCAAAGGCGACGACTTGGTTCGAGGCGACAATCAAGATGGTATAACCGAACACGCCGATAATCGAAAGTGTCTGGATCAGCTCAATATGGTTGCCAAAGGCATAGCCGAGGTGGCTCCATGGAAATGCGAAATCGCCACTGGAACGGACCATTTCGATTCCTGCAAAGAATATGGGGAACAGGGGTAACAGGTATGCTTTGCCTTTGATCTTCAAGTTCTTGACGGTCGAATACACGAACGAGGCGAGAACGTTGAACATGCTGAGGTAGGCGACGAGGAGGATGAGTCCAAGGAAAATGAGTCCCGAGGGGGCTGTTTCCACGTTCATCACGTTGCGGATCCAGTAGTAGTTGATCGTGTTGTAGATCATGCTGGCCCAGAACGTCGCGAAAACCGCAGTCTCGCGGTTGTACTTGTTCAATACAATGAACCAAGGCACAAGTGTAATGAGAATGGCTGGGCCAAGCGGGAGCGGCGGGAAGGCGAACGCCACGAGTAACCAGGAAATGCTTGCGAGAGCAAGGGCGACAAGGGCGTTTTTTTGCTTGAACATCTTGGCGTTCCAACGTCCAAAGACAACAAGCCAGTAGATGAACATCGGGATGAACGTTGCTACAATCTGGTTCAGTCCGGCGTGGCTACGCGTAAGATAGTCCAGTGCGAGGAACGCAAAGAGTGTAATCCCGTAGGTATTGAAGAGTCGCGAAAAGGGGCGACGAGCTGCTTTTACAAACAGGAACGAAATGAGAACCACGATGGGCAAGAGCTGCCCGGCCTGCACGTAGAGTCCCGGCGTTTGGGGTCGCAAAAAAAACAGGACTAACTCTATTGCAACAAGAATCGATGCGTAAATCTTGTATGCTCGTGGAAGACTTTTGATTTTATTTAGAAACAGTTCGGTAGTCATTGTCTCGAATTACAGTCCGCTTTTATCCTTGGGATTGAATATCAGCACGAATTCGCCTTTGGGCGGATGAGCCTTGAAGTGCGTCGAGATTTCGGTCGGTGTGCCGATGAGGTGTTCCTCGAACTTCTTGGTGAGTTCGCGCATGAGCGCAATCTTGATGTCGCCAAAGACCTGCTTGATTTCTTCGACGAACTTGTCGATGTTGTGCGGGCTTGCGTAAAAGATCTGGGTGGCTTCTTCGTCTTTAAGCTTTTCCAAGAGATGGATGCGCTGGGCGCTTTTCTTGGGCGAAAAGTACTGGAACGTAAAGTGGTCGGTCGGCATGCCGCTTGAAACAAGGGCGGTAATCATGGCGCATGCGCCTGGAACGGCCCTGACTTCGATGCCTTCGCGGACACATTCGCGAACGAGGTTGAATGCGGGGTCGGCAACACCCGGGGTGCCGGCGTCGCTCACGAGGGCGATGTCGCCCGTGTTCTTGAGGAATTCAACGTACTTGGGCGTGACCTTTTCTTTGTTGAAGTCGTGGTAGGCTTCCATGGGCGTCGTGATGCCGTAATTGTCAAAGAGAATTCTTGAATGACGGGTGTCTTCGGCAAGGACGAGGGGAACTTCTTTAAGGATGCGCACGGCGCGGTAGGTGATGTCTTCCATATTCCCGATGGGAGTCGCTACGATATATAATGTGTATGACATGGTATAAAAATAGAATTTTAGTAGTCGCTTGCGCTATTCAGGTCCGTGGGTCTGTTCGTATTCAGTTCGAAGGCTAGGCGCTGGACGAGCTTGCGGTGCATTTCGTTTGATGCCTTGTTCACGAGGTCTGTGCGGAATCGTCCATAGAAAGTGACGTGTATGTCTTGCTGCTCAATGAATTCGACGTGGCGCACCAGGGTGCCGTTGCAGAAAATGCGCCCAGTAAAGGCGTACGTCCAGGATTCATCAACAGGGAGGACCGGCCAGATCGGGATGAGGATGCCGATGTTCCATGCGGAATTTGGTTCGTTCTGCTTGACCGTCGCTACGATCTTGGCGTCCCCGCGGCAGGATTCTCTCGGAAAATCATCGGTGCTGGCCGCTTTTGTATATGCCCGTAGCAAGTCCTCTGAAAGTTCCAGCGTGTCGTTCCCGTAAATAAAGGGTATGCTCCCGAAAAAACTGTACTTTTCGTCTGTTAGGGGGATCCCTTCCAGGTCTCCCTGCGTGAGATTCATAGAGCATCCCGATAAAAGCCCTGCAAAAATGAGGCCTGCACATAAAAATTTGACGATGGAGCGCATACGTTAAAGATATAAAAAAACAAGCGGTGCCGATTTTATTTAGATTGTGGCTATGGAATTGCCTGCTTATTTTATCAGTGACGCCCACTTGGGAATCGAACCTCCGGGAGCTGTTCCCAATAGAGAAAAAAAGTTGATAGAGCTTCTTTCTTCGTGGAAGGGCAAGGCTAGCCATGTCGTCGTGATCGGTGACCTCTTTGAGTTTTGGTACGAATACAATTATTATGTGGCTTCGGCCCATTTTGACTTGTACCGGGCCTTTGCTGAACTTGTGGAATCGGGGGTTGAGGTCCACTTGTTGCAGGGAAACCATGACTTTGCGTATGGAGATTTCTTTCCGAAGACGTTGGACGTTTCTGTCCAGAAGTCCCTGATTCTTGAAATCCAGGGCAAGCGACTGTTCTTTATGCATGGAGACGGCGTTCCCAAGTCTGATCGCGGCTACCGCTTTTTGCGTAAGGTGCTGGACTTGCCGTTGAACAGGTTCCTGTTCAAGCAGATACATCCGGATTGGGGAATGGGGCTTGCTCGTTTTGTCGGTCGCAATAGCCGTAAATATGGCGAAAGCAGGATTATCAAGATTGAAGAATATCTGGAGTGGGGAGACCGCATCCTCGAAAAGGAACATTGCGATTTCTGTATCCATGGACACCACCATATTTCGGGGATCTGGAATACTAAGAACGGAATTGTCGCATCTCCAGGGGAGTTTATAAAAAAGCCCACCATCCTCTGCTTGGAGAATGGTGGGTTAAAATTGCTTTCGCTTTAAAGCGGTTTGATGTAGAAGTTATTCGTTGGTGCCGCTTGCACGACCTTCGGTGGATTGGACCATCTTTTTGCTGGAGTTTTCACCCCAGAGCTTTGCGACAAGGTCGATGCTAGCAAACTTTTGCCAATATTCTTCTACCCAGCACCAGTGGTGGACTACACCCTTTTCGTCAGTGATTGTCCAGTCCTTGTGTACAGAGAAAGTCATTTTCTGAGCTTGCGGTGTATAGTAAGGATCAGACGAAGCTTCTGGCTCGATGGTGATGGTCCAGGTCCTGCCTACGGTTCTCTTGTAGATGGCTACGTTGAAAGCCACAAGCAGGATCAGGGTGATGATACTCCACTTAAAGTTCTTCTTCGTCAGCAGGTATATTAAAAGGAGTAGCAATAATATACTGAGTGCAGCGAAGTTGTAATGAGTTGGATAAAATACTTTGAAAACTTCAATCATTTTACCGCCTCTCTACTTAGAACGTTAGCGAATTACTTTTTCTTGGCAGCCTTCTGCTGTGCAACGAGCGGTGCGACACTGAAGGTGAGGACGTTCTTCACGACCTGGCTTTCAGTACGGAAGCTCTTGGTCGGGAGAGCGATGCCGTGAGAAGAAAGCGTGCCCATGAAAGATGCGTTGGCGTGGCTAGCAATGGTGCGGACGTTGATGAAGCCCTTGTTCTTGCTGAAAGTGAGCTTGAAGGTCTTCTTGGCTGCATCGTATTCTGCAACCATCGTCTTGTTTTCCTTGGTGTCCAGAGCATTCTTGGTGTTGTGGTCAAAAATGATGGTACCGCGAGTATCGATGGAAAGCATGGTCTTGTTGCCGACTGCGTTACGGCAAGCGAGAGTGGACCATTCGCCCTTCTTCTTGGAGCCCTTAGCCGTGAAGACATACTTGTTGCCTTCCTTGACCAAAGTGTATGCGCCAGTTGCAATCTGGAGACCGATTGCATTGAATGCGCCCTTGAAATAAAGGAATTTGGACTTGGAGCCGACAATGCCGTTGATGAAACGGAAAGACGTGGACTTCGGGGTCTTAATAGGCGTGATAGCAACGCGCTTGCCAACCGGGTCGACTTCGACATCAACGTAAGGACCTACATCGACGGTTCTGCCATCTTCAGTCTTGGTCTGAGTGGCGAGCTTGTCGAGCTTGAGTGCCTTAACTGCTTCTTCCGGGAATCTGATGAAACCACGGACGTCCATTTTAACGATTATGTTTTCCATTTACACCTCTTTTGTTTGTTGTATTGACTATAAAATAACAATTTGTTCAACAGATGTCAAAGATTTTGACGAAAAAAGCATGAACAAAGGATAAAAATAGTTTTTTCGTAATCAGTTACATTTGTTGTATAAAAAATAATAATAAAATTGTAAAATGTTGCAACAAATGAAAAAATATTTTCTTTATTTGCTTAAAATCACGCTGGAAACGGCTTCTGACAAGGTTTTGTCGGAACGAAAGGCCTCGGTCACGTTGCCAAAATGACTCTTGACAGTGTGACTGCGATCACGGAATCGCGCTCTATCCGAGAGAATTACTACGTTCTGTCCGTTAGAAATGTCGCTGGAGTCAAGTTTTACGTCGGCTCGGACGAGGAACTTCGGGTACAGAATGCGATATTTTTCGGAAATCACAACAGCAATACTCAACACCGGATCGATCAAAACTGTTGTTTTGGTACTTTTGGCTTGTCTGGAGGCTAAAATGGCGCCAGTGCCGCGCCCGGCAACGACTTCGGGCTTTTTGCCGTTGACTTGCGTGGCGCATTCGTAAATCATCTGGGCGTCGGTTTCGAATGTTTCTTGTGAAGGCGTTCCCTTGTTGTTGCCGCTTCCACGGTAGTTAAATGTTACGGCGGCGTAACCGGGGAGGCTGTCGAGTTCAGCAAGAAACTGAGCGGCGTCTTCGTCGGCGTCGGGGTAATAGAGGAAAACGCTGTTCTGCTCGTTGCCGATAACGAAACCTTCGAGGACTGTTCCGTCGTCGAGCGTGCAGGAAATGTTCTTTGCCTTGTTTGCGATGGCTTCGCGGGCTTCGTTGTGGGTGATGGCTCGTGGGAAAGCGTTCCTTCGTTCTGTTAGGGCAAGGTAAAAGACCATGCTTACATATATAATGAGGAGTATGCCTGCGAGGCGGAGGATGCGGCTGAGTGTTCCCAAGGCGAATTCTTTTATTTTCATAGTTGATAAGATAGTAATTAGTTGACGGAAAGCATCTGGCTGAATTTAGATGATCGAGAGTCGTGTAAGGTGACGGTGTGAACTGAGAAAGTGCAAATGTGTAAGGTGACCCCGGCACGGTGGCCGGGGTGACAACGCCACGGTAATTGGGAATGCGCAATGCGTAAGCCGAGAGATGCGAAAGATGATGGTGTGGGCCAAAATACACAAATGCGTAGGTCGAGAGTCGCGGCCATGCTTGCATGGACATGACCGAGACCAGCATTTGGCGTTATAGGCCTTCGGCCGTATAACGCAAAAGGACTCCCGGTGGAGTACAACCGGGAGTCCGAGGGATGGGATTGGGTGTTCCTTTAAATTACGCTATTTTTTTTGAAAGCGTATCACTTCAAAAACAAAAAGTGTTCCCATAGTGTTCTTTTTTCAGGAACAGTAAGGAACAGCGGCGGTTTAACCCTCTTTTCTGAAAAATAGGTGTTCCCAAAAAAGCCAAAAAAAATTACATTTTCTCCTGATGAACGTATATGCCTACTACAATTATCGAAAGTACCTGCAGGACTACTACGATTACCGTAAGTCCGTCCAAAGGTATTTCTCGTACCGGTCTTTTGCAAAGAAGGCTGGGTATTCCTCTTCGGGTCTTTATCTAGATCTAATCCGCGGACGCAAGTCGCTGACTCCGCAGATGGTTCCGAAGTTTATCGCGGCTCTTGGTCTCAACGAAAGGGAAGGTCGTTACTTTGCCCTGATGGTGGACTTCACGCACGCCACGACGGCGTCTTCTAAGCAGCAGATCTTTGATCAGATGTCGGCCCTGTTGCCGCGCACGATCAAGAACCTGACCAAGAACCAGCAGGAATACTACAGCAAGTGGTATTACGTGGTCGCTCGTGAAGCGCTTGCCGTCCTGAGGATTAACGACAAGAACATCCAGGAACTTGCGCTTTTCTTGAACCCGAAAATTTCTCTCCCGCAGGCCAAACAGGCTATCCAGCTCCTTCTCAATTTGGGACTTATAGAGCTCGGCGAAGATGGATTCTACCATTCCGTAAACAAGGCGATTACGAATGGCAGCGAAATCGCCCCGCTTTTCGTTCATCAGTTCCAAAAGCAGATGATTGATTTGGGAAAAGATGCTCTGGATCACTACAGTACCGAGCGTAGAAATGTATCTTGTATGACGATGAGTGTGTCTGCTCAAGGACTAGAACGCATCATTAGCAAGATTGATCTCTTCCGCAAGGAAATCGTGGACATCATCCGTTCGGATGAAGGCGAATCCATGGTTTGCGAAATGAACATCCAGTTCTTTCCGTTGAGCAAGGAAAAGGTGGCTCTTCCACCGGTGGATGCCGAGGGAGGTGAAGATGAAGTTTGTTAAGGCTTATGTAGGTCTGTGGACGGCGCTGTGCGCTTGTATGCTCGCTTGCACAGGCGAAAATGGAAATGTCGCAGGTACCGTTACGGATACGGGCAACACGATTGCTACTGGCATCGTGACTCGCAGTGATGGCTCTCGCGCTGTTTCTGCGATGGTCCGTATTGCTCGTGAACCGGCTGCAGGGGATACCCTTCTCAAGATGGATTACGTCCAGACGAAGACGGATTCGCAGGGTGTGTTCTCGTTTGATTCTGTGTTGGCTGATACGTTCCAGCTTGCCGTGATTGATGCTGAACACAATGAAATTTTGTACAGGCCGCGTGCTACAAAGCGTTCCGGCGCATTGGATAGCATCAAGCTCGAAAAGGCCGCCGTGTTTAGCAGTGTGCTTTACTACGAAGATGTGGCTGAACCTGCTGTGGCGGTCGGATCTCACTTTGAAGTCTTTATTCCGGGGACTCCGTTCTCGCAGAGCGTGTTCGCCGGAGATTCCTTCTCGATGCTCATTCCTGAAGGTTCCTGGTGGTTCGGCTTCTGTCCGGGCGATCCGCAGATCGTTGCAAGGCTTGAAGATTCTGGCGTTGCCGATTCCGTGATTTACCGTACGTGGAATATGGACGGCGAGGTCACGTCGGGTGATACGTTGTCGAAAGGACCGTTCATCTGGAGTCCGACGGCTGATGTTGATTCCTTGATCAAGGAAGAAGAAAACAAGAAGAACGAAGAGAAGCCTGCTTACTTGTCGGGCGTCGTGAACTGCAAAAAAGATGACGCTTGCTCAAACGTTCAGGTACAAATGATCACTGACCTTTACGGGTTCGACTTTGTCGAGGGCGATTCCACCCGCTTTGAATCGCAGACGGTAACGGATGAATCTGGACGCTGGTTCTTGCAGGTGCCGGACTCGGTGCCGTATGATAGTCTCCGTATGGAATACCGCTTGCTTGACGACGATGGAAAGGTTGTTCAGGCTGGACTCAGCCGCTATGTGCTTGCCTCGGAACTCAAGGGCCTGAAGGATACGCTTTTGGTCGATACGACTGATCTTACCAAGACTTCTGTGCTTGTGGGTGGCGTCATTATCGCACTTGATGTTCCTGAAACGCAGGAAAATGACGAAAATTCGAATGCGTCTGAAGGCGAAAATGCTCAGTCCGAAGTATGCAAGGTCAATAGCGTGAACAGTGTGGTGCTTGGCCTGAAGGGTACATCTCACTTTGTGAGAGATGTGACTTGCAATATGCTGAAGATCGACAATCTTCCGGCAGGTGGCCATGACCTGGTTCTTTATTCTGGCGACCCGAAGGTGGTCAAGACGCTTAGGGATGCGGAACTCAGCGTGGATTCCATCGTGACGATTACGCATGTGCAGTTGCCCAAGGCCGATACTCTCGACCAGCAATGGATGACTTATGCACCACCAATAATCACAATCGAAAAATAATTTTCAAAATACCCCTTGCAAAACCGAAAATTATTTTCTAAAATTGGTGCGCACTGATGAGCTATGGTGTAACGGTAGCACAACAGATTCTGACTCTGTTTGTCTAGGTTCG
>JBGVAT010000006.1:0-8404 GCA_045224895.1 Fibrobacter sp.
CGGCGTTGAGGTCGCATCCCGGAGGAAGTTCCATCATGGTCACGACGACTTCGTGTTCAAGTCCTGCGTCGTGAATGCACTTACCGGCGTAAATGAGGTTGTTGACGTCGTTGAGTGCGTCGAAGTTACGAATACGGGTCATGCCGTGCTTCTTGAACATGTCGGCATGGAGCTTGATCATATCGCGCGGCTGCGGGGCGAGGGCCACCACGTTGATACCGCGGGCGAGGGTCTGCAGACGGACGTTCGGGCCCACCACGCGGCGGAATTCGTCCATCATGTCGAATGCGTCTTCGCCGCAGTTCTGATAGAGAGCCTGGAAACGTGCACCGCCACCTGCTTCGAAGTGGGTGATGCCAGCCTTCACGGCTGCTTCAACGGCGGGCATAAAGTCCTTCATGAACACGCGTGCGCCGAAGATGGACTGGAAGCCATCGCGGAACGAGGTGTCTTGGAACAGAATCTTTTTCATAGTTTAATCCTATGGGATTGAATCCCGATTTTTTGCTGTTTAAAAAATTCGGCTATAATATAGAAAAGAAGATTGTGGGGAGTAAACCGTGAAATACCGTTGTGGGTCTATTTTTTAGTCAGTATGGTCGTAAAACGTATTTTTGCAGATGTGTTTTGAACAAATTATCCGTAGCGAATGTACGTATTTGCTTGTAAACCATATACTTAGAAATTTGCCTTAAAATGAAAAGCCTGCCGATTGTAAATGAATTTTTTCGGAGAGTTGGCGGCTATAGCTATGTTTAATAGGATATGCGGGGCGCCTGTCTGCGCTTTGCTTGGACGCCCATTTTAAAATTTGTATTTTTTTGACAGTATTCACAGCATTTTTTATTCGCATTATCTAAAGGATATACGGAGTCTTGGAATGAACAAAAAATACGCTCTGGTTTTTGCCACAGCCCTTGTTGCCGTCGAATCTGCTTTTGCCGCGTCTTCTGGAGATAGAACGGTTGTCCGGTGTGGTTTTGACGATATGTTCGGTAGCTCTTGCTACTGGCGCTGCCCGGATATGGACGAAACATTTAGAACGGAAAAGAAAGACGGACGCTGCGCATCCATACTTTTCAGGTGCGCCAATTACCCGCGTTCCTTTATGCGCTCTTCTGTAGGCAGTAGCGAAATCTGGGTCACCCCGGACAAGTATAACTACTATTTCGGTTCGCTCCCGCAGGATTATGATTGCAGTATTTCCGAAGAGGAACGTGCTGCGATGACTTTGCACCCGCGTCGTCAGGATCCGGCTCCTTACACGGATCCGCGAATGGCTTCGAAGTACCAGAACACTTCGACTTATGACGAATCGAAGAACTTGCTGATCGATAACCGCGATGGTGAACGCTATTCTACAGTGAAGATTGGCAACCGCGTTTGGATGGCCGAAAACTTGAAGTTCCGTCTGCCGGACAGTTATTGCTACGATAACAATATCCAGAACTGCGAACGCTACGGAAGACTTTATGCATGGAGCGCCGCCAAGAAAGCTTGTCCGGATGGTTGGAGCTTGCCGATGGGCGATGATCTGAACTACCAGGATTTTAACTTGAACGGATTCAGGGTTCTTGATGGTGGTTACTATGTCGATGGCGAAAGCTACATTGATCTTGGCAGCCGTGCATTCTTCTGGCTTGGCGATGAAAAGCCGGGTGATCGCGCCGATGCGATGAGCTTTAGAGGCCAGAACCTGGAAACGTTTGCATTCCAGGGCCGTAAGGCGAACGGTTATTCTGTCCGCTGTATCCAGGATTGGGAGTCCGCTTGCAAGGACCGTCTTGGTGGCGTGATGGACCATACCGGGAAAACTTACAGGACGCTCAAGATTGGCGAACAGGTATGGATGGCCGAAGATTTGATCGTGGACCGTCTTGATGAAATGGAAGCCAGGAACCTTGACCGTGCATGCCCGAGTGGTTGGCACGTTCCGGAACAGGGTGAATACGAAGAACTGTTTGCGAAGGCTTCTGACTTTGAAATGCATGCAAACGACAAGCGTAAAAAGAACAATCGTGACACGAAGGAAAATCCGTGCAGCCTGAATTTCGACTTCAAGCGCGGTTACTGGACTTCTTCTAAGAGCGGTAGCGAGATGACCTATGTGGACTGGAAGTATAATGCTGTCCGCGAAAAGGGCACTCCGTACTTCAAGCATGGTGACGCCTATACGAATAAGGTCCGTTGCATCAAGAATTCTGCTTCTTACGGTATGCCGAAGCCGCAGGCAAAGCCTGCAGCTCCCGCCCAGAATACCCAGACCGCTCCTGCAAAGCCGGCTGCGAACAGGACGACGCTTGAACAGTTCATCTTGACTGGCGTGACTTTTGGCGTGGGCCAGTCCAGGTTTACGAAGGAATCTTCGGAAGGCTTGAAGAAGGTTGCCGATTATTTGATGAAGTATCACGGCAAGACGATCGAAATCGTGTCCCATACCGATAACATCGACCGCCCGGAAAGAAGCCGTGTCCTTGCTTTGAAGCGTGCGGAAGAAGTGAAGAACTACTTGGTCATGGCGGGAATTCCTGGTAAGGATATTGTCGCAACGGGCAAGGGCGGCGATGAACCGCTGGTGCCGAATACGAGCCCTGCCAACCGTATGAAGAACAACCGCATCGAAATCTTCGTGTTCTCTTACGATGAACCGGCAAAGGCTGCTGCTCCGCAACAGAAGGGCGCTCAGCAGAATGCTCAACCGTCTGAACCGGTGAAGAGAAAGTGCAAGGAACGCGATATGGCAAACGCCAAGCTTGGTGAATGCTACTCCTTCCCGGAAGGAACCAAGGATTATAAAAAGTGCATGGCTGCCTACAACAACTTGTTGAACTTTGCAAACAACAAGTGCAAGTAAGTGACAGACTTTAAAAAACTGAAAATGAAAATGGCATGGCTTAGCGCCGTGCCATTTTTAATTTGTTTTATGCGATGATTGTCCAGGTCTTTTTAGACAATTCCCATTTCTTTAAGGAATAGATATGTACAAAGTACGCACGCCCCGATCATGATGAGGAGTACGATGATGTACTGGACCGGATGCTCGTGGAAACTGTATTCAACGTTCGCGAAGGAAAAATACCCATGATAGATGGCGCCTACGACGAATACGAGGAAGATGATTGCGAGAAGTAGTGTCATTTATTTGAACCGTTTTTCCTTGACGGGTTGTTTTAGATGAACATCATCGTGTTGAGCTTGGCGCGGTACTTCCACGTGAGTTCGTGTTTAGGACCGAGAACGCCGAAGAGCGTGAGCATCGCCTTCTTGGCGGCGCCGTTGTTCCAGTCTGGGCATTCGACGAACAGGTTGAGAAATGCCTGGAGGGCGGCTTCGAATTCTTCGGCGCAGGCGAGCTTGCAGGCTTCGTGATAGACGATGGCTTCTTTGCCCTGGATGTCCTTCTTGGCGGCTTCGGCGTGGAAGTCAAGAAGTTCCAGGAGCGATTTTGCTTCGCGGTACTGGTCGTCGCTTTCGACGAACTTGGAGAGAATTTCTTTTGCCTTTTCGGTATCGCCGAGGCCGAGGCTTGCCTTTGCCCACAGGAGCTGGAGCTTCTTGTCGTTGGGCGTCTTGGAGAGGGCGTCGTTCAGTGCCGGAAGGGCTTCGTCGAAACGCTTTTCGGCGATGGCCTGTTCAAGGTCGTTCATCAGGCGGGCTTCTTCGGAGACGTAGAACTTTTCGAGGCGCTTCTTGAGGTCTGCTTCGGGGAGAACCCCCTGGATGACATCTGCAATCTGGCCTTTGTCGACCACGTGAATCTCGGGAACGGACTGCACGCGGAACATTTGGATGAGTCTCATATTTTCGCGGTCGTCGCAGCTCACGACGCCGAGCGTAAAGTCGAGACTGGTGGAAAGGGATCCGACTAACTGGGAGTACGGGGCGCAATCGGGGTATTCTGCGGAAGAGAAAAGAATCGCGACAGCGCGCGTTTCGGAGGCCTTGATGACCTCTTCTTCAAAATTTTCTGCTGTAATTTGAACTACTTTAGCCATGCGGGTAAATATAGAAAGGTATGGGCTCGGGGCTTTGCCCCTTTGGGCTATGAGCACGGCACTTCGTGCCTTTGAGCTATTTATAATCGTGCTAAGGTCGCTGCTTTAAAACCCCATACCTCAAAGTGACCGAAGGGAACGACCTCATAGCTCAAAACGAAATGATCTATTTACTATATTCCTAAGCATGTGTAAATGTTCTTTTTGCGGTTCTGAAGTCGAGTCCCTTAAAATCGTCAACCTTGATTTGAGGTTTTGCCCGAAGTGCTATTCCATATTTTTCCCGTGCAACCAGACGTTCGCCTTTTACGGCGGTCTCTCGGACAAGACGCGTGAATTGTGGCTTGAAGATTTGAAAAAGAAAAACATTCAGGATCCGCCATTCGAAAATCCGAAGTGCATCGACCACGGTGAACCCCTGGAACTGGGGAAACTCCCGCATTACGGTTTCGAAGGCTATGTGACGAAATGCTGCGAAACATTCCATTTGCCACCGTCCAAGGTGAAGGAACTGCTGCAGTGGACGCTCGATATCAAGGCGCAACCGCAGGTAAAAGAAGGAAAACATCATTTCTTCTTTATTCATTGGATCGATTCTCTTGTCTCTAAGCTGTTCGGTGAAAAGCCTGTAGAAGAAGATCCGCTGGATCTGATCCAGTATAATCGAACTTTAAGGAAATTTTTTGAATAAATGAAAAAGTCTTATACGATTTTAGGCATTATTGCGATTCTTGTTCTGGTCATTTATAACGCACTTCCAGAAAAGCGATTTGCTGAAAATGTATTTCCGGTAGGGGAGGGGGCCAAGGTCTCTGCCTATGATGATAATTCCGCAGGGGGCACGTCTGTCGTCCAGTTCGGGGCTTCGGACTCGTTGGCGAGTTTCCAGTGCGCGCTCAGTGCCGAGGAAAAGAAACCTGCCTGGTGCGGTCTTGTCTTTGATTTTGATCCCAGTGGCGAAAAGAAATTCCATAACTGGACTTTTGTCGATACGATTCACCTGGAGTTTGATGTCTCGGGTACGGACGAAATCAATTTGAAAGTCTGGGCGTTCGATCCTGATGTGACGCAGTTGGACCGCCCGGAAACATACCGCTTGCTGCTGAAGGAAATCCCGGTCAAGCCGGGGCATAACAAGGTCGATGTTCCTTTTGAACAGTTCTACATTCCGGATTTTTGGTATAGCGATCTTGGCGTAAAACGCTCGTTGAACCGCCCGCATCATGAAAGTATCGCCCGCGTCGAAATTTCGGCCGGATGGAAACAGCCGCGCGGAAAGAACTTTGTTGTTAATGTCCGTGAAATTTCTGCAACTGGAGTGAGCAACGCCCCGTCTAGCATCGTCATATTCATATTCCTTGGTCTTATGATTGTTGCTATTGGGCGAAGGCACCCTGTGAAGGAGTCGAATGAAAAGAATGGATAGGATAGGCAAATGGGTGGTGGTTCTTGTCTATTCGATCTTGCTTTTGGGATGGTGGTCTGAGTATTCCAAATGCGGGGATGCGGATATTGAACTGTTCCCTAAAAAGACGTTCGATTATTTCCCGCTGAACGATAGTGCTGTCGGAGGATTTTCGACAAGCGAAGTCCAGGTGACGGATTCGCTTTTGACGGCCTCGGTGACGATTCATTCGGGCAAGGCGTTTACGTATGCTGGAATTGGCTATAAGTTAAAGTCTTTGGATAAACGTCTTGAACCATTGGATTTGACGAAATTCGATTCCCTGGAAATTCATGTGGCTTCAAAGCGCATGAATTCCATGAAGCTCCGTATTCTGACGGATGACCCGAAGTATTCGCGTCGTGGGGATTATTCGACGTTCCGCGTCCTGGAAAAGGATATTCCGTCGTCGCCGTATTTGCTGATGGGGGCATCGAAGGAACGCTTTGCGGTCAGCAAGTTTTCCCTTAGTGAATTCCGGGTTCCTGAATGGTGGCTCTCGTCGGTGGGGCTTGAAGAAGATGATGGCCAGACTCATTTGGATCGGGCCAAGTTCTTTGAAATTGTGAGCGGCGGTTCGACGCTTCGTGGGATTCCGGATGAAATGGAAATCCGTTATGTGAGACTCTGGAGCGACAAAGGAGCGCAAAAGCGAACCTTGTACTATTATTTGGGCTTCATATTGTTTGGACTTGTTCTATTTTTAGGATATTCGTTGAAAAATTGCAGGGGAAAAAATGCAGAGAAACTGGACTCTTGATAGGGTAATGCGCTATGTGCTGATTGCGGTCGCCGTAGCAGTTTCGCTTTTTATCTTGAATTATTTGAGCGGGGTGCTGTTCCCGTTTTTTGCCGCATTCCTGATTGCCTATATTATGGATCCGCTGGTATGCCGGTTGCAGATAAAGTTTAGATACCGTGTGATCGCTGTCGTGGTGGTTCTCCTTGGACTTGCGGTTATCATTGGCGGATGCATGTATTTCTTTGTGCCGAAGGTCGTTCATGAAGTCCAGAACTTGGGAACGCTCCTTTCGAGGATCTTTACGGACTCGACATGGAGTGACCGCATTTTGACGTTCTTGCCGGCGGATACATGGGCTTCCGTGAAGTCGCTTGTTTCGTGGAATGGCATTGCCGAGGCAATGGAAACGCTTGATGTCTGGAGTGTCGTGCAGACCGTTTCGGACAAGATTCTTCCGGGCGCTTGGGATGTACTTTCGAAGACGTCTACGATTCTGGTGGGCGTTTCTACCGCAGCCGTGGTGTTCATGTACCTTGTGTTCATCATGCTGGATATGCACAAAATTAGGAAGGGTATCCGTCGCTTGATCCCGAGACGCTACCGTCGTGAAGCGGGTGAATTTGCTAGCGCTACAGATAAATTTATGGGTGCTTACTTTCGCGCCCAATCGATGGTGGCCTTGACAGTCGGTATCCTTTATGCGATTGGTTTTAGCGTGATGGGCCTCCCGATGGGAATCGCTTTTGGACTTTTCTCCGGGGCGTTGAACATGATCCCTTATATGCAGCTCACGACGATCCCGCTCGCCCTTCTTCTGGCGGTGGTTTACGCTTTGGACAAGGGAATGCCTTTCTGGGAAGTGTCCCTGATTATCCTCTCGATTTACCTTGTTGTCCAGATTATCCAGGACTTCTTTTTGGTGCCGCACATTGTCGGTAAGTCGATGAATCTCCCGCCAGTCGGGATCCTTTTGTCGCTTTCGATCTGGGGAAAGTTGCTTGGATTTTTGGGGCTGTTGGTGGCAATTCCCTTTACTTGCCTCTGTCTTGTTTATATTGAAAAACTTAGGACCAAGGCCGATCAGTACGTCGAAGAATCGGGCAGACTGGCTCCCAAGGCTTGATTTATGGGCGTTAAAATGTTTTTTTTCAAATAAAACCTTTCTTCCCTCTTAAAAAAAAAGTATAATATTATCAAACAATTCACAATTCTGACTCAAGGAGTTAAAAATGAACAAACAAGATCTCATTGAAGCTGTGCTCGCTAACAAGGAAGCTGGCATTGAATCCAAGGCTGCTGCTGCACGCGCTATCGACGCAGTTCTCGATGGCATTGCTGCTGGTATCAAGAAGGACGGCAACGTTCAGTTGATCGGCTTCGGTACCTTCTCTGTGAAGGCTCGCGCTGCTCGTACTGGCCGCAACCCGCAGACTGGTGCTACCATCAAGATCAAGGCTTCCAAGACCGTCGGCTTCAAGGCTGGTGCAGCTCTCAAGGAAACCGCTGCTAAGAACAAGCCGGCTAAGAAGTAATTCTTTGAGCTAGATTTGCTTTTGCAAAGGGAAGGGTCGCTTTGGCGATCCTTTTTTTAATGTTCCTTTTTCGTTATGCCCCGTGAATCCTTTTAAGAGTTTATTATATTGAGAGATAACAACTTAGAGGTTTATTATGAAAAGATTTTTTTTGGGAATGATTCTCGCTGTGTCGTTTTGTGGATTTGTAGGCTGCGCTGATTATGAAGGTGATGACGAGGATATTCGTGAAAAGTGCTTGAAGGATCCTAGTCTTCCGGTTTGCCAAGAAAATCCGGGTAATGAAGAACCGGATACAAATCCTTCGGCGGTTGAAGATTAATAATCAGTTCGGTTTATAAAGGACTTTTTATATCTTCTTGTTGAAAGGTCCGTTCACATATTCTATATTTGCACAAGTTTAAGTCTTTGTGAAATAGGAAAGTTGATGAACGCGATTACAAAAAATGTAATGCACACCTGTGATATGCACGATATCGCGCCGTTCGCTGGTTTTTCTATTTCCATTATTGATTTTATTGCTGAACTTTTTAGTTCAGCATTTCTTTTTTTCTACGAAAAAACTTTTACCAAGCTTTTAATTATTTAGTACAAACGGAGAAACAAAAATGAAGATTGAAGGCATCGACAAAGTCCTTATCATCGGTTCTGGCCCGATCGTAATCGGTCAGGCTTGCGAATTCGACTATTC
>JBGVAT010000007.1:0-18200 GCA_045224895.1 Fibrobacter sp.
TCTTCTTTCTAGCCATGATTAACCTTCCTTTTAAGGTATTTAAAATTTTACGTACCAAATATAGCAAAAGAAATGTAAAACCGGCAACGTTACAATGTTATTTCTTTGTCATACGACAAGCGCATTGGAAGCCTCCATTTTTCCTAACCTCAAACCACCAACTACTAACCACTTTTCTATCTTTGCGGTCACTATGAGTATTGCTATTCCTCAACTGCCCAAGGGCACACGTGATTTTTACCCGGAAGCCGAGCGCATCCAGAACTATATTTTTGACACATGGCGCAAAGTCGCCGAAAGCTTCGCCTACGAAGAATACGAAGGTCCGATGTTTGAACATCTGGAACTTTACACCGGCAAGTCCGGCGAAGAAATCGTAAGCCAGCTCTACAACTTTAAGGACAAGGGCGACCGCGAAATCGCACTCCGCCCCGAAATGACGCCGACGCTTGCCCGCCTCGTGATTCAGAAGGCCCGCGAACTCAAGAAGCCGTTCAAGTGGTTCTCCATGCCGCGCTTGTTCCGTTACGAAAAGGCTCAGAAGGGTCGCCTCCGCGAATTCTTCCAGCTGAACATGGACATCATCGGCACCGAAAGCATCTACGCCGAAGCGGATTTGCTCGCTTCTATCGCAACGATGCTCCGTAAGTTCGGTCTCAAGGACTCCGACTTTGCCATTGGCGTTTCGAGCCGCAAGCTCCTCGCCACCTACCTCGAAGAAATTGGCGCCCCGAATCCGGCCCTCGTTTACCCGGTTCTTGACCGTCGCCTGAAAATCGGCCCTGAAGCTTTTGCCAAGGCTCTTACCGAAGCAGGCCTCTCCGAAGCTCAGATCAAGCAGCTCGACGACTTCATGAGCTGCAAGTCCATCGAAGAAGTGCGCGCAGCCGTGAAGAGCGAAAATGCAACCGCAGCCCTCAAGGAAATTGAAGACTTGTTCGCAACGCTTGCCGCTGCAGGCTTTAGCGAATGCGTGAACCTCGACCTCTCCATCGTGCGCGGCCTCGCCTACTACACCGGCATCGTGTTCGAAGTGTTCGACAAGGGTAAATCCATGCGCGCCATCGCTGGTGGCGGACGTTACGACAGCCTTACCGAAAAACTCGGTGGCGACCGCATCCCGGGCGTTGGCTTTGGCATGGGCGACGTCGTTTTAGCAGACCTCCTCCGCGAACGCGGACTTTTGCCGAGCCCCAAGCAGCATGTGGACTTCTACATCGCAAGCTTCACGAACGACATGAAGAAGATTTTCGAAACGGCCCAGGTGTTCCGCGCAAACGGCAACTCTGTTTCTCACCCGCTCGCCACCATGAAGATGGGCAAGCAACTGGAACAGGCCAACTACCAGGGTGCATCCATCGTCGTCTACGTTGATGGCGACAAGGCTTCCGCCGGACAGTTCGAATTCAAGGACCTCCGCGACGGCACTATGCACGTGGGCGACGTGAACGAAATTGTCGAACGCAGCAAGCAGAACATCGAAACAAAAAAGGCATAAAGGAGATCCCCGGTCAAGCCGGGGATAACATCTCTGCATGACTCCAGTAAAAGTATTACTCAGCATCATTTCTCTGTTCCTCGTCCTCGGGGTGATGGCTCTTGCCTACCCCGAAGACGGAATTCACATTGGCGATACGACGCTCCGCTACCCGAAGCTTTCCCAGGTTTTCGAGAAGGCCGAAACGACAACGGACTCTGCCGGAAACACCATCAAGGTTGAACAGATCGATCCGGAAGACGCCATCCGCCAGATGATGGAAGAGACCAAGGCAAAGCAGTTTGCCGCATTCTCGGATTCACTCAAATACTACGAGGACTTCTTCAGGGAAGGCCGCACAAGGTTTGATCTTCCGGGCAACGACCTCACGTGGTTTGACCGCTTCTTCCAGAGCCTGCAACAAGCGAAGAAAGATTCGACGACAATCCACGTGATCCACTACGGCGACTCGCAGCTCGAAGAAGACCGCATTTCTTCGACAATCCGCGAAGACCTGCAAACGGAATTCGGTGGTAACGGTCCGGGTATGCTCCCTGCAGTCATGCACATTCCGTCGCAATCGACCACGCAGTGGAACAACGGAAACTTGCAGCGCTACATCATCTTTGGCCCCAAGGAAGAACACGCTACGCACAACCGCTATGGACCATTGGCCCAAGTGGGCGAACTCAACGGATCCGCCGTTATCGGAGTCAAGAAGCGCGAAGGCCGCAAGGATATGTTCCCACACGTTGGCGGCTACTCGACCATCAAGGTTCTCTCTGGCACCA
This sequence comes from Fibrobacter sp., assembly GCA_045224895.1. Lineage (GTDB taxonomy): Bacteria > Fibrobacterota > Fibrobacteria > Fibrobacterales > Fibrobacteraceae > Fibrobacter. The sequence continues at coordinate 2,269 of JBGVAT010000007.1, forward strand.
AGGGCAGCCTGAAGCTCAAGCTCACTTACGAGCATGAAGTCTCCGAGATTGTTGGCCAGAATGCAGACGGCACGCCTAAGATCAAGACCAAGAACAAGAAAGAAACAGCCCCGGATCCGACTGTCGAAAAGTTCACGAAGCTGAACGTTTATACGTGGAAGTTGCCGGACACGACCTCGAACATCAAGATTTACTTGAACGGCCGTACCGAAATTTATGCGATTTCTGTAGACGGTGCATACGGTGTCGCTGTGGACAACGTAGCCATGCGCGGAAGCTCGGGCACGGTATTCCACAAGATTGATAGCCAGCTCCTTGCCGAATCGTACAAGGCGATGAACGCAAAGCTCATCATCATGGAATACGGCGGAAATATGGTGCCGAGCATGACTCCCAAGACTCTTGACTGGAGCAAGAAACTCATTACCAGACAAATTCAGTCCGTCAAGAAGGCAAACCCCGATGCAGACATTTTGTTCATCGGTCCGGCCGATATGGCAAAACAAATTAACGGAAGATGGCAAACCTATCCGGGTCTTGGCATCACCATCAAGATGCTCCGCGAAGTGGCTCTTGAGAACGGCCTTGCCTACTGGGATATGCACCGCGTGATGGGTGGCGAAGGCGCTATGATCAAGTGGGTCAAAAAATCCCCGGCACTTGGTTTTACCGACCACGTACACTTTACGCGTAAAGGCGCTTCTTACATGGGCGACCTGTTCTGTTCTTCGCTCCATATGTATTATGATTACTACCAGTTCCGCGACAGGCACAACTTAAACGATACCAAGCTCAAGGATATCCGCAAGTATTCCAAGCCCGCCGACACAACGAAGGACACAAACAAACAATCTCCAAATGCTGAGGGAGCAGATAGGTGATCAAAAAGCTTGCTGCCATTGCGGTTTGTCTCGGCATCTTTAGCCTTGAGGCGTTTTCCAAGGATATGGAAATCACCCCGGGCTATTATGACGTTGACTTTACGAAATACGACTTTATTGATACGACCCTGAACACGATCCAGTTCCCGAAGGGCAACGCCACATTCGAGCCGTTCTTCAAAAAGCTCGACACGCTCGTCTTCGAGAACAAGGGCAAGGTGAGAATTCTCCACATCGGCGGATCCCACTTGCAGGCAGACGTCATTTCCGGACGTATCCGCGAACACCTCGTGAAGGAATATCCGGGTGCATCGGCAGGTCGTGGCTTCATTTTCCCGTATTCCGCAGCAAGAACAAACACTCCCGCAAGCTATGCCAGCTATTATAAGGGCATCTGGGACAAAAGCAAGAACGTCCAGAAAGAAATCACAAAACAGCTCGGCCTCCTCGGCATTGCCGTAAGCACAAGCGACCCGCGCGCCGAGATCACGCTGCTTTTGGACAAGTACAATTCCGAACCGCTGTGGGGAGAAACAAGCTTTAGACTTTTCGGCTTCAGCGACAGCAACAACGTGCAGCCGGTGCTGCGCATCGATTCGATGGATGTTTCCGGAACGTTCGATACGACTAGCCAGAGTTACGTGTTTATAAGCCCGCGTCCGATTGACACCATCCAGATTGCATTCCGATGGGCAGATACGACCAAGCAAGCCGAAGTCGCCGCCTTCATCACGGACTCGCTCTTCAAGGATTCCGTCGCAAGGGCAGATTCCCTCGCCCGCGTCGCCGATTCACTGCGTCTTGATTCACTCGGACTTACGCCATCTTCCAGTTCCGTCGCAGCATTGCCGACTGCAGCTCCCGCACTCGACACCATGTTCCAGGACGACTGCGGAGATGTTCTCGACACGAACTGTCTGAACCGCGAAGAAGACAACCGCATTCCGACCGAAATGGCAGCCCAGAAAGATTCCATCGTCGATACGGTTCCGCCTCGTCCACGCTTTACGCTCACCGGCATTCTAGCCGAAAATAACGCCCCGGGCATCACCTACACGAACGTCGGCATCAACGGAGCCAGAGTCCAGAACTACTTCGAAGAAATCTGCCCGCTGTTCGAAAAGGAAATGTCTTATTACAAGCCCGACCTTGTCATCTTTGCCATCGGCATCAATGACGCCAACGTCGAAGTCTTTAACGACAAGCAGTTCCGCGACGAATACGACCAGCTCATCAAGCGCATCCAAAAAGTGAGCCCCAAGACAGCGTTCATTTTCGAAACGAACAACGACTCTTACCGTAAAGTCCGCAAGAAAAAATATGTACAGCACCCCAATGGCGAAGTCGCACGTAAGTCCTTCTTTATGCTCGCCGAAAAGCACAAAGCAGGCGTCTGGGACAAGTTCTCCATCATGGGTGGCCTAGGCTCCATGGCCAAATGGGAAAAGGCAGACCTTGCCAAAAAAGACAAGGTACACTTCAAGACGGCCGGCTACCAGTTGCTCGGCGACATGTTCTACAAGGCTTTGATGCAGGCCTATTTTGACCACATCGCAAGCCTCCCCGCCGAAGAACCTGTTGCAGCCCCGCCCAAAGCACCACCTGTACAGGCGACAGCCACGACTCCCACAGCCCAGGACAAGAAATAATTTTCTAATTTACAAGCCCAAAAATCATGCTTGACTACCTCATTCCCTACCTGACACGCACATTTGCGTTCGACCCCAACTCCCCACTGCTTTTTACCCAATTCTACTTCTGGGGATTCTTCGCCGTTGTATTCGCCATATTCTCGCTGGTACATAGCAAGCTTCTGCTCCGCAACGCCTTCCTGTTCGGAACAAGCATGTTCTTCTACTACAAGACGAGCGGTAGCTATGTCTGCATCCTCATCTTCTGCGTCATCGCGAACTTCTTTATCGGCAAGTGGATCGAAAAATCGGTCGTCCAGTGGAAAAAGAAACTCCTGATGATCATCGTGGTCGCCATTGACTTGCTTGTCCTTTGCTACTACAAGTACTCCTACTTCTTTTTGGACGCGCTATACGACTTTACGGGCATCGAACTCCACGTTTACAACTTCTTTGCCGCAGCAAGCAACAAGATGTTCGGCACGCATTCGCTCGTCGACCAGATCATTCTCCCGGTAGGCATTTCGTTCTTCACGTTCCAGGCGATGAGCTACTGCATCGACATCTACCGAGGCAAAATCAAAGCTGTAGACAACATTCTCAACTTCGGTTTTTATCTTTCGTTTTTCCCGCAGCTGGTCGCAGGTCCGATCGTGCGTGCCGACAAGTTCGTGCCACAGCTCTACAAGCCGTTCTTCCTCCCCCGCCGCGCCTTCGGTATGGCCGTGTTCTGGATTTTAAACGGTCTTGCCAAAAAGATCATCTTGAGCGACTACCTCGCCACGAACTTCGTGGACCGCGTTTTCGATACGCCGCTCCTCTTTACCGGCCTCGAGAACCTCATCGCCCTTTTCGCTTACTCGCTACAGGTTTACGCCGACTTCTCAGGTTACACGGATATCGCCATTGGCGTTGCCCTCCTTATGGGCTTCCGCCTGCCGCAGAACTTCAACAGCCCCTACAAGGCAAAGAGCCCCACGGAATTCTGGCGTCGCTGGCACATCAGCCTTTCTAGCTGGTGGCGCGACTACTTGTACATTCCCCTTGGCGGAAACCGCAACGCTACCATCGGAACGTTCTTCTGGATGGGCTTCTTGAGCCTTGTCGCCATCCTCCTTTCGGGCAGCATGTGGGTCGGAATTGCACTCGCCGTGTTCTTCCTTTACATCGGCATTGTAGCCTATTTTAAGCCGGATTCCCGCAAGACCATTACCACGAACATGAACGCCATGGCAACGCAGATCGTTGGCGGTTGGTGGCACGGAGCTAGCTGGAACTTTATCATCTGGGGCGGCCTGAACGGTTTTGGCCAGGTATTCAACAAGCTCTGGGTCAAGCGCAGCGCTACGGTGCGTGCAGGGATTTCGCTCTCGCTCTTTGCAGTAAGCGCCATTATCTACAAGCACTACACGACCCCGATTTGCGCCATTACCGCAGTCTGGTTCGGCGTCCTGTTCATCGGCATTTACGCCTCCATCATTTTCCGTCTGTTCAGCGACAAGAAGATGGAATGGCTCAAAACCGCCTGGAACGTTTCGCTCACGTTCGTGTTCATCACATTCACGCGCCTTTTCTTCCGCGCAGGTTCGAACCTCGACCCGGCCGAAGCAAACGAAGTCGCCTGGAACACGGCTAAGAACATGGTTCATCAAATGGGTACTGCCTGGCGCTGGGATACCATCCTCCCGATTGCATGGGAACACATCAACATCATCCTCGTGTTCGTCGCCGGTATGCTGATCCACTGGATTCCTAAAAAATTCAAGTCCCGCTATCGCATCACGTTTGCCTCGCTCCCGATTCCGGGAATGGTCGCTGCAACGGCGTTCATCATCTTCGTAATTTACCAGTTCATGAGCGCAGATAGCTGTCCGTTCATTTATTTCCAGTTCTAGTAAAAGCAGCTAAACTAGAACAATTCATCCCCCAAAATAAGTCAGCCCCGGAGAGGTTCCGGGGTTCGTTTTTTTCTCAAAAAATCCATTTCAAAGTGGCCTTTTCTCGAAGAAAAAATCCTGTTCACATAAGTTGTTGTCGCTTCGTAAGTTACAGAAATGTTTATTTTAGCCCCACCTATAGTCGAAGTCTATATTCACGAAAAGGCGAAAACCCGCTTAAAATAAGGGAACAAGCGCCGCCCAGAATTCGAACAATTTTTTACATCAAAAACGATACAAAATGTTCTCAAAAAACGTGTTTTAAAACATTTTTCGACAATGTCACATTAAAATATCATTCTACCTAGTGACAAGAGAACTGAAAAAGTGTATTATTAAGCCCATATATATAAATACCCGATTTTTTATGAAGCTTAAAACTATACTTATTGCAGGAGTCCTGCCACTCGCACTTTTCGCAAAAGACGACGACCTGGCCGGAAAAATTGTTCCTCGCCTGATTGAATCTCGAAACACGGAACTGAACCAGAACATCGACGGTCTCGAAAGCCTCAGCTACGCTCCTGAAGCCGAAAACCCATCTGTCGGCAAGTTCGTCATTAACGAAAGCAGCTTTTCTCAAAAGAAGTCCAAGCGCAAAAAGACGCCCAAGGTCAGCATGCCTACAAAGGTCGAGGCCTCCGACGTAGCGACAAAGACTAATTCCGATAATTTAGACATCACGGACCAAGGCACCGAAGAAGGCATCAACAGCGATTCCCTCAACACCGAAGAAGCCATCCGCGAATACGCCGAAGCCGATGCCGACATCAAGGCAACAACAGATTCCGCCTCCACCGGCGCTCCGGCAAAACAGTTCATTCTCGACATGACAACCTCCATCATCCCGACGAACAGCCGTCGCATTGCAGGCCATTACGGTCCGCGCAAGCACCGTATGCATCGTGGTGTGGATTTGGGCCTCTGCCATGGCGAAGACCGCACCATCGTCGCAGCCTTTGCAGGCAAGGTCGTCAAGGTCAGAAACCAGGGCCGTCGCAAGGGTTACGGCCGCTACGTGATTCTCGATCACGGCAACGGTCTCACGACGCTTTACGCCCATCTCGAACGCTGGAAGGTCAAGGTCGGCGACGAATTGCAGGCCGGCGATACGATTGGCGTTGGCGGAAACTCGGGTCGTTCTTTCGGAGCCCACTTGCATTTTGAAATGCGCTACAATGGCGTCTACATCAACCCCGAAACGGTCTACGACTTTGCCGAAGGCACGTTCAAGGATATCACTATCGTCCTGGATACCGACAAGCTCCAGGAAACAGAAGCCGCTTACCAAAAGGAAATCGGCAAGAGCAAGTTCTACAAGGTTCGTCGTGGCGATTGCCTCGGAAAAATCGCCCACAAGTACGGCACCTCCATCGAGCAAATCAAGCGCTTGAACAACCTCAAGTCGGAAAAGATCCGCCCAGGTCAAATCCTCCGCTGCTCGTAAAACGAATGTTCTATACTCCATTTAACAGCCTCGGGATTTCCCGGGGCTGTTTTCATATTCATCAAACTGCTCGATTAATTACCGCCGACTGATCTTGTCGTATTATTGCCGGCTGATCTTATCGTATGCCTGGATGATTTCGCGGTCCATATCGCGGCGGTGAGCCGGAGAAGCGAACTTGTTGAGGACTTGGCTCTTGTATATCGTCCAGTTGCGAGAGAACGCCATATGCATCACCGCGGCAATCAAAAGCCCAGGCAACAGGCTATAGCTCCCTGTCATTTCGCAAACCATCACGACGCCTGCAATCGGGGCCTTGGCCGCCCCCGCAAAGAACGCCGCCATCCCGACAAGGATGAACATTTCAGGCATCCGAACAGCCCCCGGGAACATAATTTCGCAGAGCCCCGCAAAAATAGCGCCCACAACGCCACCGATAAAAAGCGAAGGTCCAAAAACGCCACCCGATCCGCCAGAACCGACCGTCAAAGCGGTCGCGACAATCTTTGCAATCACAATTTGAGACAGCAAAAACACACCCCACATCGAATGCGGCACAAAGCCGGCCATCAAGTCGTCAATAAAGCCAAATCCACCGCCCGAGACTTCAGGGAAAATCACCACCAGAACAGAAATAAAGGCACCGCCAATCGCAGGCTTGAGCCACAGCGGAAGCGCCGCCTTGTTGAAACGACGTTCCGACGCATAATAGCAGCGCACATAAAGGTACGAGAACGGAAAACAGAAAATGCCGAGCAAGGCACAGGCAAAAAGTTCCACCGCATTGGTAAACGGAAACGCAGGCACACCACCGATAATCGGAGCCGTCCCCACAAATGCTATATAGACCGTAAACGAAACGACCGACGAAACGATGGACGTCGCAAACGCATTGGACTCAAAATCCTCGCGGTAAAGCATTTCGACCGATGTAAGCGCCCCCGCCAACGGAGCCTTGAAAATGGCACCAAGACCAGCCGCAGTCCCAGCCAACAAGAACTGCCCCCGCATCATTCTAGGCATCTTGAAGAACTTGCAGATCGTAGAGGCGATCCCCGAACCAATTTGCGAAATCGGTCCCTCGTAGCCTGCAGAACCGCCCGTCGAAAGCGTCACGATACTCGCAAGGAACTTCACCGGAGCCACGCGCGCACGGACATTTCCGCCCTGGTTGTGGAACGAATAGATCATCTTGTCCGTCCCCTGCCCCGCCGTTTCTGGAGCACGGGCTATCTTATGGATAAAGAGACCTACAATAAGCCCGCCAAGCGCAGGCACGACGCCGAATACCCAACTCGGAACAAGGCCCAGCGACCACGGCAAAGACACCCACTGCGTCGCAAAGGAAAGACATATATGGAACGCCACCGCAACAAAACCGGTGACCAAGCCAATCGTCGCCGCAAGCCCAAGCTTTGGCAAATAGCCATTCACGACGAGGAGTTTTGCAACTGTCCTATGAATCTGTTTCACGGAACGCAAAATAGAAATTATGCGTTTTTATAGCAAGAGCGCCAAAAGAGCAACACAAACCCGCACTGTATCTAACGTACACCGTAAAAAAATCCCCGTGATCCATCACGGGGAAAGCAAATGCAGATTCGGTTCGGTCTCAACTACTTCTTGAGTGCAGAGAGGAATTCCTTGAGGCGGGCATCCTTCGGATTGTCGAAGATTTCTTCGGGAGTTCCGTCTTCCTTGACGTAACCGTCGGCAAAAAACAGCACGCGGTTCGCCACTTCGCGGGCAAAGCTCATTTCGTGCGTCACGACAATCATCGTCATGCCGGACTTAGCAAGGTCCTTCATAATCTTGAGTACCTCGCCCACCATTTCCGGGTCCAAAGCACTCGTCGGTTCGTCAAAGAGAATCGCTTCGGGTTGCATCGCCATCGCACGGGCAATCGCCACACGCTGCTGCTGACCGCCAGAAAGCTGAGCCGGGTAATGATCGGCACGTTCCAAAAGTCCCACACGCTTCAAGAGATCCTTTGCACGGGCTTCGGCATCGGCCTTCGAAAGGCGTCCGAGCTTTACCGGAGCAAACATGATGTTCTTGAGAGCCGTCATGTTCTTGAACAGATTGAACTGCTGGAACACCATACCAACGCGTTCGCGAATTTCGGGCTTCGAAATGCCCTTCGCCAAAATGCTCTTGCCGTCCAAGAGAATGTCGCCACTCGTCGGATGCTCAAGCAGGTTCAGCTGACGCAAGAACGTCGACTTTCCGCAACCCGAAGGGCCGATAATGGCAACGACATCGCCACGATGAATGTCAAGAGAAATTCCCTTGAGAATCTGCTTGTCACCGTAAGATTTGCAAAGGTCCTTGACCTGGATCAAAGTTTCAGCATTAGCGTTCATTTTTCTTCAACCTCTTTTCAAGTTTTGCAACACAAGCCGAGAGACCGGCGACAAGAATAAAGTAGATCGCAGCCACGGCCAACAGCGGGAGCATGGCTTCGTAAGTCATACTGCGGATGATATCGCCACCGCGCGTCAAATCGGTAAGGCCGATGTAACCGCAAATGGAAGTTTCCTTGATGAGCGAGATAAATTCGTTCGTGAGAGCCGGGAGCGAGTTCTTGAACGCCTGCGGGTAAACGATGTAATAAAGCACCGTGCGGAACTTGAGGCCAAGGCTACGGCCAGCTTCAATCTGTCCCGGGTCAACGCCCTTGATGCCGCTGCGAATAATTTCGGAAACGTATGCACCCGAGTTGATGCCGAATGCGACAATCGCTACAAGAATCTTGTTGATGTTCACCGACGAGAAGACGATGTAGTAAATGATGAGGAGCTGGATCATCATCGGCGTGCCGCGAATCACGGCAAGGTAAGCCTTAGCAAACCAGTTCAGCACCTTGAAGCGACCGTTGAATTCATTGCTCGTGCGAATCTGCGCAATCACAAAGCCAATCATAATGCCAAGGAGAGCCGCAAAGAACGAAATCACAAGCGTATTGCGAAGACCTTCGACAATGAACTTCCAACGGGAATCCTTCACAAAGTTCTTGTAAACGTGATCGCCAAAGCTTTCTTCGCTTTCAACGGCTTCGTCACCGCGAACAATCACGACGACCTTCGAAAGCGTGTACGGAGTCGTAAAGTTGATGGACTTTTTGCGTTCTTCGGTCACGGTGAATCCCGAGAACCCGACATCAGCCTTGCCTGATGCAACCGCATTGATGATTGCGTCAAATTCAATGTCCTGAATTTCGACTGTGCGGTTGAGGTAATCGGCAATGTAGTTCACGATTTCGATATCGAGACCGACAATCTTCGTATTTTCGTAGTATTCGTACGGCGGGAACTGAGCGTTCGTCGAAAGCACAAGCTTCGGGCCTTCGGTCACCTTCTTTTGATAGTGGTAATTGCCAGTGCGGTAAATGTACGTATTGAAGAGGGAATCATAAACACCATCCTTCTTCATAGCTTCAATCGCCTGGTTCACAGAATCCAAAAGCGCTTCATTGCCCTTTGCAACAACGCCTGCGTACATCTCTTCGACAAAGACTTCTTCGAGAATGCGAAGCGACGGATTCTGGCGCACGAAAGCCTTCGCCGGCTGGTCATCGCTCATGACCGCATCAATTTTTCCCTGCATCAAGGCCTGCACGGCATCGGCAAGCTTCGTGTAGCGCTCAACATCTATTTTCGCCGTGTCGCCACCGTATTCCGAGGCGTAGATATCGGCGGTATTGCCAATCTGCACACCCACTTTTTTGTGGCCGAGATCGCTGATGGAATGAACCTTATTGGGAATGACCGCCTGCTTGTTATCGCAAGAGGTCAAGGCCAGCGAATAAAACGCAATGAGAACTGGGAGTAAGAACTTTCGTATCATTTTTTAACCTTGATGAAAAATTAGTTAAAAAACGAAATTTTGAGAACCCCCGACAGATTTATTTAATAAATCAACCTCATTTCGTCAACGACAAGGGTCGCACCCTTTACGCCCTTGTAATGATTTCCGTCGGCACTCGATGCAAAGACCACGCGGATATGCGTCACCGGCTCGTCGCCAGCGCCCTGCACTAACCCATTGTCAATCGCAGACTTATTCGAGGACATAAGCTTGGTATTGAAAGTCGAAGAATTCTCAATCGGAGAACCCGACAGCGGTTCGCCATACTTGAGCTTCAAAAGAAGCGTACGCATGCCGTTTTCGTCCGGTTCCGAAACGCTCACGACATCCGGATTTTCACGACCGGAATTATCCGCCTTCGTGGAGCGGAACCAAGCCGAAGCCACCAGCTTATTCACATCGCTGGACTTGCGGTTCGCATTCTTGTCGCCCGTGCGATTTTCAAGAAGGATGTAAATGTCGCAACTGTCACCCTTGCCTTCGTAACTGAACTTGACTTCCATAAATTCTGGACGCGCCGCGAACGGTTTACCAAAGTCCAAAAGCTCGTTGCCATCGGGCCATGTCGAAGAACTCGCCATCGAAAGCGTCCCGACGCCTTTGGGATTAAAGACCGCCGTGTAAAGGCATCCGCTTGCCGTTTTTGTAAGAGCAGAACTCGTCTGGATTTTCGCGCCAATCATCGAACCCGATGTTGTCTTTTCGGTCGTCGTCAAAATCGTGTTGGCGTTGCCCCAAACAGAATCCGGCGACACATCATCGCCCTTCCACGAGTTAAAATTCGAACCCGGCAACTGATACCCCGCCTTGACGGAGTACGTTACGCTTTCTTCATTTTCGTTCGTCACAGTCACCAAAACGCCAGCACCAAAATCATAAGACTCGCCCACCGCAACATTTGCAGAAGCGCCTTCCGAAAGTTCCATATCAGAAAGTTCAAGCGAAGTCAAATCCGTGCGGAATTCAAGATCGTCCACATGAATGACTTTGCGTTCCGCATCGACAACGGCCGCCCGGCCAGCAATCGAAAGCGCAAGAATTTCGGGCGCAGGAGCATCACGATGTTCTTCCGTTTCGCCCGGCTTATCCGTTTCACTCGTATTTTCCGTTTCGCCAGGATCTTCCGTTTTTCCCGGTTCTTCACTGTCGTGAGATTCTTCCTTATTCGAAGAACTACTAGATGCCACGGCCGCAGCGGAACTGCTTGAATCGTCAGACTTCGGAGCCGATGACGAACTAGACACCTTACCTCCGGCAGAACTGCTAGAAGCCTTCTTTGCAGAACTACTCGACGAATCAGAAGAACCACTCTGTTTTTTAGAACTGCTAGATTTTTCAGAAGAACTTGACTTCGGCTCCACCTCGGGAATGTTAAAATACAACTGCCAAATCGCCTTCTTGCCGCTTTCCGAAACAACAACCACATAAACAATATGGCTAGAAGGTATGGCAATTTTTTCACCAGCCTTTATAACATCTTCGGACACAGAAATATTTTCGGCAAGGGAATCGAGCCCCACCGAATCCGTCGGAAATTCTTCAATCTTTTCATCGACCAGACGCAGCGACGCAAAATGGCTCATGTCAATAACTTCGACCGTCACGGAATCCCAAGTTTCAAGCGATTCCGGCAAAGCCCCCAAATCAAATTCCATCCGGTGTCCATCAGAATAAACCGCCGGAGAACCGTCCTGTTCTGCAAGCGTAATCTCACTCAGCACGCGATAATCCGACATACCGAAAGTATCGTAATCCGCAGTGCAGGCACCAAAGATAACCGTAAAGAAAATTGCAGAGCAAAGGAAAATCCAATTATTTTTCATCATTTACCCCACTAAAAGAAATAAACCAGCGAAAAATCAAGCGCCAACAAGTTTATCTTAAAATTCACAATATTGTACACAACTTCGCTATGGCTTACACCGTTTTCTTCAATTTCCATAAACGAGGAGCTAAGGCCCAGCAACCCCACCGAAGTTTCAAACGCCAAACGATCCAGCACCATAATGCAAAGGCCCGGATTGATACCGAACTTGAAAGTCCACCCACGATTGCGCGTCTTCGAAATTTCCTCGCCATCATCCGACTGCGAAATGCCATAGGAATATTCCACCGACAACGAAGTTTCGTTAAAGAAATAAATCGTCTTGGAATTAAAGACCTTCAAATAATTCTTGAGAAACGGCTGCACAAAGAAACCGTTGCTCACATACTTGCGGTGTTCCTTGACATCGGCCAAGTCTTCGAGAATCGAAAAATCGACATCGACAAAAGTACGGCTATAACCCGCACGAGCGCCCACAGCCATCGCATCACGGATAAAATAACCACAGAACCCTTCTGCCGTAAAAGTATAACCTTCGGCCTTGTAAATATCGCCAAAGATAATGTTCAACGCATCATCGTCAGACTCGCCCTGCAACAAGAAAAGCGTTGCGCCCGCCAAGAAATTTCCGCGATGGATAGCCTCATCCTCTTCGACAGAAAAGAGATTCCCCAGAAGTCCACCTTTTTTGGATTCACTTGCAGAATCGTCCGCAAAAACAAACGACGCCAAAGCAAGCACAGATGCAAAAATAATATGCCTAAGGTTCATAATTGTTAAAAATAAAAAACGAACCCCGACAATCAAGCTTTATAAGAAAAACGTAAAATTTCATTTTTCTTATAAAAAAGACGCACCCGAAAACCGGGTGCGTTTCGCAATTTTCACCTTAGGAACCCGCGCATTTCGCGCGGCCTACAAGCAATTAGTCGAGCGTGTGGACAATGAGACCGTCGCGGAGCTTCGGTTCGAACCAAGTGCTCTTCGGCGGCATGATTTCGCCAGCGTCGGCAATGCTCATGAGCTGATCGAGCGTGGTCGGATACATTGCAAATGCGCAAGCGCATTCACCGCTATCGACGCGCTTCACGAGTTCGCCGAGACCACGGATGCCACCGACAAAGTCGATGCGCTTGGAAGTACGCGGATCGTCGATATCGAAGAGCGGCTTCAAGATGAGCTTCTGGAGAAGAGCCACGTCGAGGCTGTCGACCGGGCCCAAGTTCTTGAGGAACTTGTCCTTGAACGTGCAAGCATACCACTTGCCGCCCATGTAGAAGTTCACCTGGTTCTGCTTGGCCGGGCTCTGCATCTTGTCGAGTTCAGCAATGTCGAAGACCTGCTTCATTTCTTCCATGAGCTGTTCCGGCGTGCGACCGTTCAAATCCTTAAGCACGCGGTTGTAGTCCAAAATCTTGAGCTGGGTGCTCGGGAAGAGGATCGCGAGGTAACGATTGTATTCTTCGTCGCCCGTGTTCTTCGGATTCTGTTCGGCGCGGTAGCTGGCAGCGCGAGCGCCAGCAGCACTGCGGTGGTGACCGTCAGCGATGTAGCTCACCGGAATTTCTTCGAAAGACTTGCGGATAGCTTCGATTTCAGCGTCATCGTCGATGACCCAAACCGTGTGGCCAAAGCCGTCGCCCTTGCTCACGAAGTCGTAAACAGGCTTGCGCTTGGTCACAGCACCGAAGATATCGAACTGGCCGTTGTCGCGGTAAGTGAGGAACACCGGACCCGTATTGGCGTTCGTGGCGAGCACATGGCGCAAACGGTCTTCTTCCTTGTCAGCGCGGGTAAGTTCGTGCTTCTTGATGGTGCCGTTGAAGTAATCGGCAGCCGGAACGCAGCACACAAGACCGTACTGTTCGCGACCGTTCATCGTCTGGCGATAAACGTAGAGGCACGGCTTCTGGTCGAAAGCGATCACGCCGTCTTCGATCATCTTGTCGAGATTTTCACGAGCGTGGGCATAAACCTTCGGATCGTAAGCGTCGACAGAATCCGGAAGTTCGAGTTCGGCACGCGTCACGCGCAAGTAGGAGTGCGGAAGGCCCTCAGCCATAGCCTTGGCTTCGGCGCGATTCATCACGTCGTAAGGGAGCGCAGAGATAGTCTCAGCTTCAGCCGGGTTCACCGGACGCAAAGCCTTGAACGGATAGATGTGCATCATAGGTTTCTTTCCTTTGTGTGCTTCTTTGATTAAAACTTCGTCTTCGGCAATCAAGTTATGGATATAACCCGTCTTTGCCGCAATCCATTTTTTCTTCCTGTAACTTACGATGAAATAAGCTAGAAAAAAGAAGATGGCGCCGCCAATAGCAGCGACAATTGTAATGCCAATCATGAACGCCAACAGGTGGTCCGCAGCATCATTCCACAAATGTCCGATCACCGTCGTAAAGTTCTTGAACGAAAGCCCCTGGAATTCTTCCAAAAAGTCAAACTTAATCGCCGCCGGATGGACAATCTTGCACCCGAGCATATAACCCGTCGGGTAGAAAAATCCGAACTGAGTCAGCGGGTTTGCCACAAACGACGAGACAATCCCCGGAACCTTCGGAAGGCGGAACAAGGCACAGAACGCAACCGTCAAAATAATGGCGACACCAATCGTCGGCCAAATACCAATAAAGACCCCCGCCGCCACAGACCACGCCACACGCATGGCATCCTGACGCCTCGGAAACATCCTATTGTAATAAATACGGCTCAAGCGCTTGTACTTCGATTCGTTCCTTCTCAATTTAACCATATCACCTCTTAAATAACCGAGCCAAAGATAGTAAAAGTAGGAAGTAGGCAGTAGACAGTAGGAAGTATGAAACGTCATTGCGCAATGCGCATTACAGCATCGGCTCGGCAATAGAACACGCAAGCGGTTCTGCAGCTCTCGCCTCGCACGTCATTGCGAGCGAAGCGAAGCAATCCAGTAAAGTCTTATACTACAAAGGGGGATGCCGCCCCCTGATTGCAGCCTTGCCCTATTGTCATGCCCGCCTCCGAGCGGGCACCTCCTTCTAAGGGCAAGTCTTCCATCACCCCCTCGAACGGGGCTTCAATCGCCAGCTGGAGCCTGCCCCGGACCAGTTCCGGGGTAACGCCCCGGCTAGTCTTTCAGACAACGAACAGAATACCCGTCGTTCTTGTGGAAGTAGTACAGGTAAGCATACTCGTTGGCATAACACATACCCATGAAGTAGGCGGAGTTGCTATTGTCCTCAGTGGCACTCCAGAAGGCGGCGTTGACGCCATCGCCGATGAAATTGGCATCGCCGATGTAATAGGGATCGGCGTACCTGCTGTTGCTGCCGGCAGGCAGCGCAGAAAAGCCCACGCCATCCATACCGTTATTGTTACACCAACCCGTCTGAGACATGAGAATCTTGCCAGCAGTTGAGCTTCCGCCCACTTCAGTAAACAAGGTTTCCCATTCGGTGTTGGTCGGCAGGTGCCAGCCATCAGGGCAAATGCCCTGAACTGTTGCCGGGAGCGTACAGGTTTTGCCGTATCCACAATCCTGCGGGTTGTCGGCATCAGTCGCAAGCTTCACCGAGTCTATCGCCGCCGCCCAAGTATAAAGACGACCTGCCACAGCACAACTTTCCTGATTGTTGTCATAGCACAAGCTGCGCTCCAACAGGCTCGGAGTCTTGACACTATCGGCATAGTTCAAATTTTCGGCCATCCAAACCTGATCACCGATTTTCACAGTCTTGTAGGTTTTACCATCGCGGGAATCTGTCATTGACCCATAGTCAATTTCAGGATTGAAGCGACATTCTTTAGGGACATTCCAATCCCAGCCAGTCTCCCCTTTTAAAAGCGCCGAACAATTCAATTCAACTGATGAACTGCTACTAGATTCTTCGTGGCTATCACCACTCAGAATGACGCTAGACGATGATTTTGCCTTTTCGCCACTAGAAGACGAAACAGTCTTCTTACTTGAGGAAGAAAGCTTATGACTGTTTGAAGAACTCTGAATCTCTTCGGAGTCAGATGTACCATTATCATTTGGAGCGCTAGTACCACTGTCGCCACCACAGGCCGCAAGCAAAAGCAAACCAGAAACAGCCGCAGCTATTACGTTCCCACGCAAAGACATCTTTCCACACCACAAATTCTTCAACAACATAAGACTCTCTTAAACAAAATCTTTTTTTAATATAGTTTATTCGGTAAAAGCCCCGGCTAATCCTTCAAACAACGAACTGAAAAACCGAGGCTCTTCTTGTAGTAGCCCACGGCCGCATAGTTGCTGCAGTAGCCCAAGTTCAAGGCTTTAGCGTAGTTGTCATCTATCTCAGAAGCACTCCAAAAGCCGGCGAGTTTGCCAATGTCAAA
>JBGVAT010000008.1:0-4608 GCA_045224895.1 Fibrobacter sp.
CAACCACGACGGCAGCTGCGGCGTTGTCCTGCGTGCTGAAGATGTTGCAGCTGACCCAGCGCACGTCTGCACCGAGGTCGGTAAGCGTTTCAATCAGGATGGCGGTCTGCACGGTCATGTGAAGGCTGCCCATGATGCGGGCGCCAGCCAGCGGCTTCTTGCCGGCGTATTCCTTGCGGAGAGCCATGAGGCCCGGCATTTCGGTTTCGGCGAGGTCGAGTTCCTTGCGGCCTTCGATCGCAAGGTTGATATCCTTAATTTTGTATTCCATAGTATTTCCTTTTGGCGCGGTTTTTGCGACCACGCAATTTCGTCAATCTTATTTATGCGTAAATATAGTTATATGCATAAATGTGGTCAAGCCTAAAAATTAATCCGAGTCGTATGGATCCCCTCCCGTTGGTCGAGGATGACGGAATCAAGGAGGATAAGGTCGAGGATGACGGAATCGAGAGTGAGATGGACGGACTCACTCAGTAAACAACAGTCCCTTGATGCGGAGCGAGCGTCCTTTTTCGGACCATTGGCTCGTATGCAGTTCTTTGATTCCGATGGCGGCGTGGTCCGAGGCGATGGATTCGAGCGAATCGTTCAGCTCCTGCTTAGTCGTGTAGAAGCTGTAAACGTTGCTTTTTGTTTTTGCAGAATCTGCGACACTTGAATCTGTTGCACTTTCGTCATCTTCCGAGAGCGTAATCCGGAAGGTAATCGTGTCGCCCCGGTATTCGAATTCGCTTTTGTCAAAATAATGGTCCAAAATGGCAACTTCCTTGGCGCCTTCGGGGATAATGAACGAAATGATTTCGGGGTGCGATATGTCCGCTTCGAAGGAGTCGAATGCTTCGGTGGTATCGGATTCGGCGCCGCTGGATTCAGGTTCGGGTTCAGCATACGGGGAGACCTTCCCGGTAAAATAAGGGGTTAAATAGACGTCATCTATTTTCTGGATTCTTGAGAAGACTGTCTTGGAGTTTTCGTCATTGCTTTTTCTGAGTTTTTTGAAGAATGCTTTTTGGTCTTCTTCGTTTAGCGGGAACTGCGTGTAACCTTGCTCGACAAGCGCATCTTCAATGCTGTTGATCCATACAAGGCGTGTGATTCTTGGGGCGTTCAAGGGCGAGTCCGTGCAAATGAAGAACAATGCGCAGAACGTCAAGGCGATGTACCGGAACTTGCGCTTGATCTTGCCTACGAGCAATATGGCAAGGACGGCGTAAAAGTAAATGTTGACGGCGACGATGTAAAAGAATTCTTCCTCGATGTCGATGTCGCGCATCATCGTCACGATGTCGATGCTCATTAGAACGGCAAAGGGGATGCAGGCGGCGGGGAATATTTTTAGAAGACGTTTTTCGAGCGTTTCGCTTGATGCAAGGTGTGACGGGTACATTGCTGTGACGAGCGCAAGCATATAGACCATGAAGCCAGAAACAAAGGCCGAAACCACGCCTTCGGGCATGTCCCATTGCGCGATGAACTTGACGATGTAGGCGTAAAAGAGGAGAATGCCGATGCTAAGCACCGGGATGAAGAGGAACCGGATGGTGCTTGTTGCGAACTTGTTCAGCGAAGGGACTTCTTCAAGGCATTCGTCAATCGAAGGGATTCCTGTAAAGTACAATATGGGGAGTACCGTGCAGGAGCAGAAAAGGAATGTGTAGAAGTAGATTTTTTCATCAAAGAATGTATCGAGTAGGCCTGCAAAACCGAGTATTAGTCCCTCAATGGCGCCGAGCAGGACTGCGGAGATAATGACTGCGGTTATAAAAGCCTTGATGTTCTTTTGTAGAAAATTCCAAATGCCGTTTTCGTCTTTTTGCTTCCAGAACGGTGCAAAGAAAATGCTGAAGATGGCAACGATGTAAACGAGTGCGACGGTGCTTGTGAAGTAAAAAAGATTGGATTCGTCTTCGCTAAAAACATAGGTCGTCAAGACCGCTGAAACGACTAGCCAAATGCTGCCGGTGATGATTTGCGGAGAGTAGCTTGTGCTTTTTCGGGCTTCCTGGAAAAGCGTCGTGGCGACGGCGATGAGCATCGCCGCGATGGGGTAGATGCCTAGCCATACGAATGGCTTGACGGAATCGTTGGAGTGGGAAGGACCCAGTTCGCAGATGATGGCAAACGCGTAGAATGTGAAGATGGCGAGTGATGACGCTAGCGGGAACCGCTTGAACGCCGTCGAGATTTGACTCGGGTATTTCTTGATCTTTTCAAAGTTCATTTTCTTCCCTCCAAGTTCTTTGTGTTATCCGCGACTCTCGCGAATGTTGTTATGCCCGCCACCGAGCTCTTTGATCACTTAGTGCTTCAGCACTTATGTGATCATGATCCGCGTATGGGGAGCGCATCTCCCTTATTTTCCTTCTCGCTCGTTGCGCTCTTTCTTTAGCTGCTTCAGCTGCGCGAGGCGTTCACCGAGAGCCTTCTCGCGTCCGTACGGCTTGGGCTCGTAAATCGTCGTGCCGACAAGTTGCGTGGGCAGGTGTTCCTGTGCGGAGTATCCGCCCGGGCTGTCGTGGTCGTACTCGTAGCCGTTCCCGTAACCGAGCTGCTTTCCGACGCGGGTCACGGAATTGCGGTAGGCGCGCGGCACGGGGAGCGTCCCCGTCTGCTTCACGATGGCGTCGGCCTTCATGCCGGCAAGTTCCATGCTATTGCTCTTGGGCGCGAGTGCCAAATAGACGGCGAGTTCGTCAAGTGCTATCAGGCCTTCGGGAATTCCCATGAAGTCATAGGCTTCGCGTGCGGAAGTCGCAAGCAGTAATGCATTCGGGTCTGCAAGTCCGATGTCTTCCATGCTCATACGCATGAGACGGCGCAAAATGAATCGCGGGTCCTCGCCGCCTTGCAACATTCTGTGCAGCCAGTAAAGGGCCGCATCCGGGTCGGAACCGCGCACGGACTTGTGCAATGCCGAAATCAGGTTGTAATGTTCTTCGCCGCTCTTGTCGTAACGCAGGGGCTTCTTGTACTGGAATTCTTCGAGAAGCTTCTCGTCGATTTTCTTGTTGTTGCCGAGGTTCTTGCCGATCCATTCCAACTGGTTCAGCAAAAAGCGTGCGTCGCCTTCGGACTGCGCAATAAGCTTGTCTACAACGGCCTCGTCAATCTCGATGTCCTTGAGCTGTAAGCCGCGAGGGTGGTCGCGGAGTGCGCTGAAAATGAGCGTGCGCAGGTCTTCCTTGCTGAGGGGTGCAAAGAGAATCAGCTGGCAGCGGCTGAGCAGAGCCCCGTTCACTTCGAATCCCGGGTTCTCCGTTGTCGCTCCGATGAGCGTCACCGTGCCGTCTTCCACCGCGCCGAGGAGCGCATCCTGCTGGCCCTTGTTAAAGCGGTGGATTTCGTCGATGAAAAGTATCGTGTCCATGAACGCCTTTTTCATCTGGCGTGCGTCCGCAAGGACTTCCTTGACTTCCTTCACGCCGCTAGCGACTGCCGAGAGCGCTACAAAGCGCTTCTTGGTGTGCTGCTTGATGACGTGGGCGAGGCTTGTCTTTCCGCAGCCTGGAGGACCCCAGAAAATCATGCTGGGGATCGAGTCGTTTTCAAGACTCTTGCGAAGCAGGCTCTGTTCGCCGAGGATCTTGTTCTGTCCAAGAAACTCGTCGAGGTTTTGCGGGCGTAAACGTTCTGCTAAAGGGGCGTCCATGGTTTCCTAAATAATGCTAGTCGCTAAAAATTTTGTCTTCGACTTTCTTGATGCATTCGGGCTTGTCGCGGGTCGGGACTCCGCCTTTCGTGAAGACGTGGACGGAATATCCTGTCGTGCAGACTTCGCCGTTCAAAAGGACTCTGTAAAGGAACTTGTATTTGCAGCGGCCTTCGTGGACGAGCTTGGTTTCGACATCGACAAAGTCGCCAAATCGGCAGGCGCGCTTGTACTGAACGTTCAGTTCGAGGACCGGACTTGCAAATCCTTCGCGTTCGACTTCATCGTAGGGGGCGCCGACGGAGCGGAAAAAATCAACGCGGGCCTGTTCGAACCAGATGGGGTAGGTGGCGTGGTGTACGACTCCCATGGCGTCGGTTTCTGCGTAGCGGACTTGGATGCGGGTTGTAAAAGAGTAGTTGTTGTCCATATCTGTTATATATAGGTTGGGTATAAGTTCGCACAACAAATTAGTAAAGCTGAAAGGATTTGCTTACTGTACTCTGTCATGCCTGCCGCCTTTGTCATCCCGGACTCCGTTCCGGGAAGGCATCTCCTTGTGTTAGTGTAAATTACGAGATAAATATAGAAAATTTTCTTAAAAATAGTGAACATTTTTGCACTTAAAAAATCTATCAACAATCAATCAACGTTCTTTTCGCTATTCTGTTTACGCCTTTTTTGAAAAAATTCAATTTTTTTTCAAGAAAAACGCGATTCTTGTTGACAAAACCACCTGAATCTTGTTAAATTTGCCACGCTTTAGTTCCTTAACGGATTAAGCAAAGCGCCAAAGTAGCTCAGCTGGTAGAGCAGCTGATTTGTAATCAGCCGGTCGTAGGTTCGATTCCTATCTTTGGCTTACATATATGGGTCGTTGCCCGAGTGGTTAAAGGGGACGGACTGTAAATCCGTTGGCTTACGCCTACCGTGGTTCGAAACCACGACGGCCCACG
>JBGVAT010000009.1:0-17317 GCA_045224895.1 Fibrobacter sp.
CGGAAAAATCCACAAAGGAAATGATATGTCCGAAGAACTCGTTTTGAAATTCGTTGACCCGCAGCCGATGCGCTACGGTGAAAACTCCCACCAGTCCGCCGTATTCTACCGCGACCCGACCTGCACCGAAGCAAACCTCGCTTCTGCCAAGCAGCTCTGGGGCAAGGAACTTTCTTTCAACAACATCGTCGATGCTGACGCCGCCCTCGAAATGGCTCGCGAATTCAGCGACGGCAATGCTGTCGTGATCGTGAAGCACATGAATCCCTGCGGTCTTGCTACGGGCGAAACGCTCCGTGAAGCTCTCGAAGCCGCTTGGGCTGGTGACCCGGTGTCCGCATTCGGTTCCGTGATTGCCGTGACCCGCAAGGTCGATTTGAAGACCGCCGAATTCCTCAAGGGCAAGTTCGTTGAAATCTTGCTCGCTCCGGCATTCGACGACGACGCTCTCGAATTCCTCAAGAACAAGTCCAAGGACATTCGCCTCCTCGAAGTGGGCGAAATCAAGAAGGCTACGCCGTGCAAGGTTTACAAGCACGTGATCGGCGGCATGCTCGTCCAGGACCGCGACATCGGTACTTGGGAAAAGTTCGAATGCGTGACGAAGGCTCAGTTCCCGAAGAACAAGGAAGACCTCGCCCGCTTCACCTGGCTCGTCACCAAGCACACGAAGTCCAACGCTATCGTGATGTGCTACGAATACAAGCCGGGTTACTTCCAGGTGATGGGTCTTGGCCCGGGTCAGCCGAACCGCATCGACTCGAACCTCCGCCTCTGCCAGCCGCGCGTCCGCGACAACGTCGCACGCCTCCCGGAAGCCAAGGAATTCTTCGACGAAAACGGCAAGCTCGTGAACGAAGCCGGCCTCAAGGCTCTCGAAAAGAAGATCTTCGGCGAAGTCGTTATGGGTTCTGACGCATTCTTCCCGTTCCCGGACAACGTCGAAGCCGCACACGAAGCTGGCGTTCGTTACATCGTTCAGCCGGGTGGCTCCAAGAAAGACGACCTCTCCATCGAATCTGCAGACAAGTTCGGCATTGCGATGGTGTTCACCGGAATGCGCCACTTCCGCCACTAATTCATTATAAGGTAAGAATGATTCCAGTTTCTCAAAAAGAAACAAACCAAAAGGAGAAGGACCTCTACTATGCGGTTCTCTCCTTTTTGAAGTCTGTCCGCAAGGCCGGTAAGACAACCGCCAAGGAATGGAGCGATTACCGTTCCAAGTTGAGTGGCATTGCGCCCACGCCCGAAATGAGCAAGGCGACCGATATGTGGACGATGGATAATTTGGATCAATTCCAACCGGACAAGACGCAACTCCCTCCGTTGAATGATATGGAATCCGTTGCAAAAGTTTCGCCCGAGTTCTTGTCACAGCTGCTTGAGGCTCTGTACTACGGCATGCTGAACTTGACTCAGGCCAACTTGATTTCGGACGAGATTCAGGATGCGGATCCGGAATGCGTGAGTACGGCCTCCCTCGAAGAATTACTGGTAAAGCTCTGGGTCGGAAACGCCAAGAGCTACAAGAAAATTGTTGTGAACTAAGCGGCTCCGCCGCAGTGGCTAGTAAACAGTGATTAGTGAGCAGGATGTTGCAATCCTAACACTAACCACCAACCACTAAATACTGAGTGTTATGAGCAATAAAGTACGTGTTATCGGTGGCGGTCTTGCAGGCTGCGAAGCGGCTCTTCAACTGGCAAGTCGCGGTTTTCAAGTAGATTTGTACGAAATGCGCCCCAACAAGCAGACGCCTGCCCATAGGGACGGTCACTTGGCCCAACTCGTTTGTTCCAACAGTTTCAAGGCCCTCGGGGTTACAAGTGCCCACGGCCTTTTAAAAGCGGAACTCACGCTGCTCGGAAGTTTCCTCCTGGAATGCGCGCGCGAAGCGGCTGTTCCTGCAGGTGATTCCCTCACCGTGAACCGCGACATTTTTAGCGAACTCGTCGAAAAGAAGATTGCCGAATTCCCGAATATCACGCTCCGCCGCGAAGAAGTGACGAGCCTCGAAGGCGATTGCCCGACGCTTGTTGCCGCAGGACCTTTGGCAAGTGACGCCCTCGCCGACGATATTTTCAAGCGTCTCGGCAGCAACCGTTTGCACTTTTTCGACGCCATCGCTCCCGTTGTCGAAACGGACAGCATCGACTTTGACCACGCCTTCTACCGCAACCGCTGGGAAAAGGGCGAAACGGCGGACTTTATCAACTGCCCGCTCGACAAGGAAACATACACTGAATTTGTGCGCAAGCTCTGCGAAGCCGAAGCAACAGAACCGCGCCCGTTCGAAAAGAAGGAACTTTTTGAAGGTTGCCTTCCCGTCGAAGAAATGGCGCGTCGTGGCTACGAAACGTTACGCCACGGGCCCATGCGCCCGATCGGGCTTGGGCTTGGAAACAACGGCCATTTGTGGTATGCCGTGATCCAGCTCCGTGCCGAAAACAAGCAAAAGACTTTGTTCAACATGGTCGGTTTCCAGACGCGCCTCAAGTGGGGCACGCAAAAGGAAATCTTCACCATGGTTCCGGCTTTGCGTAACGCAAAATTCGCACGCCTCGGCTGCATGCACCGCAACACGTTTATCGAATCGCCGAAGTTCCTCGACAAAACGCTCCGCCTGCGCCCAGAACTTGACTGCGCCAAGGGCATTCCTCCCACATGGTTTGCAGGCCAGATTACCGGTTCCGAAGGCTACACCGAAGCAGTCGCCACAGGCTGGTACGCCGCCTGGAACATGGCCCAGACGATTTTGCACGGGCACGCCGACCCGCTCCCGGAAGAAAGCTGCATCGGAGCCCTCATGAACCGCCTTGTCGAAGAAAACGAGGACTTCCAGCCGATGAACTTCAACTTCGGCCTCCTCCCCCATCAAGACGGACTCAAGAAAAAGAACAAGAAAGAAATCCTCGCCGGCAACGCAGAACGTGCCGTCCGCGAATGGATTGCGGCCCGTAACTTGGCATAAAGATGCGTGACGAAATACGACAAGCGATTTTGCAGCAAGAGCTGAAGGATGGGGAAATGCTCCCGTCCGTACGCAAGCTGATGAAAACGTTTGGAGTATCGTCAGGAACCATCCAGGGCGTGCTCAAGCAGCTCTCCGAAGAAGGGCTCATTTACAGCATCCGTGGCAAGGGATTTTTCTGGGGCAAGGCTCCAGACGCAAACGACCTTGCGCAAAAGCTTTCGAAGACGGTCCACCGCGAAACCGTTCTCGAGCGTCTCGAAAGAGAGTTCTCGACGGACTGGGAAAAAGGATTCCTCGATCCGAACAAGAACTTGCCTTTGGCCAAGGAACTTTCTGACCGCTACAACGTTTCGCAGACAATTCTCCGCAAGTTCTTGATTCATAAAGTCAATCAGGGAATTCTCGTCCGCAGAGGCCGTTTGTACGCATTCGCCTCCCCGCTCAAGACCAAGACAGTCAAGAACTTCAGCGAAATTCTGTTCGTCACACGATGCAATTCGTGGGGCGGTTTTACCGCCGAAAGCGAACGCGAACTTGACTTTTTGCGTTTTGTATACCAGAATGCGGGTGAACAGCATTTCAAGCTTATCTTGCTTGGCATCAACGAAGAAAGCGGCAAGCTCATTGACCGTAGCGGAAAAGTCTGCCATTTGACGGATTACCCCAACGCCATTGGCGCTGTGCTTTCGACGCTCCTGGTGCAGAATCCGCATGCGCTTTTGCAACTGTTTTACGGCGTGAAATACCCCGTATCGGTCTGGTGGGAACACCCGCTACAAAACATTCCGCCAAGATTCCTGAGCAAAAACAACTGGGCATTCTTCAACTCGACATTCGGAGAGATTCCGGGATTGCAGGTAGGCAAATACCTTTTGCAAAAAGGCTTCAAGAAGGTCTGCTATTTTTCGCCCTACCACAACAGTTCCTGGTCCAAGGACCGCTTGACTGGACTCAAGAATTCCGGACTCGAAGTCATCGACTTTACGGACGATGAATACGCTAGCCCGTGGGACTACAAGGAAATCGCAAGGCAGAGAGTCTCCAGATTTTCTGTCGAATCGTACGCCCGAAACCTCGTCAAGAAAAAGCTCTTGCAGTTTGCCAAGTATGTGCCCGAAGATTGTAACTGCTGGGTCTGCGTGAACGACGAAGTCGCAGGACTCTTTTACGAAATGAGCGATGATGGCGACTGCATTTTGCCAGGCGACAAGACCGATCCGAACGTTCTCGGATTCGATAACTCCGCCGAAAGTTACTTGTTGCGCATAGCCTCGTACGATTTTAACACGAGCGCACTCATCAAGCAGATTTTCTACTACATCGAAAATCCCGATGGATTCGGGAATAAAAAACGCCTGCACCAAATTCTTGGGCAGGTCATTGAAAAGTAAGTTGCAGATAATCGTCTAACCACTACCCTTCTGTAGAGATAACCAGGATTGGCTTGGGGTATTTTTTCGAAAGATTCGTCAAGACAGAATCTTTATCATTCAAGATTTGAATTTCAATATTCATCGGGGAATCAAAATCGGCTTCAGGAGGAAGTTGCTTGCCTCGAATAGCCCACCCTTTTCGATGAATGCCATCACGCTTGTCGTACTTCCAACAACCAACTGATCGATTATATCCCTCATGTTCATCTGCAATAAATTCCTTGCCTCCCATCGTCAATTTAAATGCAATGGACGCTTCTAGAATGACGGGGAATTCATCTAGCGAGTCGACATTGTCAAAACACAGAGACGCGCCCCACCATGTAGAGTCGGATCGGGTGCTCCAGAATGAAGGTTTTTCGGGCTTTTCGACGACGAACGATTGCGGTTCCGAGCTTGTCACATCAATTTCAAAATTGCCAAGCACCTTGAATGAACCTGACCCCCGTTCCAAAAATTTTATTTGATTGGAGGTGCAACCTGCAATCACAAGGAGGACAAACAACAAAAGAATCTTTTTCATAAAATCCTACTAGGTCGACTTTAAAGTTCTTATTATAAAATAATAATTCAAATCGCTTAGTATGTAAAAAAGCGAGCCTAAGCCCGCTTTTTTCGTGTAAACGATATTCCACTCGGAACAGAGTCCGGGAGTCAATTACACGTTCTTGTTCACGATAATCGTCTTAGCTTCGAAGGTTTCGCGGTCAATCCACTTGACCATCAAGGAGACCTTGTTGTCTGCGTTGAGAGCGTCCCAGTAAGCCTTGAGCGTTTCTTCGGCAGAGTTGAAAATCGGCATGAGCTTCGGGAAGCCGTTGAAAGACGGAATCGGCTTGCCGTCGGTTTCGTAGGTGCTGATGAAGTGGCCGAGACCCGGAAGAGCCTTTTCGAATTCAAACGTCATACGTTCGCAGCCAGCGTCTTCGCTGTTGTTACGGCTCTTGAGGATGGAGAGCTTGTAGATAGCCGGTTCTGCATTCTTGTAGTGGATGCCGGAAATACGCGGTGTGAAGTTCGGAGCATCGTCTTCATACTGGCGAGTGCGAAGAGCGCTTTCGAACGAGCCACCGAGCTTGATGGCGTTGTAAATCGTGTCCGTCTGGTCGCCGTTCGTGATGATCTGCACGTCCTTCGTGTGGCGAGCCGGATAGTAAATGATGAGGTGCGGGTCCGTGAGCTTGGATTCATCGAATGCCTTGGTCTTCATAAAACCGGTATCGGCTTCGATTTCAAACACGCGGTTGCGGCTGTTCACGCTACGGCCCATGATCCAGTAAACCTGTACATAGGACTTGCCATCGGCGCTTGTGCCAAGCACGATGCCACGGCCCGGATACGGGTTCTTGGAGAGGTCGTTGAAATTCTGATTTGCTTCTTCTGTGTAGTTCATATTGATTTCGGCGTGCCAGCGGCACTTTGTTGTAGGTTTAAACTTATCTCTTTGGGTTGTAATTGTTCATCAGGACCATCGCGAGGGCCACGCAGAACATGATAACGCTACCGACAACCACCTGCTGTTTGTGGTCATATTCGCGTTTGACGTAAGAGGGGTTTTCCTCGTTCAGTTCCTGCAAAGTCGGACCTTTGGCGAGAGTCGAAGAATCTACACCATAGACCTTCTCTTTTTGCTCATCGGTCATATTCAACGTACTGACGTAGGAACTATCAGAGCGATCCATCTTTGCAGAGGCCGAGGTCGGGAAAGCAAGGAAGAGTGCAACGAGAACAGCAAAAACAAGGCGCTTCGACTGGTTCGACAGGCTCACCAACCGGTTCAGCGACCTTGTATCTCTCGTATTTCCTCTTTCGACTTTCGTCTTAACCTTCCTTAGCGAGCTTGTCGAGAATCTGGTTCACGAGCCCCGGGTTGGCCTTGCCACCAGACTTGCGCATCGTCATACCCACGAGGAAGCCCTTAAGCGCCACCTTGCCAGCCTTGAATTCAGCGAACTGGGCCGCGTTAGCGGCGCAGACTTCACGGACCACGGCTTCGATAGCGGCGGTGTCAGTCACCTGCACGAGGCCCTTTTCCTTCACGATGACTTCAGGATCCTTGCCCGTTTCGAACATTTCGGCGAACACCGTCTTTGCAATCTTACCATTGATGGTGTTGTCCGCAATGAGGTTCACAAGAGAGCAAAGCTGTTCAGGCTTGATCTTGAGAGCAGAGAGACCGCCTTCGAGGTCCTTCATCTTGGCGAGGAGTTCCGTGATGACCCAGTTAGCAAGTACCTTGCCGTTCTTGCAGTTCTTGGCGGCGGTATCGTACCATTCGCTCACATCGCGGTCTTCGGTGAGCACCTGGGCGTCGTATTCAGAAACGCCGAAGTCCTTCATAAAGCGTTCGCGGCGTGCATCCGGCAGTTCCGGAAGGGTGCGGCGGATTTCTTCGACAAATGCCGGGTCGGTCACGAGGCGGACCATATCCGGTTCCGGGAAGTACTTGTAGTCGTGAGCGTCTTCCTTGGAGCGGATCACAATCGTCTTGTCGGCGTTGGGATCATAACGCTTGGTGCACTGTTCGACTTCCTTGCCAGCATCGAGCGTCGATGCCTGGAGGTTCATTTCGCAGTAGAGAGCCTTTTCAAGGTTCGTGAAGCTGTTCAAGTTCTTGATTTCGGCACGGATACCGAACGGAGCGTCTTCAGATGCACGGAGGGAAATGTTACCGTCGCAGCGCATGTTGCCGTTTTCCATGTTGGCGTTAGAAACGCGCGTGTATTCGAGCGTCTGCTTGATCTTCTTCAAGACGAGCACAGCTTCTTCCGGGCTACGGATGTCCGGTTCGGTCACGATTTCGCAAAGCGGAGTACCGCAGCGGTTTGCGTCAAAATGGCTCTGGGACGGGCTCATGTCGTGGATGAGCTTACCGGCGTCTTCTTCCATATGGATACGGGTAATGCCCACGCGCTTCTTGGTGCCGTCGGCCTTCACAATTTCAAGCCAACCGTTCTTGCAAATCGGATGGTCATACACCGGAAGTCCACCCGTCTGCGTGATCTGGTAACCCTTCGGAAGGTCCGGGTAGAAATAGTTCTTACGAGTCCACATGGCGTTCAAATCGATTTCGCAGTTGAGAGCGAGACCCAGGCGAATAGCATATTCCACAGCCTTCTTGTTCGGCACCGGCATAGCACCCGGCATACCGAGGCAAACAGGGCAAACGTGCTTGTTCGGGCTTGTGTTCACTTCAATTTCGCAGCCACAGAACATCTTTGTCTTAGTGGCGAGCTGGCAATGGATTTCGAGACCAATAACAGGACAGTAATTAGACATGTTAAACTCCAATAAATTTTACGCGCTAAAGATAAAAAAAAGTAGGATGTAGGATGTAGGATGTAGGAAATAGAAAGGGCGAAATCTATTAATGAGCAGAAACTAAAGGCATTTTAAGTCATTTTCCAGCCTTGAACAAAGTGGTAATAGAAAGGGAATCTGAACTTCCTTCAAATCGTCCCCCCAAATAACTGAACTTCAATTTCCAGGTGATGATAGTATCTCGATCCAACGGTTTCACCAGGCCATTTGCAAAAAAGAACGGTTCTTCAAAATAGTCCGAAGGGTAGCACACCCCCGGGCACACACGGTTCATTTTATAATAGGCCAAGGAACCATTTACCATCAATTTTCCGCGTTTCACCCATTCTGGCAAACCTTCCCATTGAATAAAGTAGCCCGTCTGCAACGTATCCATGGCAAATGCCAGATAACGCATATCAAGAGTATCTAGCGCGCTACGAAATTTAGCTGTATCAAAACGGGGCGCATTTACCCAAGGGATAAATGTGGTCCATGCATTTTTGCCGTAATTCAAGAAAGCCGTATCCAACTTCGTTGCGGTTCTATAAATCACAGAATCCACACGAATAGTATCGTCAATACATAGAATTCTTCGCCTCGTACTGCATTGCGCAAAGTTTACCCTGCCATCGACAACATAAGCATAAGCTTTGGAAAAAGTAGACTTACATAAACGCACCCTAGGCTCATAGCAAGAAAATTCCTTATGCACGGAATCAAAATGGCACGACACACGTCGCGTACAGTTGTCGTTTTTAAGCGTAGAATCAGCATTGCGCGCCGTCAACGTATCAAACACACTATCGACACGGCTTCTATAAACAAAACTGGCAAAACGTTTTACAAAGGTATCGTTATACAGCGTATCGTAAACCAGGATAGAATCTACGACAAAAGCCGTATCACACGCGATCATCAAAGAATCCCATTTTCCGTCACGCTGCAAGCGGTACAACTCCATTCCGCTGCGAGAAAAAGCACATCCTTCCGCTATATGATGACGTTTAGAATCGGCACTGGAAGAATTTCCGCAACCGACGAGCAGTACCCCCAAAAACAACACCATAAAAAGTTGTGCGAATTTGTACACAACATCCTCCCCGTAAGCGGCGGCTTAAATTTCATCCAGCGTTACCACGAGCGCATCGGTAGCGTCACGGAAATTCGCGCATTCCGTGAGGATGCAGTCAGCGCCGTTCACGAACGCCGTTGCCAAGCGCAAGGATTCCCCTTCGGTCAGCTTGTGATTCGTGCGGGCTGCGGCCGCATAAAGTTCAGCCGCCTTGAGCGACACGTCGGCATTCACTTCGCAAAGGCGCACGTTTGCAGACTTCTCAAAAAACTCACGGTACTGCCTCGCAAGCACGCCATCATTAGCGCCATACGCCTTCTTGCAAATTTCAAACAAAGTCACAGACGAAACCAAGACCTGCACGTTATTTTCGTACACGCCATCAAGCACACCCGACACAATCGGGTAATAATCCGGGTGCATCTGGAGCAGTCGCACCAACGGCCCCGAATCCAAAAACAACATACGACTCTGTTCAATTGATTTAATCATAATCTTCTAATGCAATTCTTTGCATATCACGGGCTTGGGCGAAGCCCACTCTTAATCATCTTCTTTGACGGGCTCGTAAATTTCCATATAAGCGGCATCATGACGCTGTCCAGAACGCATCATCTTGAAGCGCCCAGCACGCGGATAGAAATACCAGTTCATCCACTCGCCACTCATATCCGTACGCTTGGTCTTGATGGCAATCGGCTTTTCGCCCATAAAATAATCGCGCTTGTGCGGAATCACGCGTTCCATAGCGCGGTACGTATGCACCGTATTGCCCGCCTTGCGTTCAATCGTCCCATGCCCATCCTTGCTCCACGTAATGTTCACGATACCGTGTTCGTCCTTTAACGGTTCACAAGTATCAAAGCCACTGGCGCACCACAAGTACTTCGGGTACGAAAAGCTGTAAGATTCCAGGTTGAACGTTTCAACGATGCGGTTATTGCCCTTGAATGTCGGATAATTGCCTGCAAGCGTGTATCCACCAACATTGTAATCTTCGCAACCATGCTGGGCCACACGGACGACTCGGTTAAACACATCTACACCGACAGCGCAACCTTCTTCTTTATAGACAAAGCGGGCGTGACCATTGATATTCTTCTTTTCGAGATTGCCCATTTCGATTTCGGCAACATTGTCGCCCACACCGTTCTGCACAACAATGTTAAAGCGGCTTGCGTTGCTCGGAGAACTCTTCAATACAACACGACCCGTTTCCGAGACATACTCGCCACTCAAGTCGGCATATTCCTGCATAAAGCGATCCAGCTCCGAACGCTTGACCCAAACATCGCCAAACTTGCAGTTCACAGGAACAAAACGGGGCGGAGCCTTGGGTTCAACTTCTTCGTAAGTGACAATTCTCTGCTTTTTGGTGACGGTCTTCATCTTGCCCTTGGGACCACGAACCTTTTCCTGGACATCCACGAAACTTTCGTGTTCAATCCTGTCCTTGGGAATCGGAAGTTCCTTAATGGCATCCGAAGACGTTAAATACCCCAGCGGGCGGCTTTCGTTGATTTCTCCATTACTTTTCGCAAACACGTCCAGCTTCATTTGGGCAAAGGAGTTCGCAGTAAATAAAGCACACACCACCAACAATATTTTTTTCAAAACAGTCACCTCTTTTGAATTATTAAACTAGATTAAAGCAGGCTTTATATGTAGCAAAAAATTCTATTAAGTTTTTTTTACTAACATTTAAACACGATTTAAAAACGTAATACACTCAAGGAGAGTCTGTAATGAAAAAGATGTTTCTTGCCACATGCCTTTTGGCAGCATCCGTATTCGCCGCACCCCAGGCTGAAGAAGTCAAGGCTGCAGCTGACCAGGCAAAGCCTGCCGTAGAAGCAAAGGTTGCTCCGGCAAAGGCCAAGGCAGCAACGACGAAAAAGAAAGCACGTGTTGCAAAAGAAAAGGTTGCAGCAGCTCCGGCCGAACAAGCCAAGGCTGTAGAAGCAAAGGCCGCCGAAGCCGCAGCCCCGGTTGCAGCTCCTGTCGCCGAAGCAAAGGCCGCTGCCGAAGTCAAGACTCCGGTTGCAGAAGCTAAGGCCCCCGCTGCTGAAGCTGCACCTGCAGCAGCACCGGCTGCCGCCCCTGCCGCAGAACCCGCTCCGGTTGCCGAAGTCAAGGCCCCGGTCGAAGCCGCTCCGGCACCTGTTGAAGCACCAGCTCCGGTTGCAGAACCGGCCCCGGCTCCTGTCGCCGAAGTCAAGGCCCCGGTTGCTGAACCCGCTCCGGCCGTAGAAGTTCCGACCGAAGTTGCTCCGGCAGAAGAAGTCGCAGCTACCGAAGCCGCAACTACGACAACGCGCAAGAAAAAGAAGATGATCGAAAATGCCGTCTTCACCGTCAACGAAATCGATTTCGACATCAACGCGGACTTCGAACTCGAAGCCGGCAAGGTGTTCTGGACAAACGAAGACGACGAAAACTCTGACAACCTTGAAACTTGGAGCGGCAAGGCAAACCTCGCCATCCTTACTGAAACAAAGAACTTCAAGGGTAAAGTCGCCCTCGCCTTCTATCCAGGTGACTTGAAGAGCGACAACGCCAAGGGCGATATGGGCTCTGCCGATGATTACTTCTCCCTCGACGAAGCATGGGCATACCAGAGCAAGAACTGGTTCAGCTTCAAGGTCGGTCGTTGGGACAATACCGACAAGAACGGTGACTACTTCGGTGGCTACATCGACGGTTACAAGAACGGCTTCCTCTCCTCCCAGGATCCGGAAAACCAGTTTGAATTCGGCTTTGTTCCGAGCGAAAACATCGACATCGCGGTTTCCTTCATCAGCAAGTCTGCTCATCTCAACAAGGGTGATCTCCGTGCCGTGTTCAACTTCCACGATCTCCCGAGCCTTGAACTCTTCGAAATCCAGCTCGGTTACCGCAGCAACGTCTTCGACAAGGTTCATGACAGCGAAGCCGACATCAAGCACAATGTTTCCATGAAGCTCCGTTACCCGGTCGTTCCGGACTTCCTCACTGTCTTTGGTGAAGTAGCTCTCCTGGATCTTTCCGACGATCTCGTCGCTCCGGTCACGGGCGGTCTCGAACTCAACTTCAAGACTGTCGACCGCATCATCCTCGAAGCAGAATACCTCCACAAGCGTAGAAAGAACGGCTACTACGAAGGTAATCCGAAGCACGTCAAGGACGTTCTCGCAGCCATTTACCTCGAAAAGGCCCTCACCGACCGCTTCTCTCTTTCTGCCGGTTTCCACAACTACGGCGCAACGAGAGATATGATGCTTTCGGGCAACTTGATCGGCCGAATCAATTAAGACCGCTCGGCTCTATCGCATAAGTAGAACCGACGACGTCGCCTCGCTCTCGCAGCAGCCCCAGTTTAATAACTGGGGCTTTTTGCTCACTGAAGACCGCTCAGCTCTATCGCATATAGCATATACAAAAAATCCTGCGAGTTTCTCGCAGGATTTTTCACATTATAAAGCTCAAAGCAACCGAAGGTTGCGAGCCTATAGCTCAAAGGTCGCCAAGGCGACCGCGCCCACAGCTAAAAGCCCTTGCGTTCCAAATCGAGCAAAAGAGCCTGGAGGGATTCTTCGACGGAAGCGCGGAAACTGGTGGAACCAAGGCTGCAACTTGCAACAACATCGTTACCAGATGAAATTCGGATAACATCAAAACCGTTTTCGGAAGTGAAACAGACTGTCAAACCTTTATTGAGAGCTTTTTCGAGTAAATCGCGCATAGCGACTCCTTTAATGATGTGTTCAAAAGACTTGGGTTGGCGCACCAACAAACTTAAACTAGGCTTTTTTACCTAAAAAAACAAGCGATTATTTTCATTTCTGTTGTTTTCTTTATATTTTAATTTAAAAGTAAGCAATCATGTTCGATTTTCATATTCATTTAGCCCGTCTTCCCCAAAAAAAGCAGTTGACACAACTGCTGTGCGACCGGAATTATAATTTCATAGCTATCGCATGCGAACCTTGGGAGTGGAACGAGCTGCACCAGCTTAAAAAGGAATTTTCGACAATCCTTAAGCCAGTCCGTGTGTCTTATGGGATCCACCCGATGATTGCCACCCAAATAACCGAAGATACGCTAGCCAAGTTACGGGCTCATTTAGAAGAGGACGAACTGGCAATGGTGGGCGAAGCGGGGATTGACAAAAGGTATCCAGGCTATGATGATGGCACCCAGGACCATTTATTTATAGAGCAGGCCAAACTTGCTCTAGAATTCAAGCGGGATCTGCAAATCCACTGCGTGGGAGACTACCAGCGAGTGCTGAAACTGTTGACCGAAGCCGGTTTTTTGCAGGATTTTGCCATAGGTCCCGGCGCATCGCAACTGCAAACGCTGACGCGACTACAAGAAACGTGCCGCCCGATATTCCACCGATTTGGCGGGGACTCGAATTTCGTCCAGAAAGCCCTCCCCTACGGAGCGTTCTTTTCATTACACTTGGACAGCTTCCGCAAAAAAAGTACCGCAGCCGCCATCACGACAATCCCACAGGAACGCGTATTCTTCGAAACGGATGCGGACGAAACATTCTTGCAGTCAATCCGTCCCGACAGCAAGAACGCTGTGGATGAAAATCAAAGCACAAAAGACAACGTCCTAAGCGCCGAAGAAATCCTTGCAGAACTGGAAAAACGTCTAGAATCAGTTCGCGCTGCCTACGCCGAGTGCTGTCAGTAACGGATCTGCCGAGCGAACGGTAGCCGCCTGCACTTGGATACTTGCAAACGCCCGGAACACTCCGAGCGTCTTTTTTGCCATTTCCACCGGCGTTCCACGGCCGACTTCGAATACCGCCTGCAACGGAGACATTCCCAGGTAACGCATACCGCAAGTGCAAAGACTGCTGATTTCGCCAAGCACGCGCGGATCCGGCGACGGCGTTTCTGCAAACGTCGCGACAATGACTCCCTTGCGAAGCGCAAGCCCCTGGATGCGCAAACGGCCCGCCAACAGTCCAAGTTCGGTCACGAGCAAAAGCATCTTTGCCGGCGTCGGCACGGGTCCAAAGCGGTCTTGCAGTTCGCTTTCGACATTGCGGATTTCATCCTGCGACGTGATGCGCGCGATACGCTGATACAGCGAAATTCTGGTAAGGCCGTCTTCCACGTAATTTTCGGGCAAGTACGCATCCACACCAATTTCCACACGCGGTTGTATTGGCTTTTCGAGAGCGCCGCCGCGCAACATTTCGACGGCTTCGCGCACCAAGCGCACATAAGTTTCAAAGCCGACTTCGGCGATAAAGCCGTGCTGTTCCTGGCCAAGCAAGTTGCCCGCACCGCGAATTTCAAGGTCTCGCATCGCAAGCTGGTAGCCGCTGCCGAGGTCGGTAAACTGTTCCAAAGCCTTGAGGCGGCGCATGGATTCTTGCGAGATTTCACCCTTGTTCGGAATCACGAGCAGAGCCTTTGCAAGTACACTACTGCGGCCCACACGGCCACGCATCTGGTAAAGCTGGCTAATGCCAAAGTGGTGCGCGTTCATGATGATAATCGTGTTCGCATTCGGCACGTCTAAGCCCGATTCGATGATGCTCGTGCTCACGAGTATATCGAACTTGCGCGAAAGGAAGGCGTCCATCACGCGTTCGAGTTCGTGGTCTTCCATCTGACCGTGAGCTACAGCGACCTTCGCTTCGGGGGCCATCGCTTCGATATCTTCGGCAAGCTTGGTAATCGTCTGCACACGGTCATTCACCACGAACACCTGGCCGCCACGAGCGAGTTCATCAAGAATGGCGTTCTTCAAGACTTCGTCATCGCGCTGCATCAGCTTGGTTTCGACCGGCAAACGGTTAATCGGCGGCGTATTGATGAGCGAAATATCGCGAACGCCAGTCATGCTCAAATGCAGCGAACGCGGAATCGGCGTTGCACTCATGCTGAGCGTATCCACAGAAAGTCTGAACTGGCGGAGCTTTTCCTTTTGCTTCACGCCGAACTTCTGTTCTTCGTCAATAATCAAAAGTCCGAGGTCCTTGAACTCGCTCTTGTTCGACAACAGCGCATGCGTTCCAATGACGATGTTCACCGTGCCATCGGCAACCTGCTTAAAGATTTCCTTCTTTTCCTTGGCGCTCTTGTAGCGGTTCATCAAGGCGATGTTGATCGGATAAGCGGCAAAGCGTTCGCAAAAGTTTTCGTAATGTTGTGCCGCAAGAATCGTGGTCGGCACGAGAATGGCGACCTGCTTGTTCGAGGCCACGCACTTGAACGCCGCACGCATAGCAACTTCGGTCTTTCCAAAGCCCACGTCACCGCAAATAAGACGGTCCATCGGGCGACGGCTTTCCATATCACGCTTGATGTCGGCCGTGGCACGGAGCTGGTCTGGTGTCGGATCGTATTCAAACGAATCCTCGAATTCCTTTTGCATACTACCGTCAGGAGGGAAGCCGAACCCTTCGACGAGTTCGCGCTTGGCATAAAGCTCCACAAGGTCTCGCGCAATCTTGATGACCTTTTCCTTGACGCGCTTCTTGATGTTTTCCCAAGTCTTGCTACCGAGGCGGTCGAGCTTGGTTTCGATATCATCCGAACGGTCGAGGCGCTCAATCTTCTGCAAGTCCGACACCGGGAACTTCAGACGGTCGCCGCCCTCGTATTCGAGCAACGCGCAGTCGACCATACCACCGTTGACTTCTACACGGACAAGGCCCAAATAGCGGCCGATGCCGTGGTCTTCGTGAGCGACGAGGTCACCGCGGTTGAGCGATTCCACCATCAACGCGTTCGTCACCGAACCCGCAATCTTGTGCTTACGAGCCTTGTTCGCATGACGGTTTAAAATTCTCGATTCCGTGAGGAATGCGACATTATCGTCTTCGAGCCAAAAACCTTCGCTCAAGTTACCGATAAAATAATCTTCAACAGGAAGCCCGTCAAAAACTTCACGCAAACGGTTCACGCCGCCTATCGTCTGAGCCATCACATAAACGCGACCGCCCTTGTCGTAGAATTCCTCGATTTCTTTGGCGACGGCATCCGTGCCGTTCGATGTAAAATCCTGCGCACGCATATGCATTTCGTGCCAGTTGCCATCATCGACTTTGACACGAGTCATATCAAGCGACGCTCGCCCCACGAACAGGCGCGAAAGCTCACCAATCTTGAACCAAAGATCATTCGGCGGTGCCATTCCCGGATCCGAGACTCGGGCTTCGTCATAAGCTCCGCGGAATGCTCCATACATCTTTGATGCATTTTCCGAAAGCAGCGAAAGTTCTTCAAAGACAAGCGACGCACGCGGTATGTAATCCAAGAGGCTCGCCACCAAACGCTGGTGATGCGGACGACGCCACCAAAGCGATTCCGCGGGGCCGTCTTCGCCGGCAAGCACAGTTTCGGGAACCGTAAACTCGCCCATCGGGAAAAATTCAATGCGAGTCAATTGCTCCAGCGAACGCTGCGAAAAGATGTCGAACGCACGGATGGATTCAATTTCGTCGCCGTAAAATTCAATACGGATCGGATGCGGATACAAAAGGCAGTTCACGTCGACGATGCAACCGCGAATCGAGAACTCGCCCACGCCGCTTACCATCGGCTGTTCCGTAAAGCCGTGATCAAGGAACCACGGGCGCAATGACGAAGGCTCCAGCTGGTCGCCCACCTTGAGCGAACGCACTTGTCGCATTATCTCGCCCGGTTCCGGAAGTTTCATCAAGAACGCATCGAGCGGACAAACGACAACGAACGGCTTATCGGCACGAGAAACATCGCGGAAAAACTTCAGGCGTTCTTCAAGCACTCCCTCAAACGGCACCTTGATTTCGTAAGGCTTCAATCCGAGTGACGGGAAAAAGCGAACAAACTCCTCGCCCACCATGCATTCGAGATTCTCGACCCAGACTTCCGCACTGCGGTAATCTTTCGCAATCACCAGAATATTTTGCGGGCTTTTCAAGAAACGGTTCGCCACCATCATCGAGGCAAGCGGAACCGACGCGCCATTGACGTGAATGGCCTCGTTATCAGCATTTTCAAAAAGCGAAATCGCAGGGAACGAATTTTCTTGAAGGAATTCCGAAATTGTGAGCATAGGGTGAAATGTAGAAAAAACTCTAAACGCTACCAAACGTAGAAGCCAACACCGAGATAGAATCTGTGCTTGGAATGTTTTTCACCATCGTAGGCTTCACCATTTTTTTCGCCATATTTATAAACATACTTTCCGTTGATGGTTAAATAGCACCCTATTGGAGCTTCACGCCCCAATTCAGAAATCCATGGTCTAAATTCAAATTGCATGCCAGCCATCAAAGCATTATTTCCACCCACAAACGGAACAACCTTGAAAAACTTATTTTCAAAAACATCTACGCCTAGCATGACATTCCAACCACGCGAGAAATAATCATCCCGCCCATAACTAAGCGAAAAAATAATACGATTAATTTGGAAAACAACATTCCATTCATAACTGTAATTTGACGGACTAATAAAATATTCTCCACCGATGCCACCTGTATAGAAAAATTCATAATAATAATGTCGCCTTCTCAAATCTCTTTCACGGTCATCTTTT
>JBGVAT010000010.1:0-42702 GCA_045224895.1 Fibrobacter sp.
GCGCCCCAGTAGCCGTGCATCATGGAAACGTCTTCGCCCTTGCTGTTGACGAGCGGGTTCTGGCTGTAAGCGTAGAACATGCGGAACGCGAGTGCGAAGGAATCAAGAAGTAGTAAAGTCTTTTCTGCCATATTGGGGAATGTAGAAAAAATGCGTAAGCCGAGCGTCGCAGACATGCTCGCATGGCTATGACCGAGGCTAGCATTTAGCGCTTGAACGAAGTGAAAGTGCAATTAGTAGGAAGTAGGAAGTAGGAAGTAGGAAGTAGGAAGAAAATTATGGGGGGAAATGTGCTTGTTAGTGCTGCGCGGATATGATTGTTAGCCTGTATAATCGAGCCGAAGCGGTTTTGGCGTGGAGCGCTTTAAAACGCTTTGTGCAAATTCTTGATGATGTCGCTCGGGAGCATACTGAATGCACCGAGTTCTTCGCGCGTGATGCGTCCTGCTTTCTGGTGTAAAAGTGCGCCGAGTACGGCTGCTTCCGTCGAGGTGAGCCCTTGCGAAAGTAAAGCTACGATGATGCCGGTAAGAACATCGCCGGAACCGCCTTTTGCCATTCCAGAATTAGCGACGGGGATGATATAAACGTTCCCGTCTGGCGAGGCGATGTATGTGGGGGCGCCTTTTAAGAGAATGACTTTGTTTGTGCTGGAGGCGATGATGCGTAAATTGTTCAGGATGTCATCGCTTTTTTCTGGGAGTGCTCCGAAAAGTCTTGCAAATTCACGAACGTGCGGCGTCAAAATCGCGGGCGCCTGCAAGTTGTGCAAATACTGGACTGCCGCGCTGTCGCTTATTACGCTGCTGCCTGTTGTGTTGCTTGTTGGTGCGCTTTCGTTTAATGTTGCAATGGCGTTCAAGGCGTCGGCGTCGATGACGGTCGGCGCGTTCTGCTGCGGGAGTAAATCAAGAACGGCCTGGACTGTGTCTGCGTTTGTCGAAAGCCCCGGCCCGATGGCCATAGCGCTGGCGTGTTTTGCGCGCTTGAGCAATGTTGGAATGTGTTGCTGTTGCAGAACTCCACGATTCTCGTTGCTGGCGCTGTCTTCGAGACTGCTAAATACAGGTTCTGAAAGTTTGGACTGGATGATAGGCGTAATCGCTTCCGTTGTTGCAAGCGTAACAAGCCCGGCTCCACTGCGAAGTGCAGCCTCTGTGCAAAGTGCTGCTGCACCAGGCATATCCTTGGAACCGGCGATGATGAACGGGCTGCCTTGAATCCTCTTGTCGCCCCATTCGTCGCGCTTGGGCAAAAGTTGCGGAATGGCGTCTTCTGTGACGAGGTAAATGTTTTCGTCGAATTGCTGAACGAGCTCTTCGGGGTAGCTCAGCTTTGCGACTACGGTTTTGCCGAATGCCCGACCGCCTTCTTTTGCGTAGGCGTCGAGTCGCGGGAATCCGAACAGCATGGATTCGGTGGCGTGAATGCAAACATCGTTGCAGACGTGTGCGCTTGAATCGTAGCCTGTCGGCGCATCCGCTGCGATGACGGGGAGCCCGCTGCCGTTGATGATCTGTACTGCGTTTGCAAATTCTGGACGCAGTTCTCCTTTGGCGCCGTTTCCGAGCATGCAATCGACGATAAGTTTAAAATCGTCGTGCAAGTGATCTGATGCTCTTTGGAAGGCTTTCTTGTTCTGGTTGAACTCAATGATATCGCCACCGGCTTGCTTGAAGTCGTCAAGAGCAAATTTGGCTTCGTTTTTGAATTTGCTCTCTGGGGCAAGACTGAATACGAGGGCTCTTTTTCCTGCCTGCAAAAGGTGCTTGGCGAGTACGAGCCCATCTCCGCCGTTGTTCCCGCCGCCGATAAAGATGGCGATGGGATCCAGAGCTTTTGCTTGAACAAACTTGAACAGTGCGAGTCCCGCTTCTTGCATTAGCTCGTATCCGCTTTCGATGATGTCTTTTTCGGATGGTAGGCTCGACTTTCTTTGGGCAAGGTATTCTTTTGCCGTAGCGTCGAGTGCGCGCATTCCGTTCGTTGAAAGGACGGGTGCTAAATGCAATGAATTAAGCGGGCTCATGTTGTAGGCCTATTGAAGGAACCAGTAGGTGACACCCAGCTTGAACATCATCGTGTGGGCTCCCTTCAGATTGATAAGGGACCAGTTGTATTTGTCTCTGTCGCTGGGGATAAAATCGTCGTCGAAATAGTATCTCACGTCCGGGAATACTTCGTTGAATCCCATGTACCAGTTGAATCCGATGCTGACTTGCTTGTGTACGAAATAGCCTGCGCCGATGCTGATGCCGAATTCTGCTGGAGACTGTTCAATTTTTTCCTTGAAGTTGCCGTCTTCGTTAATCTTGACATCGCTGGTGGTGTTGATGGAAATTTGTGGACCGACTTCGAGATAAATTTTATCCGTGATGAATCCACGCATGAAGAATGTGAAGTCCAGGAATGTCTGGTTGTAGTAGCGGGTGAAGCCTTCGTCTTCGTGATTGAGGTTGAATATGCGGAACATGATTTGCGGCGAGAACTGGAGCCCGTCAATAATGAGGAAACTTGCCTTGATGCCGAAATCTCCGCCAAAACCTGTGGGGTCATCCATGTCATCGTTTTTGAGTCCTTCGAAACCGAAAAAGTTGCCGTAAATGAAGGATGCGCCTGCGCCGAAGTTTATGATGGTTTTCTTTTTGGGGGCGGGGATGTATTCTGGCAGAGGTTGTTCGTCTGCGGCCTGAACATCGTTATTGACGCTAGCCGTCGTTTCGGTTGTGGCCGGAACGTTGCTAGTTGTGGCGTTGCTGGCTGTATAAACGCCTGCTGCGTTGGAGTTTTGCGGAACTGTGGCTTGGGCGGCAGGCTGAGCTTCTTCGTATGCGGGCTGCTGGATATCGGTTTGGGCTGCCGGATAAATTTCTGCGGGTTGATCGATGGGCTGTGCGATAGATGCCGCTGTGGCGCAGAGGACGGTCAAAAGACCTGCTGCGAGTTTCTTCATAAATACTCCTTTTGATAAGATCCCTGTTGGGGATACTCCCTTGCTTGTAATGAAAATATAATAAACGAATTATCTCGTTCTGGCGCGTTTTACTCCAAATGGTTTAAAATTAAATGTATTTGCCTTGACATTAACTATGAAAATATGTATATATGAATTGTTGTTCATATATCAAAATAATTAAAAAGAGAATTTGATGATGCAAAACATTTCCATCGATACCCTGTTTGAACTTTCGGAGTTCTTCAAGTTCTTTGGTGATACGACGCGCATCCGCGTGATTCATCTTTTGCTTTCGGGCGAGATGTCGGTGAGTGCCATTGCCGAAAAACTGAACCTCGAACAATCCGTGGTGAGTCACCAGCTGCGAATCCTGCGCACGGCGAATCTCGTCAAGCCGACTCGTGACGGACGCAAAATTTATTACTCGCTAGATGACGAACATATCGGCGAAATCTTCAATACAGGTCTTGCTCACATTTTACATAAGAAGAAGGCATAACTATGGAATTCGTATCTGTTTTTGTTCATGAATTTATCACACTCTTTTCGGAGATGGCGCCGTTCTTGCTGCTCGGTTTTTTGCTTGCCGGAATTTTGCACGTTTGGGTGCCGAACCGCATTTATGTGCCTAAAATTTCGAAGCCGAATTTTGCGTCTGTGCTTTGGGCGGCGCTGTTTGGCGTTCCGCTTCCGATTTGCAGTTGCGGCGTGATTCCGACGGCGATTGCCTTGAGGCGTGAAGGCGCTAGCAAGGGCGCTAGCGTGAGCTTTTTGATTTCGACTCCTGCGACGGGCGTGGACTCCATTTTGGCGACTTATTCCCTGCTTGGGCTTCCGTTTGCCATTCTGCGCCCGATCGCCGCTTTTGTGACGGCTATGTTTGGTGGCGTGCTGACGAACTTTGTTTCGCGTAATGAATCTGCGGGTATAGCCGTTGCTGAACACAAGGAACATCACGATCATGACCATCATGACCATTGTGGCTGTGGCGACCACGATCATTGTGGGTGCGGTGCTTCGGCGGATGCTGCAACTGAGAAAAAGTCTTTTGTTCAAAAAGTTGGCGAAACCATCGAATACGGCCTCGTCAATATGGTGGGCGATGTGAGCAAGTGGCTTATGATTGGTCTTTTGCTCGGTGCGTTGATTTCTGCATTCGTGCCGAACGAACTGTTCCTTGCCTTGCGCGAATATCCGATTCTTGGCATGGTCTGCGTGTTGCTCTTGGCTATGCCTATGTACACGTGTGCTACGGGATCCATTCCGCTTGCGCTTGCGCTTGTGGCAAAGGGAATTACGCCGGGTGCTGCTCTTGTACTTTTGATGGCGGGACCTGCGACGAGTATCGCTTCGATGCTTGTGGTGGGCAAGGCTTTTGGCAAGAGAACGCTTGCCGCTTACCTGTTCTCGATTGCATTTGGCGCAATGTTCTTTGGCTTTATCGTCGATACGTTCTTTATGGATACGTTCCTTTCGGCGATGCTTCCGCAAGGTGCTGCCGAATGCCATGGACATGGTGCTTTAGGCGTTTTCGATTACATCTGTGCCGGGCTTTTGGCGGTGTTCATGATTTATGCAAAGCTTGTGCATAAAGGTTGTGACGGACATTGCGGATGCGGTTGTGGTGATTCTCACTGTGGCTGCGAAGACCATGACGAAGACCACGATCATTGCTGCTGTGGCGAACACGAACATCATTCTTATGAACATGAGCATGAACATTGCCATTGCGGTGAACACGAACATCACGATGAACATCATACGGAACCGAAGTCGAAAACTTATAAAGTCTTCGGTATGACATGCAGCCATTGCAAGGCTTGTGTCGAAAAGGCCGCGTTTGCGTTGGACGGAGTTGCCTTTGCTGTGGCTAATGTCTCCAAGAAGGAGCTAGTCATTGAAGGTTCCGTTGACGAAGCTGTTTTGAAGACTGCGATTGAAGAAGCTGGTTTTGAGTTCGGAGGCGAAGCTTAGAACTTTCGAGTCCAGCTCAGAATGATACAGTCAAAGTACCATTCGCGACCCGATTTTATAAGGTGAGGTTC
Source organism: Fibrobacter sp. (assembly GCA_045224895.1). Taxonomy (GTDB): domain Bacteria; phylum Fibrobacterota; class Fibrobacteria; order Fibrobacterales; family Fibrobacteraceae; genus Fibrobacter. The sequence goes on from JBGVAT010000010.1 coordinate 5,002, forward strand.
TTCCTCGCCTTTTTTGTGGTCTGTCGTAAAACTCCGACGGCTCGAAAACCTTGTTGCGACCATCAGCGTGTTTTTTTCGTTAAAGGCGAGCTCTGCAAAGGCGCTGATTTCGGCATTCATGAACTTGCCGTAAGTGCTTGCGACTTCGCCATAATCCTTGCTGCTGTATTGCCCGTAAAGGTCCGCCATGACGCCAACCATATCAACGAACAAGGGCATCTTGTAGCCGAGTATAGAAATGAATTCGTAGCCGAGCCCGTTCACGTAACCTTCAACATTTTGCCAGGCCCAGAACTTACCCTTGTCGATACCGGTGATGCCTTGATATATCATTCGGTAGTTGGCCATCATGACGACGTGGTTCCAGTCGCCTTTGAAAACTTCACCGAAGTCGAATTGGAATGTTGCGCCAACCCAGTGGTCGTGATAGTAGTGTGCAAATGGGGTCAGGTTTTTGTATTCGCCATCTTTGTATTCACAGAACCCTTCGAACCCGAGTGCGTTCCAGCCGGTTCCGATTCTTGTGCCGACGTCCAGAACGAAAAATGGAAACGGCGTGAATGAAATATTGAATAACGGACGGAGCGTGAGCGGCGAGACTTCGATTCCGCCCTTGAACTTGATGTTTGCGCCCGAAAGAAGTGCGTTTTCGCCGAGCGGTGTCGGGAGCGTGTAGGTGGCGCTCCAGGTGCCTCTGGTCAGGATTCCGTTGAACGGCCCTGTCGGCTTGGCAAAATGCGTTTCGCCTTTTTGGTAATCACTTTTGACGTAGTAGGCTCCGTCGACTTTTAGCGAATACGAAAAACCTTTTGCATCTTCTGCAAAAACGGAACCCGCCAAGGTTAAAAAGGTACTGATAAAAAAGAGCTTTCTGGATATCATCGCATACCACCCTTTTTTAATTTACCTTATTTTACGCTTCTCCGATACGGGAAAGTTTAAGTAATGGCATTCCGGCTTCGCGGCTGTCGTCGAGATTGACCGTGAAATCGATGCTCCAGTCGTTAAAGCCTTCCTCGTCTTGCAGCATCTGCTGGATTTGCATAATGTTGCCGTCGTAAGTGACGATGGTGTGGGTGAGGGAACGGCCTTCCACGTCCATACGGAACCTGTGATGCTCGGCGGTGTAGGCGGCCATAATTTCGAGGAGACGCTTCTCGGTCCACGGATTTCCTTCGGCATCCGCCAAAAGTTCGCCTTCGGCAAGATCGTCGGCGAGGCTGTCCAGCACGTCGTTGAAGTCTTGCTTTTGCAGGCTCATCATGATCTGGAAAATGCGCTGACGCACCAGGCTTAAGAATCGCTTCTTGTCGTACGTGATGTCGGCGGCGGCCTTGTCGGCGCCGAAAGCCTTCTCGGCTTCATCTTCGGCGGTACCTTCGTCCAAGCGCTTCTGGTAATCTTCCGGGTGCGCCATCTTTTCCCATTCTTCCAAGAGGCTCGAGTCGACGCGGCGGATCATTTCGCCGAGGTAGTCCTGCATTTCCAAAAGTTCTTCGTTCTTGTAACCGTCAGGTACCGTCTGCGAAAGCACCTTGTAAACACCGTTCAGATGGCGCAGCAAAATCGCTTCCATACGCTGCAAGTTGTACTGCTTCACGTAGCCGCTGAACGTGCTGAAGTTCTCGAACATCTCACGTACGATGGACTTGGGCTCGATGTTTTCGTCTACCCAGGGGTGGATTTCGGCAAATTCGTCGAAAGTGTCGTAGATGAAATCTCTGAGCGGTTTGGGGTATTCGACTTTCTCGAGTTCTTCAAGACGCTGGTTGTATTCCATGCCTTGCGCCTTGAGTTCGTTCATGCGGGCGTCGCGTGCCCTGCTCTGCTGGATGCGCAGGATTGCTTCGGGATTTTCGAGAATGCTCTCGCACAAGGTGATGACGTCTAACGCGTATTCGGGACTGTCGCGGTCGAGCTTGGGGAGCGTGTCGAGCAGGTACAGCGAAAGCGGCTGGTTCATCGAAAAGTCGTCTTGCAGGTCCATATTGACGCGCAGGTGGCTGTAGCCTTCGGCAACGGCGGGCACGAATTCGATGATCTTCTTTTCGACGAGGCTGCGGAACAGGAGAAAGGCGCGGTGCTGCAACTGCTTTTTGCTCGAGGCGCTTTCGTGGCAGTCCTTGAGGAGGTTGCGCATGGCGCGGCAGCCGTCCGTCGGGCGGCTCAAGATGTTCAAAAGCATTCCGTGGTTCACCTGGAAGCTTGAGGTAAGCGGTTCCGGTGCGGAGTCGATCAGACGCTTGAACGTGTTTTCGTCGAACGGAATGTAGCCGTGTTCGGGCGGCTTTCGCTTTTGGAATTTTTTGCCGGTCGTGCGGGACTTGGCTTCGAGCTTCAAGTTCTCGATCACGTGTTCCGGAGCCTGGGCAACGACGTAACCGACATTGTCAAAGCCTTTGCGCCCTGCGCGTCCTGCGATCTGGTGGAAGTCTCGGGCGGTGAGGATGGCCGTCTTGTCGCCGCTGTACTTACAGAGCTGCGTAAAGAGGACCGTGCGGATAGGAACGTTCACGCCTACGCCGAGCGTGTCCGTGCCGCAGATGACCTTGAGGAGCCCTTGCTGGGCGAGCTTTTCGCAGAGGATGCGGTACTTGGGCAAGAGGCCCGCGTGGTGGATGCCGATGCCCTGCTTGAGCCAGCGCTTGACGTCAGGTCCGTAAGGGCTAGAAAAACGGATTTCTTTAATGGCTTCGTTGATCTTGGCTTTTTCTTCTTTGGTGCAGAGGTCAAGGCTCATGAAGTTCTGGGCGTTGCTGGCTGCGGCGGCTTGCGTAAAATGGACGACGTAAACAGGAGCCTTGCCCTCGTTCACGAGCTTTTGCACTTCGGACGAGATTTCTGTGGTGCTGTAGCTGAAGTCCAAGGGCACCGGGCGTTGCGTGGAGCGGACGGTCACGGATTCGCGACCCGTATGCTTTGTCATATCGCGTTCGAAGAATTCCGTAGCGCCAACAGTCGCACTCATCAAGAGGAATCTCGATTGTGGGAGCGTCAAAAGCGGAACCTGCCAGGCGACACCGCGTTCGCGGTCGGAGTAGTAGTGGAACTCGTCCATCACGATGTCCGTGATGGTGAGCGTTTCGCCTTCGCAAAGCGCCATGTTCGAAAGAATTTCTGCCGTGCAGCAGATGATGGGGGCGTCGCGGTTGACTGTTGCGTCTCCGGTCGAGAGTCCTACGTTCTCGGCGCCGAATTCCTTGCAGAGCGCCATCCATTTTTCGTTGACCAGCGCCTTGATGGGGCAGGTGTAAACGCTTCGACGGTTGTGTACAAGGCTGTCGAAATGGAGGGCTAGGGCAACCATCGACTTTCCGCTGCCGGTCGGCGTGTTGAGGATAACGTTCTTGCCGTCCAAAAGCTCCAAGATCGCTTCTTCCTGGGCGGGGTAAAGCGTTGTTCCGCGAGCTTCTGCCCACATCATGAATTGTTCCAGGACGTCTTCGGCCGTAATGTCCGAGCGCCTTCCCTGGACCCTATCTACCAGTTCATCGATATAATACTTGAGGTTCGCCTTGTTTTGCTCTGCCATAATGCCCCAAAGATAACTCTTTTGAAAATGAATCGAAATAAGTTTACTATTTTCAAATGAAAGGAGATTTGTAATGAAAGGAATCGTACTCGCTGGGGGCTCCGGCACACGTCTGTATCCGCTTACGATGGTCACGTCGAAGCAGTTGTTGCCGGTCTATGACAAGCCGATGATCTATTATCCGTTGTCGACGCTCATGTTGGCGGGTATTCGCGACATCCTTATCATTTCGACGCCGACGGACTTGCCGAATTTTGAACGCTTGCTTGGGGATGGTTCTGCGATGGGACTCAACTTGAGCTACAAGGTGCAACCGAGCCCGGATGGACTTGCCCAAGCTTTCATTTTGGGCGAAGAATTCATTGGCAATGACTGCTGCGCAATGGTGCTTGGCGACAATATCTTCTACGGAAACGGTTTTAGCCCGCTTTTGAAGGCTGCTGTCAAGAATGCTGAAGAAAACGGACGTGCAAGCGTGTTCGGTTATTACGTCGAAGACCCGGAACGCTTTGGCGTCGTGGAGTTCGACAAGAACGGCAAGGTGATTTCGGTGGAAGAAAAACCGAAGGAACCGAAGAGCAATTATGCCATTACGGGCCTCTATTTCTACGACAACCGAGTCGCAAAGTTTGCCAAGGCCCAAAAACCGAGCGCCCGTGGCGAACTGGAAATCACGGACCTCAACAAGACCTATCTTGATATGGGCGAACTGGACGTGAAACTCCTGGGCCGAGGCTTTGCCTGGCTCGATACGGGCACGATGGACAGCCTCATCGAAGCGGGCGAGTTCGTGAAAATGGTCGAAAACCGCCAGGGCATCCAGATTTCGGCGGTTGAAGAAATTGCCTACATCAATGGCTGGATCAGCAAGGAAAAATTGCTGGAATCGGCCGCCAAGTACGGCAAGTCGCCTTATGGACAACATCTGCGCAAGGTCGCCGAAGGGAAAATCCATTACTAATTTGTTGGCGTTACTGCTCTAAAGGCTATTTTGCCCGGCTTTGCGGCCGGGCTTTCTTTGTATAAAGAAAGTTTTTGTTATATTATCCCAACAGGATCTCAAAAAATAAGGAGGGGAACGATGAACCTTGTACGGTTCGTAATGCCAATATTGGTTTTGGCTGCATACTGTTTTTCAATTCCAGCCGCAAACGTAACATTTCCGCTGAAACAGCCTGACGGGACAACAATCCAGGTTCGTCAAGTAGGAGATGAATATTTTCATTTTTATGAAACAGCGGACGGCTATATTCTGCAAGAAGATGAGCGTGGCTTTTACGCTTATGCCGGGGCCGATGGAAAGTCATCCGGAATATACGCTCGAAATGCAGGGGCTCGAAACCAGGCCGATAAAGAATTTCTTGCGAGCCTTGATGAACGATCGATTTATGTAAAAATGAAAGAAGAGGCTTTCCGTGACGAAAAATATAAGCTTGAAACAGCTCCTATGTTGTCGAACTCACGAATAATGCGTATGCCTTACGTCAATACTACGATCACGCGTGGCGAAGTCCGAGTGCTTGTTGTTCTTGTCGAATATGCCGATATAAAGTTCAAGAGTGCAAATCCTAAAGCCCAGTTTAATGATTTTTTGAATAAAGAAGGGTATAATGAATATTATAATAAGGGGAGTGTCAGGGATTACTTTATAAACAGTTCCAACGGTATATTCCGCCCTATTTTTGATGTATATGGGCCTGTCACAGTTTCTGGAACGCGAGCTTCTTATAATACGGCTACAGGTAATAAGGTAAATACCGAAGGGGGAAAACTGATTTTAATCGAAGCGTTGGATTTATTGAAAGATCAAATTGATTTTAGTTTGTATAATAAAGATGGTAATAGCTGGGTTGATTATATCGGTATGATTTATGCCGGTGTTGGTGCCGCTGGCTCGGGCTTGAAAGAGGCTGTTTGGCCGCATATGGGGCATTTGGATCCTGACGTAGAATTGGGAAATGGCGTGACTGGCTATAAATATGCTTGTGCCAATGAAATAAATGCTTCTGCATATTACGAAGATGAAAACACCGATATCCTTGAGGGAATTGGTACGATGGTTCATGAATTTAGCCATGCTCTTGGTTTGCCCGATTTATACAATACGAAATATGCTGATAGCTGGGATCGTGGAACGCCGTATATATGGGACGTTATGGATCAAGGTGTGCATAATTGTCCGGAAAATAAAGAAGAAGTTCATAATTGCGCACCTCCGCTTTATTCCGCATTTGAACGCTTGTCTTTGGAATGGCTTTCGCCGGTTGAACTTGATTTTGAGGGACCGGTGAAATTGGAAAAAGTTGAGGAGAATGTGGCTTATCAAGTCACTAATAAAGAGAACCCAGATGAATTCTTTGTGCTGGAATATCGAACGAATAAGGGATGGAATTCTGAATTGCCAAATTCAGGAATGTTGATTTGGCACATTGATTATGAACGTTCTGATTGGAAATCATATAGTCCCAATAATGACAGAAAGCATATGCGTGTTGATATTGAAGAGGCTGCTACGAAAAATTATGCTTCATACCCGTTCCCTGGAGCGGCTAATGTAACTGAATTTGATCAGTTCGTCTTTTGGGATGGGCGGAATATGAATATTACGCTTTCTGATATAAAGGAATCTGAGGATAAGGAATATGTCACGTTTAATGTTCGCATAGAATCAAGCTCGTCTGTAGAAGTCTCGAGTTCGTCTGAATTGCCGGTTTCTAGTTCTGACGTAGAATCTTCAAGTTCCGAAGAATCGTCGAGTTCTGAAGAATCCTCGTCAAGTAGCGAACCGGAATCGTCATCGTCTGAAGTGCAAATTTCTAGTTCCGAGGAAGTTTCTTCAAGCTCCGAAACGCTCTCGTCTAGCAGTGTTCCAGAATCGTCGTCTGAACAGTCGTCTAGCTCCGAAGATTCGTCAAGCTCTGTGGTGTCTTCAAGCTCAAAGGAACAGTCGTCAAGTTCTAATGCCGCTTCCTCCAGTTCTAAGGAAGTGTCCTCAAGTTCTCACGCGGTCTCTTCTAGTTCTAAGGATGCGTCTTCAAGCTCCAAGGCGGTTTCGTCTAGTTCTAAGGAAAAATCTTCAAGCTCCAAGACTGTTTCTTCAAGTTCTAAAGAAAAGTCGTCTTCATCTAAAAAGGCTGAATCGAGTTCTAGCAAAGCCTCTTCTGGAATCGCCACTAAAAAAGTGGTTCAGGGAGTTCGCGTGAATGCTCAGAATGGGTCTGTTTACGTCTATGCCCCGCAACAAGGACGAAAAATTGTCAGAATCTTCTCGCCTATCGGCGGTCTTTTGCTCGAACGTACGATGGATGGCTCTGAACTCGTTGTCAGTGACCCTGCACTTGGGAAAATGAACTTGATCTTGTCTGTAACTCTAGGAAGTAAGGCCTTGTTTACAGGGATGATTGGTGGACGTTAACGTTTAGCATAATAAGAAAGAGGAAAAAATGAAAATATTTCAAATTGCATTGCCGTTACTGATGCTGGCGATGCAGAGCCTTGCGAATCCGGCAAGTGATGTCCCGTTTTCGTTGAAACAGCCTGATGGAACGACCGTTGAGGTACTCCAGGAGGGCAATGAGTGGTTTCACGTTTTCAAAACGGTTGATGGATACATATTGCAGAAAGATGCGCTGGGCTTTTATGCCTATGCCGATGAAAATGGAAAATCTTCAGGAGTCTATGCGAAAAATGCAGACGAACGGAGCGATGCCGATGCATTGTTCCTTTCGAGTCTAGACCAGGAATCTATATATAACAAGTTGCTGAATGAAGCGTCGCTTGAACAGTCTCCCCAAAATGAAATTCCGAAGCAGGTGAACTCTGCGGTAAAACGTATGCCTGCCTATAATCGGTTTACAACGAAGGGCGATGTCAGGATACCTGTAATTCTTGTAGAGTATGCCGATGTGAAATTCAAGAGTGCAGATCCCGTGGCGCAGTATACGGATTACCTGAATAAGGAAGGGTATAATGAATACTATAATTTGGGTAGCGTGAGGGGTTATTTTATACAAAATTCCAATGGACAGTTCCGGCCTACTTTTGATGTGTATGGACCGGTGACTCTTTCGAAAAAAAGGAGTCAGTATGGAAGCAAGAATGAAAGTGCCATGAAAGAAGCGCAAAGCTTGGTTAATTGGGACGAAATTGATATGAAGCTGTATGGCGGAGGTTATGTCATTAGCTATGCTGCTTTTATTGTTGCTGGCGTTAGCTCGAATGGCACACGTGTTGAGGAGGCTCTTTGGCCTCATGCAGGGTGCTTGAATTGCTCTCAATTGTGGGGCCATAATACCTCGATGGTTAACTATTATTCAAGTTCTGTAGAAATTTCAGCGGGTGCGTATAATCGTGACGAGTCTACAAGTATCTTGGATGGAATTGGAACCTTTGTTCACGAACTTAGCCATCTTTTGGGCCTGGAAGACCATTATGATGTTCGTGGCGAGAATAAGCATAAAACTCCCGGTACTTGGGATGTCATGGATGCAGGCAGTCATAACTGCCCAAGCAATCCACAAAATGTAAGAGGCTGCGCTCCTCCGAATTATTCGGCCTTCGAAAGGATGTCGTTGGGTTGGCTTACGCCAACTGAACTCAGCGAGAGCGGCCCATTGTACTTGGATAAAATTGAAAAGAATGTGGCTTATAGCGTTACCAACCCAAACAATTCGAATGAATTATTCTTGCTTGAATATAGATCGATGAAGGGTTGGGATGTTGATCAATATAATTCAGGAATGTTAATATGGCATATTGACTATGATTCCAGAGTGTGGCTGTATGAACGCGTCAATGAGGATGGGGATCATATGTATGTTGACATCGTGGAGGCTGTTCCTGAAAAATACGACGCTGAAAGAGACTATTATTCGCTGAATGCGCGTGAAGTCCCGTTCCCTGGGAGCGGAAAAGTGACCGAATTCAACAAGTTTGTCTTTTGGAATGGGCACAATGCGAATATCGCTATTTCGAGCATTATGGAATCCGGAAATCATGAATACGCTATGTTTAATGTTTGCATGAATGCGTCTTTATGCCCGACGATTGAATGGTCCAGTTCTTCTGTTGAATCGTCGTCTTCCGAAAGCTCATCTAGTTCGGAGGTCGTATCTTCGAGCAGTGAACCGGAATCGTCCTCAAGCTCTGAAGTTGAATCTTCAAGCTCTGACGAGGAATCTTCTAGTTCTTCGTTGGAATCTAGCTCTTCTATTGAAGAGCCGGAGTCTTCGAGTTCGGAAACGGCTTCCTCAAGTTCCGAAGAATCTTCGTCAAGCAGTGAACCTGAATCGTCTTCGTCTGAAACGCAAAGTTCTAGTTCTGAGGATGTTTCTTCAAGCTCTGAAGAATCCTCTAGCTCCGAATCCGTTTCGTCGAGTTCTGAAGAATCTTCAAGTTCGGAAGAGATCTCGTCTAGTTCGGAGGATGCATCCTCGAGTTCGGAAGAGACTTCTTCGAGTTCCGATGCGGAATCGTCGTCCTCTGAAAATGTCGAATCGAGTTCGAGCGAAGCTCCTGTTGGTGTTTCTCCGAAAATTATGGTTCAGGGTGTTCGCGTGAATGCGCAAAAAAATGCTATTTACGTCTATGCACCGCAACAAGGCCAGAAAGTCGTCCGGATCTTCTCGCCTATCGGTAGCTTGCTGCTTGAACGGGTGATGGATGGCTCCGAACTCGTTGTGGAAAATCTTCGCCAACTGTATGGCTCAAACGTGATTATGAATGTTTCGCAAGAACATAAGAATCTGTTTGTGAAAATAATGCGATTGCAGTAGAATATAATTGTGTGATAAAACTTAAATATTAAAGATGGAGAGCCTGGCTATGTGCTAGGCTCTTTTTTGTATATAGATTTTTTTTATTTGTAAAAATATAAATAAATTTTAAAATGTAATGAATTTTTGTAATTAGTATGTAATATAAAAATATTTTGTTAAAATAAAGTTTCTTGAAATTAAATGTTTGATATTAGTTTACTCTTGAAAATAAAGTAGTAATAGTTTATTTTATTTGATACTTTTTCTAATAAAGGAGATTGATATGAAAAAGATTACTCTGTCTGCTGCCGTTTTGGCATTGGCAATGATGGGCTGTTCTGATGCAGGCCTTGATAACTCTGTTGCTTCTACCAATGAAGTGAAAAATGAATCGCAAAACGCAGCTTTGTTGGCTAAGAGCGGAGATTATTATTATTATCCTGATATTGCTCAGCCCTATGCTTATCAGATGCCGCTATCTGAATCTACAACTTATAATTTTCAAGTTGGTTCTATCAAGATGCGAATGAACTCGTCTTATGGTACTAGTAATCAAAAAATGTATGCCGTTGGTACGTGTAGTGTAGATAAGTCGATGGGTGGGTACGCTTACAGAGCCCCCGATTATATGCGTGCTATTACTCTTCCTCTTTATAATTGCCGTCTTGATCAAAATCCTCCTCATTACACGGTTCACTGCGACAATAAAGGGTTCAATCCTGATAAAGGCACCAACTATATGGAAGTCGAGCAGTTGTATGGCGAAAATACTGTTACGGTTAATTCGAAAGTAGTTAATACTATTAGTAGATGGTCATCTGAGCAGAATTCTATTACATACTGCATTGCTTTTTGGAATAAAGGTCAACAGAATCAAACTATTTTGGCTGGTACTGTTTTTGGTGGCGAGCAGTTCAAAAAAGATAAGTTCTTGGCTCAACGTGCGTATGAACTGATCTTTGTACCCGCTATTAATGATTGGTGTGCCAATAATTATCAACGTTGCTCGGAATTGGATAAATAATCTGACCCAATGCAGCAATTGGATTAAGCGAACTTCGGTTTGTTAATAAGGAACTCGGCTCTTTTTGCCGGGTTCTTTTTTTTCCGCATTTGTTCTTTTCTATATTATCGGCGAATAATTGGAGAAAAGCATGAAACGATCTATCGTCATTACCGGTGGTGCTGGTTTTATTGGGAGCCATGTGGTTCGCCTTTTTGTCAACAAATACCCCGAGTACAAGATTATCAACCTCGACAAGCTCACGTATGCGGGAAACCTCGCAAACCTCAAGGATGTCGAAGGCAAGCCGAACTACAAGTTCGTGAAGATGGATATTTGCGACTTTGATGCGTTCTACAAGCTTATGCAGGACGAACAGGTCGATGGCATCATCCATCTTGCTGCCGAAAGCCATGTAGACCGTTCCATCAAGGATCCGTTCACCTTCGCCCGCACTAACGTCATGGGCACCTTGAGCCTTTTGCAGGCTGCAAAGCTCTACTGGGAAAGCTTCCCCGAAAAGTACGAGGGCAAGCGTTTTTACCACATCTCGACGGACGAAGTTTACGGCGCCCTCAAGATGAACCACCCGGAAGGCATCACGCCTCCGTTCACGACGACCGCTTCCAGCTCGGAACACCATTTGGCTTATGGTGATGACTTCTTCTACGAGACGACGAAGTACACCCCGCATTCTCCGTATTCTGCATCGAAGGCCGGCTCTGACCACTTCGTTCGTGCATTCCACGATACTTACGGCATGCCGACCATCGTGACGAACTGCTCCAACAACTACGGTCCGTACCAGTTCCCTGAAAAGCTCATCCCGCTCTTCATCAACAACATCCGCCACAAGAAGCCGCTCCCGGTTTACGGCAAGGGCGAAAACGTCCGCGACTGGCTCTTTGTCGAAGACCACGCCCGTGCGATTGACGTGATTTTCCACAACGGAAAGATTGCCGAAACCTACAACATCGGCGGCTTCAACGAATGGAAGAACATCGACATCATCAAGGTCGTCATCAAGACCGTCGATAAGCTCCTTGGCCGAGCCGAAGGCGAAGACTTGAACCTTATTACGTATGTGACGGACCGCCTGGGCCATGACGCCCGCTATGCCATCGACTCCACCAAGCTCCAGAAGGAACTCGGCTGGGAACCGTCGTTGCAGTTCGAAGAAGGCATTGAAAAGACTGTGCGCTGGTACTTGGACAACCAGGAATGGCTGGACAACATCACCAGCGGTGACTATGAAAAGTATTACGAGACGATGTATAAGAATCGTTAGTAGACAGTTGGAAGTAGACAGGAAAAAAGAAAATGGGAAAGTTTAATTTCATCAACACTGAAATTGATGGTGTGAAGATCATCGAGCCGACCGTGTTTGGCGATGCCCGCGGTTACTTCATGGAAACCTATAGCAAGCGTGATTTTGCCGAAGGTGGCATTGATGTGGATTTTGTACAAGATAACGAATCCCGCTCCCGCAAGGGGGTCCTTCGCGGTCTCCATTTTCAGAAGCAGAATCCGCAGGGCAAGCTTGTCCGCGTGATTGAAGGCGAAGTCTATGACGTCGCTGTGGACCTCCGCAAGAACAGCAAGACTTTTGGCAAGTGGGTGGGTGTCACGCTCTCTGCCGAAAACAAAAAGCAGTTCTACATTCCCGAAGGCTTTGCCCACGGTTTTGTGGTGCTTTCCGAAACGGCTTCGTTCGTTTACAAGTGCACACGCTTCTACGCACCTGGCGACGAAGGTGGCCTGATGTGGAACGATCCGGAAATTGGCATCAAGTGGCCGGTCGGCGAGGGCTTTGAACCGCTCCTTTCCGAAAAGGATACGAAAAATCCGCTTTTGAAAGATCTTGGCTTTGCTTTTGATTTATAAACCAAAAAGCGTACGAAAAACTTTTCTAAATTATACCGCATGAAAAATATTCTTGTCGTTTGTACTGGGAACATTTGCCGTAGCCCGACAGGGGAGTATCTCCTTAAAAAGGAACTCGGCCCCGGTTTTAATGTGATGAGTGCAGGTCTCGGCGCTTTGGTCGATAATCCTGCTCACGAGATATCGCAGAAAATCGCCTTGCAGCACGGTATCGATATGAGTGCCCATAGGGCCCGTCAGATCAACTTGGACATTCTCAAATGGGCTGATTTGATTTTGGTGATGGAAAATGGCCATAAAAGGGAGCTTTTGCACAAATATCCTTGGTTGGAAGGAAAAGTGTTCCGCTATGGAGAATCGCACCAGGTGGATATTCCTGACCCGTACAGAAGGCCCGAAAACGCTTTTGTTTTGGCATGGAACTTTATTTCCAAGCTGACTCCGTATTGGGTCGAAAAGATTAGGCAAAGTGAAGCCGCAAAATAATTCTAAAAAGGTAACATATGAATAAAATTGGTATTGCGCTTTGTGGGGTTGCTGCTGCCATCTTGAATGGCTGCTTTGCCGCTCCTCAGATGCGAATGGACATTCCTTCGGATTCCACGACTTTTAACGGAATCACGTTCAAGTTGCATTCCATCGAAAAGGGTGACATGGGCGAACCGGTCCAGGTGCCTGTTAATCCGACTATTGGCAATGTGGCTGACTTGATGGTGGATACCCTTCCCGAGCTGGAGTACAGGATTGGACCTCTGGATATGGTTCAGGTTGTTGTCTGGGAACATCCGGAATTGACTTCTCCGATGGGGCAGTACCAGTCCGCAGGCCAGAAGGTGACTACCGACGGTAAGCTTTTCTATCCGTATGCCGGTGAACTTCAGGTTGCTGGTCTTACCGCTCAGGAACTCCGCCTCGAAATTACCAAGCGCCTCTCGGACAAGATCCTTAACGATCCGCAGGTGGATGTCCGCGTAACGGGTTACCACAGCCGCAAGGCTTTTGTGTCCGGTGCCGTGAATAAGCCGGGCTACGTGACGTTTGACGAAAACCCGATGACGATCCCTGACGTGATTGCTGAAGTGGGTGGCTTTGACGAAAAGGCCGATCCGTCGTTCGTGCAGCTCCGCCGTGGCGACAAGGTCTACAACATCGATTATCTCCGCGCTTTCAACGATAATGTTGCTATCGACCGCATCCTCGTGAAGCCGGGTGACCAGCTGTTTGTCCCGTTAAGGTCTGATACCGAAAGAGACAGGAAGGTCTACGTTCTCGGTGAAGTCGGAAGACAGGGCGTAGTCCGTATGAATTACAACCTGTCGTTGGCCGAAGCAATTTCGGCTTCTGGAGGCTTGCAAGTGCAGTATGCCTCGCCGAAGGATATTTATGTTATCAGAAACACTTCTGACGCGAAGGTCGATATTTATCAGTTGGATGCGAAGAACGCCATGGCCCTTGCTTTGGCAGACCGCTTTGAACTGAACCCGCGCGATATTGTTTATGTGGATGCTTCTGGTATTGCAACGTGGAACCGCCTTATCAGCTTGATTACGCCGACGATGGGCTTGGTTAAGCAGGGCATTGATATGGGTTACTACATCCAGCTTATGCATAATAACGGTTGGAAGTAATCTATCTTAGGTTAAAATAATGATTAACTTGATTTTGTGTGGTGGTAGCGGCACTCGCCTTTGGCCGATTAGCCGTTCCCTAATGCCGAAACAGTTCGCCCGTCTTTTTGACGGTGCGTCCTTGTTCCAGCGCACGGTAAAAACCAATTCTCGCATTTGCTCTGCCCAGTACATTGTGAGCAATGCAGAACAGTATTTTTTGGCCAAGGACCAGCTTGAAGAAGTCCACGCGAATAACGCTCGCTTCCTCCTGGAACCTGTGGGCCGCAATACTGCTCCGGCAATCGCACTGGCTTGCCTTGGCTTGAACCCGGATGACATCGTCCTCGTTTCTCCGTCGGATCACGTGATTCGCAAGGCTGACGCTTATGAAGAATGCTTGCGCAAGGCAGAAAAGTTTGCAGAACAAGGCTATCTTGTGACATTCGGTATTACGCCGACAGGTCCGGAAACCGGTTACGGTTATATCGAAGCAAACGGCGATGACGTCAAGCGCTTTGTCGAAAAGCCGGATTTGGAAACGGCCAAGAAGTATGTTGCGTCTGGAAGATTCTTCTGGAACAGCGGCATTTTCTGCTTCAAGGCTTCGACGTTCCTCAGCGAACTTGAAGTGTTCTCTCCGGATATTTTGAACGCCGCAAAGATCGCTTTTGCCAACGCCAAGAAGGAAAACAAGGAGTCCCTGGTTCGCGTTGATCATGACGATATGATGAACATCCCGTCGAATTCCATTGACTACGCCGTGATGGAAAAGTCTTCCAAGGTGAAGGTCGTTCCGAGCGATATCGGTTGGTCTGACCTTGGCGCTTTCGATTCCCTTTATGGCGAATACGAACACGACGAAGATGGCAACAACGTGAATGCAAAGCATTTGGCCATTGGTTCCAAGAACTCTCTCGTTCTCGGTGGCCAGCGTCAGATTTGCACGATCGATCTCGATAACATGCTCATCGTGGATACGCCGGATGCTCTCTTGGTGGCTCCGCTTTCGAGCAGCCAGAAGGTCAAGAAGGTGGTCGACGAACTCAAGGCTCGCGGCTCTGACTTGCCGACTGTTCCGCAGACGGTCAACCGTCCGTGGGGCACGTACTCCGTGCTTGAATCGACGGATCGCTACAAGATGAAGCGCATTGTTGTCCGTCCGGGCGAACGCCTCTCGTTGCAGAAGCATTTGCATCGTTCGGAACACTGGGTCGTTGTGAGCGGTACGGCTACTTGCACTGTTGGCGACAAGGTGTTCTACGTGCGTCCGAACGAATCGACTTACATTCCGTCGGGCACGGTTCATCGCTTGCAGAACGAAGGTAAGCTCCCGCTCGTGATTGTTGAAGTCCAGGTCGGCGAATACACCGGCGAAGACGACATCATCCGTATGCAGGACGACTACAGCCGCTCGTAAGAGTAGACAGTAGGAAGTAGACAGTAAGAAGTCTTGAAAATGGCGGGCCTTGGCCCGCTATTTTTTTTGCTTGTCATCCCGGCTGGAGCCTGCCCCGGACTAGTTCCGGGGTGCCGGGATCACCTTTAAAACGAAAAAAGCGAACCTCAACGGTTCGCTTTTTTAATCTTTCGTCTAACTTAGAACTGGCTCAGGAATCTCTGATCGTTGGCGGTCAAGAGGCCGATTTCCGGAATCTCGTGACGGAGCATGGCGATACGGTCGAGACCGAAGCCGAATGCAAAGCCGGTGAACTTTTCAGAGTCGATGCCGCAGTTCTTGAACACGTTCGGGTCCACAGAGCCGCAACCACCGATTTCCATCCAGCCCGTGCCCTTGCAACGACGGCAACCCTTGCCACCGCAGAACACGCAGCTTACGTCCATTTCTGCGGACGGTTCCGTGAACGGGAAGAAGCTCGGACGGAAGCGAGTCTTGACGCCTGCGCCAAAGAGTTTGTCCATGAACACCTGGAGCACACCCTTGAGGTCGGCGAAGCTAATATTTTCGTCAACGACAAGACCTTCGCACTGCTGGAACATCGGGGCGTGGGTGGCGTCGTTGTCAACGCGGAACACATGGCCCGGAGCGATCATGCGGAAAGGCGGCTTGTGCGTTTCCATGTAGTGAATCTGGGTGCCCGACGTGTGCGTGCGGAGCATAACCTTGTTGTCCACGTAGAACGTGTCCTGCATGTCGCGGCTCGGATGGTCAGGCGGAGTGTTGAGCGCTTCAAAGTTGTACCAATCCGTTTCGATGTCGCGACCGAAGTCCACATCAAAACCCATCTGCGCAAAGAAGTCGATGATTTCTTCGCGGACGTCGTACAGCGGATGCGTAGAACCGGCAGCGATGCCTGCGCCCGGGAGCGTGATATCGACAGCGCCGCTAGCGAGCTTCTTCTGGAGAGCGGCTTCGTTTGCGGTTTCGATAGCCTCGTCGATTGCTTCGGAAACGGCAACCTTCAGTTCGTTCACGAGCTTGCCGTAAGCGGGGCGTTCTTCGGCGCTCAAGGAACCCATCTGCTTCATGAGGTCCGTGACGGCGCCCTTCTTGCCGAGGTACTTTACGCGGAGATTGTTGACCGCTTCTTGATTGGTGAGGTCCGTTTGTGCAAGTTCTGCATCAAAGGCCTGCTTGACATTGTTAATAGCTTCACTCATAGTACGGCGAAATTTAGAAAAATAGCGGACTCATTGCACGAGTCCTGCCTAAAAAATCAACTTTTACTGGCGTAGTCATCATCACCCGGCCTGTCACCCCGGCCCTAGTGCCGGGGTCACCTTGCGAATCTTGAATTACAGGTTGATATCCTCATTGCAGATATCGCCGAGCGCCGACTGAAGGTCGAAAATCGTGTCCGGGTTGAGCATGTAGTACGTTTTTTGCCCTTCACGGCGTGAAATCACGAATTTCCCGTCGACAAGGGTCTTCATATCGTGCGAGAGCGTCGGCTGAGATACCCGGAATTCTTTAAGAATCTCTGTCGCGCACAATTCTCCGTTGGCGTTGGAAAGCAGGTTGATGATTTTAAGGCGCTTGGGCTCGGCTATGACCTTGAGTTGCTTTGCAATTTTAGTGTAGTTTATCTTAGCCATATATTGAAATATAGAAATCTTTCTATATAATGGCCAATATTCTCGAAAAAAATTGTAATAATTCCGAAAAAACAGAATGCGCCCTGAAAAGCCTTAAAATCGTGATAGGGATTACTTGCAAGTAGCTAAAGTTATAAAAAAATATATATTTAGTAACATAACGGGAATATTTGGAATGGACAAAGATTTTTGCAGGTGCCTATGTTGAAGGTGTGGGGTATTTCGTTTTTTTCGACGCGCGCAAAACGCGGTTTTGGCATCGTGGAGGTGCTGGTAGCTGCGGCTGTGCTTGGCTTTTTGTATATGGCCGTCTTGAACTTGCAAGGGAGCAACCATGACTCGTTGTTACGCATTCGCGGTCGTGACGGCGCCACCGAAGTCGCCCAGAACATCATCGATAGCCTGGGGGCGTTCGGGCTTGCAAATCTTTCGGATAGCAAGCTTACGGCGGGTGCCGACGGATCGGTTGATTACAAGATTGTGCTTGATCCTATCGTTCGTACCTGGGAAGCCCAGCCTGGAGCCGTCTCAAATACGATAACTGTTGTCTATAACGCTGAGGTGACGGTTTCACCTGATGCTGATTATATGGCTTCGGCAGGTTCTTTGCTGGATACCGCAAGACATGTTTATGCCAAGCGCTTGGATGTCAAGGTCAGCTGGCAGTTCAAGAATACGACGCAATCCATAACCGTTTCGGGGGTTGTGAGATGAGTATGCTAAATAAAAAATCGGGTTTCACTTTGATGGAACTCATGGTCTATATGGCGATCGTGGGGATCATCGTCGTCATTGCTGGAGAGGCCTTTAGCAATTCTACCAAAATGCGAGTCCGAACCGACAATATGATTCGTGCGACGCAAGAAGCCGAAAACGCAGGGACGATGCTGAAGACTGATATCGGACAGCTTGGTGCCAAGAGTTCCAAAGAATCCGGTGCGGCCGCTACGGGTTCTGTTTTTGGTGATAATTTTGGCTCTGTCCATACATCAGTTTATATGGATCCGGACAATGCCGATGCTACCAAGAAGGATTCGTCGTCGTTTCGGATAACTTCGGACGGTGACTTTAGCAACTTCACTTTCCGCCGTTTGCGTTATGATGACGACGGTTATTATGTCGCCACGGAAGAAATCAACTGGTACGTGGATGATGAAGGTACGTTAAAGAGGACTTGCAAGCTTATCGATAAAAGAAACGGTCTGACGGTTGATAATTCGGACCCTTGCAGTGATGTCGGTGCTGATGTGGAACCGGTTACCATGGCGCATCAGGTCACCAAGTTCAAAGTCATAGCGGCTAAGCCTGGCGCAAAAACGGACGAAGTCCAGGTATTTCCTGTTGAAAGCAATAGTTTTAGGATGGTCTCCCGGCAAACCGGAAACCACTACGTACGCTTTACGACAAAGAACCTTTTGGGTGAAGTCAACAATGGTGGCACCGGTGCCATTTTTTCTGATTTCTTTTCGAATTACGATAACTTGAACGAAACCATCCGCAGCTCGACGGACCAGATGATGAACCAGGCGTTTGCCATCAAGGACGAGACTGTCGAGGAATCCGATTGGAAAAAGCTTTGTTCTAGCTACGGACGTTTGACGTTGAAAGAAAATCAGGAGTACGAGATTTCGTTTGAAGTGGCATATCCGGGGACGAGTGCGGATAAAAGTCTTCTGTTTATCCCGGGGTCGGACCATATGTCCGTTGGCTTTAGAAACATTTCGACAGGGAATATCCCGGAGGTGAATGGGGTCAAGCTCATAGACGATTTTCTGTTCTTCCCGCCGATGTCGGCGACAGGGACGGCGACTCGTAAAATGCGGTTCCATGTCTCTCAAGAAGTGAATAACGTTTGCCTGGCCTTTACGTTTGCGCTTTACTCTCCGCTTGTATCGCAGGGCACAGTGACGATCAAGAATTTGAAATTGCTGAAGGTGGCAAGTTCGGACTATACGTTTGTCGATCCTCCGTATGATGCTGAATCGAACAAGGCCGAAAAGAAGAACGTGAAAGCGTTGAAAGTGGAACTGCAAGTGAGCCGTGGCGCCAAGAATGGCGGCAGGGGCGAAACGGGCGATGTCGTAATTGTGGTTCCGATACAGAGCAATGGACCTAGGGGTTAAGGGGGCTTCCTATGCTGGCGAATTTTAATACAAAGAAATCTGGTGTGTCGTTGATTGTTGTGCTCATGTTCATGATGATAGCAACTATTGCCGCGACCGCCACCTGGAAATGGATTACTAGCGAAGGCAGGTCCAGTTCTAGCCGAATGATCAAGCGCGAGGCTTACCAGAGTGCTATGGCAGGTATCGAAAATGCCCGAGCCTGGATGACCTATCATTCAAATGACGTGGGCGCAATCATCAGGCAGTATATCGACGGGGGCAACAGGGCGATTAACCTCGATTCCCGTTTACGCACCTTGCAACGTGCCGGACAGAATTATCACGTCTGGCTGACGGGCGTGAATGTCGAAAATGCTACTTACAAGCTAAAGATTTATTCGGCAGGTGAAGCTCGAAATGGTGCCAAGCACAATGAAGTAGCCATTTTCAATGTCGATGGCCTTTACCGCATCAATATTCCTAAAGAAGTTACAACCAAGGTCAATGATTTCGATTACAACTATTTTGGCGGTTCGACGGTTAACCATGGCGACATCTTTGTAAGGTCGATTCTTGTGAACGGCGACTTGACGGGAGGTAACCCGGCAACAGTCGACAGCAATATGATCGTGACTGGAAATTTCAAGGTCAGCGGTAATTCTGTGGCCGTGCATGGTACGGCCTGTGTGGGTGGAAACCTGGATGCCGATAATGGTATTGTGGGCAACAACTTCTATGTTCACGGCAATCTCGATAACTTGAACGTCCGTGCTGTGACTGCAAATAAGGGTGGTCAGACCATCAATCTCGGCAATAGCATTTATGGAAACCTTTACGTCAATGGGAATATCTCGGCCGCAAATGGTAACCAAGTTATCGATGGTAACTTGACGCTCAACGGAAAATGGACTACGAATATGTCGGGCTATAATGCCGGTGTTCGCGGTGATTTTTGCGTGGGGAATGCTGGGCAGGTTTATTTCCCGAACCTGGATCGTGAATTCAAGGCATCCGGCAACGTTTGGATGGAATCAAATTATCCGATTTGGACCGGCACCGAAAACTATGATAAGTACAATCGTATTGTGATCGGTTCTAAAAATAAGGATGTCTATATAAAGACAGGACATTCATGGAATGACTACAAGAGCTTGAGATCGTCAAATACCTTTACCGAACGTGGCGACATGTATTTTGGATGGGGGGTGGAAAAATCCCAGCAAGATTCACGCAGATGGGGTAAGGGAACTTTGGCTCATAGGGAAGATGAAGTTTACAAGGACGTTTTCCAGGACAAGGCCGGTGGAAACGGAAAGGCCGGGCTATCTTATCTCTATAACTGGAACTCCTCGACGCCACTTGTAAAGCTAGAATCGTATAATGACCAAAATCCACCGCAGTGGGATAATAAGGAATTGCTTGTCTACAAGTTGGAAGGAACGCGTTTCTGGGATTCCTGGCACGATGATCGATATGCATCCGTGAATTTTTCCAATAATGAGATAACCGGTTCTCCTTACTGCCGACGCCCGGGAAACATTGCTTGCGGGTGGTATGGCTGCTATATTAATTCTCCTGCCGGAATGAAGGAAAAGGCTCGTCCGTTTTGCGGTGTGGCTCCTTGGTTCAAGGTGGATGGAAACCTGAAAACGCCGTTCCCGGATTCCAGACCGGATTACTTGACCTGCGCCGAATCTGTAAAGTCCCATTGCGACAGTATTTGGGAAAAAACGGATGGCTGCGGTTCTGCAAAGTTCTTGGTGTCCGATCCGCTCAAGACGGGTATTTCCTTTTTCGAAAGCTATGCCAACAAAACTAGCTGTGTCCGGAATCTTTTGAATAAGGATATCAACAACTTTGATTTCAGCCAGTTTAGTACCTGCTATACGAATGCCCTTCAGCATGACGAAAATAGCGATGACAAGTGGCTTTATAATAAGTATTTGGTTGTAAAGATTACGAACAACAACATATTTACCTCTTCTAAGGGAACGTTGACAGGCAAGTTCATCTTCATCTTCGAAAATGATTTGCACCAGAATATGAAAATCCCTCCAACGGTAGGCGATGGGTCATATCTGTTCATATATCTCAAGGACGGCCTGAGTGGCGAAATCTTGCCAGGAGACAACGTCTCGGAACTTAATTTCTTTATTTATTCCAAAAACGACATCAACACGGTTCTCTTCAACCAGACCATCATGAAGGGCTCCATCTATGCGGCCGTCCGTGACGAGGAAACGGGTTCCAAGACTTGCGCCAAAGTGAACAACCTGACGTTTAACAGGGGTATGGAATTCAACCAGGAAATGGTGGATGACCTGACCGAAGCGGGAGTCCTTTGTAAAAATGATGGATCCAGCTGTGGTGGCATCAATAATGGCGTTGTGACGGACGACGACGATACCGAAGAAACTGCCGAAGAGGCCGAAAAGGGCAAGGACCGTTACTTTATTTCGACGGCACCGCAGTTGAGCATCAGTGTGGAATCGTTGTACGAGACGCGGGAATCGCAGCCCAATGCCGATAACTCGCAAGACTTGCAGCCGGCCTATGTGATCATGCCGCGAGTGATTTACTTGCCCTCGGATCCGTATGGCGAACTGAAGGATTACTACAATGTATTGTCGTTGAATGGTGCGTCCCTGAAAAAGGATGATGTTGTCTATACCGTCGCTTGTACGGGCCCTGGCTCGCTTTCTACAACGGGCAAGATGTTCAATGGAACTGCCCTGACGCGTGGCCTTTACAAGTGCGAAGCGACTCCGCCTGATTACAGCAGCATGCCCTTCTGGGTTGTTGTCGGTAGCGCATCCCGTGGTGATGGCGAAGTCAGTTTTGAAAAGCCGTATCAGTCTCTCCTGGTTAACCAAACGAGTCCGGTTCCGGTCAATGTTCTGGTCAGCCCGCATTCGACTGAACTGAAAATCAAGGTGAACTGCCCGTCGCTTCCTGGGCCAGAATGGAATTATGTAAAAAACGCAGACCTCCTGGACAATACCGCTTCGGACGGATGTACCTTCAAGATTTCACCCAACAATGAAAACGGCGTTTACAAGCTGTTTGACGTGACGACGACAAATGCCACTTCTGGAAGGCTTACGTTTACCTTGAAGCCTGGTGAAGGGTATACTTTGGCGAGCCCGTATTATACGGACTTGGTGGTGTCTTCGACGGCGGATATCAACAGGGAAGACCTGGATTATTCTGAAATCACCAGCTATTGCGCGACCCATTCGGATGTATGCCCCTCGGGTGGGTATGACGTTTGGCCCAGCTGTAGCTATTCGGGACTTTGGGTGGAACCGGAAGGCGGTGCGACGGCCGTGGTGACGAACGATCTTAATAATTCCTGGACAATTTCGACGGGCGGCTCTGCCGGGACGATTGAACTCAAGGACCGCAGTAGCGGCCGGTGCGTGGTGTTGATTCCGGATGGAAGCGACAATAAGCTAGATAAATCGTCGATGGAAGCGGGTATGACTTACACGCTCAAGGCTTCGGCCAAGGCGCTTGCCAGAACGTTGAAGGTCGTTTTTGTCGGAGATATCGATGCTGGCGATACGCCGGTTGTCAATTACGAAACGGCCTCTACGTCGGGCGGAAGGTGCGTGTATACAGGCACGGGTGTCGAAAATGCCTGCTCGATCTCGGTGTTTGATGGCGAAGACATAGCCTTGAGCATCGATTCGACGAATCTGAACAACAAGGATTTTAGCTACTGGCTTTGCTCGGGTGCTTCCTGCCCGAGTACCGATCCTCTCCATTCTTCGAAGTATGATGCGTTTAATGTGAACGATAATGCGACGGTCATGTATGTGCATTTCGGTGAATCCGACAAGCACTGCTTCGATGAATTGTTCAAGAACCAGTCGGTAGCCTGTACTTATAGCGACGTGGAATACTGCATCGACAAGTGCGATGTTGCCGAAGATGCGATTTGCGTTGGTGCGGTGGATTCTAGGGGAACCTATACGAAGGCCAAATGGCACCTGCTTTCTGGAAAGCTTAGCGATATCGAAAACAACACGCAGTACATCTCGATTAAGAATTTGAGAAAGAAGACTCGCGGTGTCAATAACAAGAATACCCAGGTCAAGGTCATCAGTACGGTGACTGCTGGAATTAACGGAACCATGAAGGCGCTGTTCCGTATGCCGCAGGCGACATCGAGCTATGGCAGGTCTTCTGAGAATATTGCCAATTCCGGCTTCATGCTGCGTTCAAATGTTTCGGGAACGGAATTCTTGATGCTGAACGTCTTTGTGAATACGAAGGGTCGCCTGGAAGCCCAGCTTTGTACGGATGCGGGCAGCTGCCTTAATGGCGAACTTGCGAAGGATGGATCGACGAAGTCGGTGACGACCGCCAGTATGGTCATGATGTCGGCGACATTGAATACCCTGAACCAGCTGGTTGTCAGCGCGTTTGTGGGCGATAATTATTACGGGTCCCCTGATGAATATTCCTACACGTTCAGCTTGTCGGGCTTGACGACGAACTATTCGGACCGTGCGCATGAATATGTCGGCTTTAGCCTTGCGGATCCTAATTTTAGGCTTTATGGCATAGGCTGGCAGAGCGAAGACTACAAATCGGAATGCTGGGATACTCCTCCGACTGTAAAGTGTTCCTTTGCGGCCAAGGCTCAAAACGGCGTCATTGAACTGGACAAAGAAGTTGTGCCGTGGGTGGGGCATTCCGGCTGGTTTGATTCCAAGGAATGCACGCCCAGCTACTACTATTACAATGGTAACGATGCCGGTTGCGGTAGTGCCGATGCGAACGGGCTCGAATGCTATTTGAAGCACTACAAGTTCACGGCTAGTGGCAAGGGCTTGCACGGTTACGGCAATGATGTGAAGACGGCTAAGGCCTCGCTCACTTGCACTTCTGCGGATGGCGTGGAAAATATGTGGAACCTGTCGGCTGGACGTGCCCATTGCGGAACGTTCTGGACGGGTGAATTCACGGAATGTAGCGAAAACTATCCGGATCTACTTGGTACGAATAAGGATATGGTATTGGCGCCGCTCGATGAAAACTTGACAGAAATTGTAATCGCTCAAGGTTCCCGTTATAATTTGCGTGGCGCGTCACTGAATGTGACTTTGGAAAATTCAGGTCATAACGAAGTTGAAATTGTATTGGTGAGTAAGCATGACTATAACTCTGATAATACGAGCTTTAACTTGAGTACAATCTGGGGCGATTATAAGGGAAATACGATCTGGGGCAGTGCTGACGAAGGCAATGGTATCTTCTTGAGCAATTCCGTGAAGATGACCGGAAATACAGCCTCTTTTGATGTTGTTAACGAATTTGCCAAGGGCGCCGAAGGCTTTGATCCAGAAAATGTCCGAAGCATTATTCTCAGGAACCATGGAACATCTTCTGTGACCGTGAAATTCATAACGACGAGCTGCCGAAATGCGGTCAGCGTGTCGAGCTGCAAGGCCGAATACAAGGAAGATAACCTGAATGCCTGGGTTGTGACTGCACGCATCAATAATATCTCCAGTGCTACGGATTTGACGTTGAATAAAAAGGTTGAATCCGGCACGGGAACAAACTACAAGTGCGGCGATACGGGTGTCGATTGTGCAAGGGAAAATGGAGTCGTGACTTATACGATTCCAGACAATCCTTATGTCCACCAGGGTGAACATTACTACTTCAATATGTCCGTATCCAATGGAAGTAAAACGGATAAAAGGGATTGTGAGGTGACTCCGGATCCGATCGGTGCGATAAGCAGTACTTGCAGCGTGAACCCTCTGTCTGTACAGGCCGGAAAGGGTATGCCCCAGTTCCAGTTTACGTTGTTCGGATGTCCTGAAAGCGGTTGCAGATACAAGATTCTGCTAGGTGAAAAATCAGAAACGGGAGTTGCCAAGTCGAATGTTCAGGTGAAAAAGACGTTCTCTGAGATGAATACGGAAAATGATGCCTTGAACGAGGGCGAATACGTGTACAGGGTTGTTCCGGAAGGTTCTGAAACTCCGTTTACGGAATGCACGGCTTCGTTTAACGTGACAAAGCAGGTGAGCGAAGAAGAGGAAGTCTCGACCACGTGTAGCATTGAAAGCGCGAACAATGGATCCCTTTCTGCTGGCGGCCAGGGCAAGTTTACCTTTGTGGTTAACGATAATCATGGAATCAACATTTCTGGACGTAACTACCGTCTCGAGCTGAGTGATGGCACCGTGCTTTCGGGTAATACGGGCTCCAATGCTTCGCATACGGTATGGTTTACGATTCCTTCTTCCAGTGGCGATGTGACCCTTAAGGTTTGGGACAAGACAGAATACAAAGTCTCCTGTTCTAAATATTTGACGGTGACTGCTTTGAATGTGACGTGCGGCGTGTCCAAGAATTATTGGGGTATCAGCGGCGAAAGTACGTTCTATACGACTGAAAACCTGTACTTCATGGCGAAGAACAATGATAATGTTGATGGAACCATTGGGGTGTCCGTCTATAAGAATGGTGTTGCTGATGACGCTGGAACCATTACAAACTATAGTAACTGGTCCAGTCTGAAAAACATAGGAAGTCTTGGAGTTGGCGAATATACATACTCGATTCAGGCGGGCGGTCAGGAAATCTGTTCGCATTCGATATCGGTTGTCGAGCCGTTGAGCTGTAGTGTAAACAAGACGACTATTGGCCTGGGCGAATCGTTTACATTCACGCCTTCCTATGCGGGCAATTGCTGGAACAGCTCCTTCTCCGGATCTCCGTCGAATGGTAACGGACTTTCGTGGGCTTCTGAATGCCAGCCGAGTTATACGATTACACCTTCGAATACGGGAACGTTTGAATACACGTATTCTGTGACAAACGGTTCGCTTGGCAATGCCTCTTGTAAAAAGACGGTGACTGTTGGCGAAATTAAGCCGAAAATCGTTTGCCCTGACAACAAAACCGCAAAAGTGGGTTCTACGGTTTCCGTGACTCCGCAGTCCTTGATCGGCTGTGGAGGCGGATGCAGTTATACCATTGAAGGTGCGGGGGCTTCTGAAGCATCAGGATACACGGGTGGAACGGTCTCGTTTACGGGAGAATCGAGAGCCGGTAAAAAGGACTACAAGTTCTACGTGACAAACAGCAAGGGTAGTGATAACTGCGAATTCTCGGTCACGTATACAGAAGGCGCTTCGAACTGTAACTGCACCTGTTCTACGGGATGTGACGATCTTTATACTGGATCGTCGGTTATTGGCGGGCAGTCTTCCAAACACTGCTTGTTTGCAACGTCGATTACAGAAATCAATGAAAACTATGAAAGGCATACGATTCTGGTGAATGGACAAAGGCCGGGTTATTGCTCAAATGGTGATAACAACAATCTCTGCTCGAATAAGCTAGCCTCAATTACAAAGGTCGATGGCGGCTATTATATCGAAACCCCGATTGCAACGGGTGACAATTCTTGGTTTAAGGTCGAGGTGGGTGGCTCGAGAACTCCTAATTGCGGAGGCAGCTCGTCTGATGCTATTTCATTAAATCTTTCAAATACAGGTAACGATACTGGCGGTCCTTTGGCTGATGGCTCGTCTTATAGTATCACTGATATAGGCAACTGCACCAATGTACGGTTTAATTGCAGAGTATGGGAAGAAAATGGGTGCTCGATTGCGGTGAATTCAAGTACTCCGACAACGGGTGGGCATAATTCAAATAATAATATTTTGTCTCCGAAGCCCTCTATTGGTGATGTACTACATGTAACAGGGACTGTGACACAAATTTGGTGTGCCACCTGGTAAATCCTTAAATTCCCTCTCAAAAGGCCCCCTTGTGGGGTCTTTTTTTTGCTTTTGCGTACTTTTACAACAATCTTTTAAATACATTACATGTTTATGTTTTTTTACATATATCCCGTGCGTGTGATTTTTTAGCGTTTTTTTGAATTTATCTTTACCTTAAATAAAAAACGAGTTGGACTATTCCCGTTTGGGGAATAGAGTGGTTGTATGATGAATGACTTTGTGGGTGATTTGTGCCCGAAATATAGCCGTAAGGCAGGCTTTACGTTAGTGGAATTGCTTGTTTATATGGCAATCCTTGGTGTTGTTGTCCTTGTTGCCGGACAAGCCCTTACTGATAGCACTAAATTCCGTGTCCGTACCCAAAATATGCTGGCTTCGAGCCAGGATGCCGAAAATGTGGCCAGTCTGTTAAAGGACGATATCGCTCAGATGGGGGCGAAGGAGTACGAGACCGATAAATATTCCGGAAATTTTGCGGTCGTCAAAAATGTGTTCATGCACCCGGAAGATGCCGATGCAAGTTTGGTGGACATGTCTTCGTACTTTTTGCATAAAGGGGCGGGCGAGTTCGACAGCCTGTACTTTAGACGCATCCGCTATGACGATGATGGCAAGTACGTCGGGCTTGAGGCTGTCTCGTGGTATGTGCATGATGGCGTGCTTTATCGCCGCTGTGTGCGTCTGGAGAGTGCTGCTGGTGCCGCAGACGATGCTTCCTGCCCTGCGGACGGTGATACGGAAGTGGCGATCGCCAATGACATGTCTCGCTTCAAGGTGGTTCCTGCCAGGCCAAAGTTGCTGGAATCGAGTGACCAGAAAGTCCTTTTCCCGCCGCCGGCATCATCGAGTTCGAGCGCGTTTCGCATGCTCTCGCGTTATGACGGTACCAAGATTCTCCGCTTGAATGTCGATCCGGAAACAGGCGGCGATGTCGTCAAGGTCTCAGGATTCGTTTCGAATTACGATGCTGAAACGGAAACCTATGCGACAGAGAATAAGATCAACCAGCTTTATGCAACGCAAGCGAACGGACATTCTGGAAACTGGTCGGAACTGTGTACTGAGATGACGTTCACTCCAGGTGCGGAATACGAAATTTCATTTAAATTGCCAATCTTGACGACGACCGACTATTCGCAGTCGATTGTGCCCGGGCGCGACCACTTGTCGGTGGGATTGCGTAACAAATCGGGCGAAAAAATTCCCCAGCTGAACGACTTCATGTTTGCGCCTCCCAATGACGAGGCTTCGGCGTCCGTTACGCGGAGTTTCCGTTTTTCTGTGAAAAAGGAGGAAAAGGCCTGCCTCGCCTTTACGTTCGTTTTCTTCTCGCCTCAGGCGGAACAGGGTACGCTGAATATCTCGAACCTCAAGGTGAAAAAAGTCCAGGATATCAATTACGAATTCGATGATAGTTATACGCCCGAAATTGCAGACAAAAAAAATGTACGTGCATTCTTTGTGGATCTGAGAATCAGCAAGCACGGCGAACAGGGCGGATCGACTTACGTTTTTGCAACGCCGAGCAATGGCGCTGCTGCAGAATAAGTAGTGGGGGTGTGGTATGAATCAGGTTTTTAAAAGGGGTGTATCCCTTATAACGGTTCTGATGTTTATGCTCATAGCGACGATTGCCGCTACGGCGACGTTCAAATGGCTTAATTCCGAAGGGCGTTCAAGTGCGGCCCGCATGATGCGCAATGAGGCGCGCCAGGCGGCAGTGGCGGGCATTACGACGGCCCGCACGTGGATGACGTACCACGGCAACGAAACGGGTGCGATCATTCGCCAGTTCAAGGGCAATGGCCACAAGCCGGTTCACATGAACAACGTGCTGGGCACCAATCTCGAAGGCGATAACCAGTCATTCGATGTGTGGCTTGTCGGAGCCGAGACCGAAAAATCGCCCTATGTGGTCAAGATCCTTTCAACAGGGCGTTCCAGGAACGGAACCAAGCATAGCGAAGTCGCCATCATGAAGGTGACGGGGCTTTACCAGGTCAAGGTGCCCGAAAAAAAAGTGAGCATCTCCTTTGACCGTGCATTCTTTGGCAAATCGACAGGTATTACGGGTTCTGACTCGCTGGAATCCGCCATTATCAATGGAGACTTTGGTGAACAGAATAACGTCCCCGTTGTGACGAATCCGCTCATGATTACCGGAAACTTCGCTTTCCAGGGAACTTCGGTTTTTGGAAACGACCTCTACATTGGCGGCAATTTCAACAACAGAGGTGGTCTGTACATTGGAAACGTGGATACGGTAAAGACGTCGGATAAATACGGTATGTGCAACACACCCGATGCCGATACGGTTGTCGTCTATATTGGAGGCTCCATTGAATCATGTCATGGTAACATTCTTTCTGTTTGCGGAGACCTTTATGTGGGTGGTAGCGTCCCTGTAGATTGCGATATCAAGGTGGATGGCAATTTTACGGTCAACGGTCATATGGAACGTGGTACGAGCGATATTTCGAAGGGCATCGGTGTCTCGAAAAATATGCTCTTTACGGATAAGGCGAGCTGGACCAAGAACGAAAAGAACTATTTCAACAGTACCGGTAATGGAACGATATCGACGTTCAAGGTCAAAAAGAACTTGGTTCTCCCGCCGACGATGGACGGTGTCATGGATTTGCAGGACAATTACTCCTTTGATTTGTCTGGCAAGATGATGAGCTATACGACGGCCAACACAGTTTTGTTGATTCAGAATGCACCTCAAAAGAAATATGGTGTGTACGTTGAGGGAACTTCGGCTGAAAAGGCTAAAGCTTTGGATCGTAGTTGGTACCGTTATTTTTCGTTCAATGCCACACAGGGGATTGAAAACAGAAAGGTCTCTAAATGGAGCCAGTCGGACCCGTTGTTGAAAAATATTGGTGATAATTATTGGGGTAAACTTCAGAAAATGTACGATTACCAAGGGCTTATCGGCTCTAATGGCGAAGTTCCCGTGCCGATATTACTGAATAACGAAGATGCGTGGACTCGAAAAACTAAGAATGGTTCCTGCAAGGGGCTTGGAACAACATTCAATATGGATAATGAAACTATTGATCTGTTGAACAAGTGTTATGATGGTGCGTCCGAAAACGACTTGTATAACGGCTTCCTGGTTCTGGAATGGAATGATAATCGGAAGGTCGACCCGACAGAGCTTTTGGATGGAAAGTTCGTCTTTTACGTTCCTAGTAAGCTGGCCGATAATCATGAACTTATTCTGCCGGCGACAACGAAAAATTCTGTCGTCTTGCTGTACCTTGAAAATGGCGCCGGTAAGCTTCGCGGCATGAAATCTGCTGTTTCGAATTACTTTATTTATTCCAGGGGTGACATTGACGAATTGAACGAGCTGAACCTTGAAGGCTGCGTCATTATGGACAATGGCTCCACCTTGAAGAAATACCAGGGCGACAACCATTTGAAATACAAGGCCGAAGTGGTCGAAGCCATTCAGACGGCTGGGTTCATTATCGGAAACGAAGAATTTGAAAGACTTGCGAACAAGTCCTTTGGCGGAAGTTCTACATCGGGGAGTTCCGAAGTCAGCGATACCGTCTATGTCGCCGTGGCCTCGCAGCTTAAAATCACGATGGAATCCGAGTATAAGAACAACGAATCGTATGGAAGTGACGACGAGAACGTAAAGCCGTCCGTCCTCATCTTGCCGCGAATTGTCTACTTGCCGAGAGATGCCAAGGGTAGCCTTTCGGACTATTACAACGTGGTGAACCTGAATGGCGCAAACGAACGCAAGAATCCTGGTAACGTGATTTGCAGTCCGTCTGGGCTTCCGACGACTGAAAAGTTCAAACTCTACGGCTCCAAGCTTTCGCAGGATGTCTACAGCTGCAATTACGTGAGCAACAACTACGAAAAGATGGGCTTCTTTGTGGTCGTCAGCGGCTCTACTGCCGACGAACCGGTCGTCAAATTCGAGAAAAAGTCCATTGAAATCACGAAGGGCAGTACGGTCCATGTGAACTTGAAGTCTTCGAAGTCAAAAGCGGCCACTGTTGACATTTACCAGTCGGCCGCTCCGAGCGACTGGAACGTGGAAACGTCAGCCAATATCAAGCGGACAAACGAAGATGGCTCTGTCGTTTATTCGATGCCGTTCTCGGGTGACAAGCTGGCGTTCGATGTGACAATGGACAATTCGGCGTCGGGCGTGGGTTCCATTTATTTCCAGATGGTGGAACCTTGCGAAAACTGCATCATCAAGGCGGATTCCAGTTCGACGACGGTAACGGCAGAAGGCTCGTTTACCTTGTACCGCAATGATATTGAAGTCTATTGCAATATGGAGGCCCATAAGAACGAAGAAACCTGTATGCAGGGCGGTGACCTGTACAAAAAGATGCAGGCTCCGGATTGCGGCTCCCTGATGAAGGCTAACGCCCAGTGGGTTACGGCCGATGGCGTTGGCTGTAAGGTGGACGAACTCAACAATAAATGGTTCTGCAGTATCTACATCACGACTCCGGTGGTTCTGAAAAAGGCGGATAGCTTTGACGACAACTTCTGTGAAGTTGTCATTCCGCCGAATACAAGTATTACCTCTGCCAAGAGTGAAACAGAATATCTCTACGCTTCGGTCAAACGCAAGCAGTACAACTTGCACATCGAATTCAACGGGGCCACGGATACGCGCAACAAGGTGGATGTGTATTTCAAGAAGGATTCAACAGATGAACGAACCCTGAAATACACGTGCTACAATGGCGAAATCTGCGATTACCCGATTTCTGCAGGTTACTTCTATGAACTCCAGGTCGGAGAAAACGAAGGCTCGGATCGGTTCACGCACTGGTCTTCCCAGACGAATAACGATATCAAGCCCGAAAACCGAAAGTTGGTGATCCAGGCGTCGACGGATTATTCTGTCGTGGCAAACTACAATGACCATGACAAGCATTGCTTCTATGAAGATTTTGCTCCGGACGAAAACAACAACGGCTTTGTTGCATTCTGCAATAACAGTGACGATTTCCCCCGCTGTATTGACGTGTGCTATAGTACGCCTCAGCCGGGAATGTCGTGCAAGATCTCGGAAGCGGCTCATTGGAGTGGCACTGACGATGCTGTCAATCCGGACTGGGTGATGGTCTATGACAATAGGCTTGCGACTTCTTCGACGTGCCATTGGGATTATTCTTCGTGTAACTGTTCTTCGAGTGATTACAAGGCTTGCCGCCTCCAGTGCCGTAAACGCGTTTGCTCTACGGCAAAGACGGGAGACTTGCTGGCGCCTTCGATTTCGAACAACTATATTGCCGCCAATGTGGCTTCCGACGCCTCTTCCGAAGTGCCGAACGGTTCGCAGAGCGTGATTCTCAATACGAGGGAAAACGGAAGCAATGGTACGCTGACGTCCATATTCTCGACGGCGATTGTCGATGTGAACACGACTGTCAAGGATCTTGCCAATTCTGGATTTATCTTTAGATCGAATGATGACGGTTCGGAATACTATTCGTTGAGCGTCTACGGAAAGCATGCAGGTGGCGCCTACTCTCCGTATGTTTACGTAAAGCTCTGCTATGTCAATGGTCAGACCGCTTCTGATGACGACGATGCCTGCGTCGAAAGGTTCCTCTCGACAACAGAATGGAATGTTTCGGATGCGGGTGGCTTCACCAACTTGTCCAAGCTCGGCCTTGTGATGAATATCCAGAGTAATATGGTCACGGTGACTTTGCAGCTGGATGGCAATTCCATGAAGGGATCGTCATCGGAATTTTCGTTTGACTTGAGCGAACTGTTTGGCTCTACGATTCTGCTGAACGACATCCGCCACGGACATGCCGGATTCAAGCTCTCCAACAAGGACTTCAAGGTTTACGATATTTCTTGGTCGAGTACGGCTTATGGCGATAATGCCTGCTGGGATTATCCTAAACTGGTCTGCTCGTTCAAGACAAACTACCTCGGTGGTATTGTTCCGCAAGACGAGAACGTGAAACCTTGGGTCGGCTTCAGTTCGTTCACGATGAACAAGTACAAGAATTGCCACATCAAGTACTACTATAACGGTTGTGACAATGCTGTGACTTCGACGGTCTCGCCGACAGGTCCGGTTTTCAATTTTGAACAGCTGTATCAGCTTTATGCCTGTGCCAATGGCGAAAGGATTGGTATGTACTGGGACAAGGGTTCCGAAGTGAAGGATCCGTACTATCGCTTTAAAACGGGCGGCCAGCACGGCTATTACTTCGAGGATCCGGCATCGAAATGGGGCGGCTTTGCGATGGACGCGAAGGTGGCTCTGGAATGCCCTCCCGACGCTAAGGTCGAACTCTCCTCGTCGCTTTTGCAGACTCAGTCTTGTGGTGAATTCTACGTGGGCGACATCTTGATGTGTTCCAAGAACTATGACTTCTTTAATAGCGAAGAATCTACCTTCTGCGCCGATAGCTGTAGCTTTGAAGTGGCCGAAGCCGAGGGTGTGAATATCCGTAAGTCAAAACTCTTGGTCGGGCTTAACAATCCCAGCAATAGAAGCGTGCGTATTTCCTTTACGGATGCCAAGAAAAATTCGTCGTCGTTCTACACGACCGCAATGGACGGGACCTTCTCTATCGATGTGAACTCCATCTCCAATGAAGAAGGCTTTGATCCACAACACGTCACGAGCGTGAATGTAAAGGTCGTCGACGGAAGTACCATTGAAGTCAACCTGCTAAAGAGCAGCTGCCCGAATTCGTTGAGCATCTCTTCGTGCAAGGTGCAGTATGACAATGAAAACTGGGAAATTACTGCCGACGTGAAAAACGCGGACCGTTGCACGGTTCAAAAGCCCGCCGAGTCCGAGGCTGTTGCGGTGACTCAAGCCGATGGCTGCCCCAAGACGTTCCGCCTAAAAGAAAAGGGATTGTATTCAAAGAGCGAATCCGAGCTGTCTTACGAATTTACGGTCAAGGCGTACAAGGGTTCCGGTGATGACGAAGAAGTCGAAGAACTCAAGTGTGAACCGTACAAGATCATTCCGATCGAAGTGGACTGCGATATTGCCGAAGATCAAAAGACGGTAAAGCAGGGCGCCGGAGTCCCGACACTCAACCTTTCGTTCAGCAACTGCCCCGAAGGCGGCTGTGACTATACGATCAGCTTCGAAGACGAAGTCATTGCCCGCGGAAGTACGCAAAAACAGGGCGATAAGGTGGAACCCTATACCTTTACTGATTTGAATACGCCGGCCCATTCGCTTAGCGCCAAGGAATATACTTTTACGGTTGTTTCAGGCGGTAAAGAGAATCGTAGCTGCAAATTTACGGTAGAAGAATCTTCGGGGAAGGCTCACGCTAAATGCGACTTTGATGAAAAGAGCAAGATGTTTACGGCTAAGGTGACTATTGATCAGGGCTTGACTTGGTCTGGTGAAATTGACTTGCTGGACTATAACGGCATCCGTTACAGTACGGTGCAATCGTATGTCGACGAGACGTCTTCCGAAATTAAGGTTGACTTGTCGGAGGTCGCTTTCTCGAACGGCCTCAACACGATTGCGCTTACCTTGAATGGCGGTGCTGATGGAAATACGGGTTGCTCTGAGAAATATATGCAGAAGGCTCCGCAAAGTGAACTCGAACTGTCATGCCCGTCAATCATCTCGATGGATGGCTACGAAAGGACTTTTGAAATGACTCCGACTGTGAGCGGCTGCGAAAATGGAGGGTGTTCCTGGAGCGTTTCTGGTGGCGCCTCGGTTTCTCCGTCGACCGGCTACACGTCGGGCCCGCTTACTGTTACGGAATCCTTTGTGAGCGGTAGCAGGGAATACACGTTCACGTTGAGTCACGAAGGCTTAGACAGCAAGTATTGCGATGTGATTGTCGAAAGGGCTTCGCAGTTCGAACTGGATTGCTCCATTGCAAAACAGGTGGGGGTCGATCCGGGTGAAACCGTGACAATCCAGCCGCATTCCGTGACGGGCTGTAATTCGGATTGCTCTTATGCCGTGGAACTGAATTCTGGTTCCGGCGATTACATCAGTGTCATGAACGGAACGGGTTCCAATTACGATGGTGGACAAATCTCGTTCAAGGGCGCAAGTTCCGGTGGAACAAAGCAGTACCGGTTGACGGTGACGGATGCCATGAACTCTTCGAAGTCGTGCATGTTCGAAGTCGGTTATTCCAATTCCGGATGCCGTACGATTGAACGCAAGATTCCTATTAGCAACGGCAACATCGCGATTGAAAACCGCTTTGAGGCTGGCTGTAACGAAGTCAAGACCGGCAAGCAGTGCTCCGGTGCTCAGGTACAGCAGCAGGCTTGCTCTTGTACGGATGGCCAGAACCATACGTTTACGATTAACGGAAAGACGATTGACTGTGGCGTCTATTTCTATGGCTCGATTCCGGCCAATCCGACGCTGACCTTGGATATTCCGGAAAACTGCACCGTCAACAACATCAATCTGTTCGACTGCGTGTACAATCCAGATTACGTAGGCGTGGGAACAAAGCTTTCAAGCACCTTCCAGGAATTTGGGCCGGGTTCAAACGACGTCTATGTGGCTGCATTCGATAGTGGAAACCGCTTGAACTGCTCTGTCACGCAGACTGAATCCTATAACAGGACAGTCGCCTCAGTGAATGGTTGCAATATTACGATTAATGCGTATGGTGGCCAGAGCTATAGCAACTGTGAACTTGAAGGGAATGCCGATTACGTGCTTATTGTCAATGACGATGCCCCGAGTGATTTGAAGTGCGGCTTGAGCTGGTAAAAAACTGAAAGGACTTTAAAGCAAAAGGAACCCGGTGCGGGTTCCTTTTTTCATCTTCGAGTGTTTATTATTTGTCCTTTATTCGGCCTTGATGCAGCGGATGTAGGCTCCGGTAATTTTATGGGAATTGTCGGTGACTAGAGCTTTATCCTTGTGGAATGCCCAAAGCCAGGCGTACTCGAAGTCGAATCCCGTTCCTGTCGCATCGTATTCCGTAGATGTCCAGAAGGAGCATTCTTCATCGACGGATCTGAACTTTCCCGTATAATCGAAAACACCGCCCATTTGGTTCATGAAGTAATCCTTGTATTCGGGCGCATTTACCAAGGTGTTGTAGAGAGTTTTCCAATCTGAGTCTGTGGGGAGGCGCATACCATCGGGGCAGATTCCTTGGTAGGGCGTTTCGATGGGGCCGAGCTTTTCTGTATCGAATTTGCTGTCTACGCCCATGGCCTGCGACCAGGTATAAAGCCTTCCGTACTTTTCGCAGTTCTTATCCTGTTTATTGTAGCAGAAACTTCCTTCGACGGGGATGTTCAAGTTTTTGGTCATCCAGACTTGGTTGCCGATTTGTATGGTTTCGGCGTCTGGCTGGAGCGTTCCGCTAGATGACGATGATTCGATGATGAATGGTGCGGATAAATCGATTTTGGTATCGTTCTTGATGCAGCGCACATTTACGGCGCTTATCTTGTGGGAATTGTCGAAGTCGATGGATGAATTTGCACGGAATGCCCAGAGCCAAGCGTAATGGAATGGGAAACCCGTTCCCGAAGCATCGTATTCTGTAGAGCTCCAGTATACGGTTTCGTAATTCATATTCTTGTATCCATCTTCATAGTCGTAAATGCCGCCGGTCTGGGTGGTGAAATAAGTTGTGACTTCTGGATTCAATAAGATGTATTTGTAAAGCTCTTGCCATTCTCCATGGCTGGGAAGGTGCGTTCCGTCAGGGCAAATTCCTTGGTGGGGCTCTGTGATCTTTCCGAGTTCCTTTTGATCGTAAGATGTGTCAATGTTCATCGCCATCGCCCAGGTGTAAAGCCTTCCGTACTCGTCGCAGTTGGCTGGCTTGTCTTTGTAGCAGCGGCTGCCTTCGATATCGATGTTCAGGTTCCGCCTTGTCCAGAGCTGCCCTCCGATGTTAATGAAGTCATTGTCCGTGAGCTTGATGGACTCCCTGCTGCTGCTCGAAATGGCGCTGGAAGAGCTTATGCTTGATGAAGAAACTTTTTGCGAAGAACTGAATGGCTTGCTAGACGAGCTGGATTGATCGTTGTCCGATACTGGGATTTCTTCGACGCTGCTGGGATCGCTTCCGCATCCCCACAATGCAAACGTTGCCATTCCGGCGGCCAATAAAAAGGAAATATGCATTTTATGCATGACGTAAACTCCCTGAATTTTTTAAAACACCATTTATAATATACAATTTTATATGAATGTTTAAAAATGTTATCTGAAAACCGGGGAAAATTTGCGGATAAAATGCAAAAAAAGGAACCCAAATGGATTCCTTTTTTTGAATGCTTGAAAGGGCGAATTACTTGATGATGAGCATCGAGTCGTCCCAAGCTTCGTGCTTTTCGAGGCCGAGGAGGTTGGCCGTCGTAGCTGCGATGTTGGAAAGACCCCAGTCGCCTTCCTTGAGGCCGAGCTTGCCGCCAGTGACGTTATCGTAAAGGATGCACGGCACCTTGTTGAGCGTGTGGCTCGTCTTGGCCTTGAACGTACCGTCCTTGTTGACCTTCGGCATGCCGGTCTTCTTGTCGATTTCGTACATTTCGTCGGCGTTACCGTGGTCAGCCGTGATGATAGCAACACCACCGAGGGCGTCGATCACCGGGAGCAAACGGGCAAGGCCGATGTCCACAGCTTCGATAGCCATCGTTGCAGCGCGGAAGGAACCAGTGTGGCCCACCATGTCGCCGTTCGGGAAGTTGCAGCGGAGAGTCTGGTACTTGCCGCTCTTCAAAGCTTCAATCATGGCGTCGGTGATTTCGGCAGCCTTCATCCACGGGCGCTGTTCGAACGGAACAACGTCAGATTCGATTTCGAGGTAGGTTTCACCGTCGAACTTGCTGGAACGGTTACCGTTCCAGAAGTAAGTCACGTGACCGTACTTCTGAGTTTCGGAGCAAGCGAACTGCTTGACGCCGGTTTCAGCGAGCCATTCGCCGCTGGTTTCTTTGATGGCCGGAGGCGGAACGAGGAAGCGGTTCGGGAGCTTGAGGTCGCCGTC
>JBGVAT010000011.1:0-29637 GCA_045224895.1 Fibrobacter sp.
AACCCACTTTATTTTTGGGAGCTTCTTCATCAGCTTTTTCAACGGCAAACCCATCAGAAATGTTACCATTCGAATAGGTATTCTTTATAGTTATTGCTTCTGCAGCCCTTGATTTTCCAACAAGACCACCCAGGCTAAAGGCCTTTTTCTCAAAAGATCCGTTTTCGCCATCTAATTTGTTAAAATGTCCCTTGACCGAACTTTGTACAATTTCGCCAATCAGGGAACAATCTCCGCAGAGACCACCCACAGAGGCATAACTGTCATATCCAGGAGTACCAAAAGCCTCATAGTCCAAAAGAATCGATTTCTTTGAACTTCTCGGCCCAACCTGAACATCCTTAAACGAAATCTTTGAATTACCACTGCTAACCAAAGGGAATTTACCGATAACTCCACCCACATAGGAGTCTACACCATCATCGACAACCTTGATGTAGTTTGTAGTACGCAAGCCTTTTACCACCGCCGACGAATTATACGTATTCACAGTACCAAATGTACCGCCAATATAAACCTTCTCCGATGCTTCGGCTATTTTAGCATTCGTTTTCTTTACATCGTAAGTAATGCCAACGCTTATCTCATTCCCAGCAACAGCATTTTCATTTCCGGCAATGACAGCCGCACCCACAAGGCCACCAATCGAAGCCGATACATGAACTTCTGCGGTCGAAGCAATGTCGGGTTCCTTGGCACTCAGATTAATCGAACCCGTTGCCTTTGACTTTGTAAGAGTCAAATACAAATCAGTCGATGATGAATTATTCACATGGTCACACCCAGCGTAACCGGCAATGCCTCCAATATAATACTGATAAATTCCATTTTTCTTTATAGCTTCAGTAATCTCGAAATCCGTTACAGAAGCGTTCGATATTTCAAGCTTTCCACTATTGCATATATCACTATTCCCTATAAGGCCGCCAAGATAAATAGCTTTAGGCAAAGTCTTTTTGAATATGCTTTGCGAAACCTTCAAATTTTCGACCTTTGCATCCTGGATAATCAAACTTGATTTAGGGTAGTTATTCGAATCAATCCGCTTAACCTCTCCAAGCAAGCCACCCATTGATATACCACCAGCAACAGCAGGTCCCGTCGCTGCGTTTGAGCCTTTGATAGAAATCCTACTGATATTAAATTCTTTGTAGTCTTCATTATTCTGGTTACCCTTGGTGACATACAGGCCAACAAGACCACCCACGCTCGACAAGTCAACAGCAGCCTTGTTTCGGACATCGACCTGCAAGTTGATGTTGTCAAAGGAGGTTTGATAAGCGACACCGGCAAGACCGCCGACAAGGGCCTTATACCCATTAGTATATGAAAGACCACAACCTTCACATTCTCCGACATAGCCATCGATCACTTGGATTTCATTTGAAACTTTTACTACGTTATTAGTTCCATACGAATAAAAGTCCGAAATTGAGGATTCATCAATGACACCGGCAAGACCACCGGCGAGCGGCCCCTGGATGACAACATTGTTAAAATCAACGCCTTCCACGCTGCTGTTATAAATTTTTCCGGCAAGCGCCCCAACAGGGAAATACTTAGTTCCCAAGTCAGAGGGGTTCAACGTCGAAGTCACAAATTGCACATCTGAAAAAGCCACGTTCTTAACAGTAGCATTAGAAATCTCCTTAAACAAGCCTACCGAGGAACCCGTCTGGTCATCAATGGTCTTGCAGAGATTTGAAATAATATAGCCGCTACCATCAAATACCTTTCCTGTAAAATCAGGCGCGAAATGATCTTCTACACAAACTCCGTTTTGAAGCTCATGGAAATCAAGATCGGACGACAAGACCAAGGTAGATGACTGTTTCTGATCGGGATCGGGATTTGTTCTCCATCGAAATCCAAACTTATTCCCACCAAGATCCATACGAAGTACTTTAACGAAAGCATCCGACACGGGAAAATCACTCTTCACCTGCACAGAATTGACGCATTCAACACCGTCTGCATTTACCGATCCAATGGTACAATTGCCATTTTTTTGCTTCAGATAAAGCACCCCGTCCGTTGCGCTATAGCCAAGATTCAAATACACGGACTTGGTCCAATTCAGCGGGGTTTCCGCAGCAAATGCGGACATCGGGATGACCAAACCTAAACCAAGCAGCAGACGTGTTAAATAATTCATTCAAGCCCTCTATTTTTACTTGTAAAAATAAATTTTAAGGAAACTTTGGCAACCGTGAATGTAAGTAAAAAACATCATTTGTGACCGCAAGCACTAAGATACGGACTCTTTACAAAAATTGAATTGTCGCCCACAATATCTA
This sequence comes from Fibrobacter sp., assembly GCA_045224895.1. GTDB lineage: Bacteria > Fibrobacterota > Fibrobacteria > Fibrobacterales > Fibrobacteraceae > Fibrobacter. Next base: position 2,298 of record JBGVAT010000011.1, read on the forward strand.
TTGCTAAATTGAATGCATCCAAAACGGTGTAACATAGGAGTTATGATAATGTTTAAGAAGGTGATTCTTCTTGCTGCGGCTATTGCCACATCAAGCTTTGCAACATGGGACTACTTTGCCCTCCCTCAAAACAGCCAGGGATCTTTCAAGGCAGGAGTCTACTACGATACTGATGACGACTGGTCTCAAATGGGCCTCAAGGTCGGCGCCCGTATGACAATCGCCCCCAACTTTGAACTTTCTTTGCAGGGTTTTGGCTACCAGTTCTGGGGCGAAAGCGAATGTGACAAGAAAGACAACTGCGGCTACGAAGACGGCGGAAACGGTCTTCGCGACCTGGTCATCGGTGGTCGTTACGCACTGAACCCGATGCTCAACTTGTTCATCGACTTTAACCTCCCCATCGGCCGCGACAAAAGCGATGGCTACGGCACGACAGCTCCCAGCAGCCACGAAATCTACCTCTACTTTGGCGCTCAGTTCCATAACGACATCAAGGCATTAAAGGGCGCTTCGTTCGGTACCGAAGGCGGTGCTTTCTGGGGTTTCAGACATCACAGCAAGGAAAGAGGTCTTGAATTCCACTTTGGCGGAGAATTCGACTACCAGCTTCCTTCTGCCCCTGTGACGGTCTTGCTCGGCGGTCAATTCTGGCTCCGTCTTTTCAGATCCGAATATGACAACGGCTCAAAGAGCAATGCCAAGCTGCATGACGACTGGTCGACACAGTTCAAGTTCTGGTTTGGCGCAAACTTCGCCCTCACCGAACAGGTATCTCTTAACGGACAAATTATTGCCCGCAGCCAGAACCTGAAAAAGAAGGCCGTCGACGGTACTGCCATCGGTATGGAAGGCGACGCCATCGGCTTTACGCTTGACATAGAATTCAAGTTCTAAGCCCGGACATAACGTTTAGAGCTAAACTTCCAAACGCAATTTTCCCTCGACGATGTCGAGGGATTTTTTTTGTTTTTATTGGCTTTTTTTTGTGAAATTTGGCACATTTTTCGAGCTTTTTCAATTTTTTATTATTTTCGTAACCTTTTTATAATATTTTGATTATATTAAAAGAAAAGAAAACTTTACAAGGAGAGAATTTATGTTAAAACAAGTTATGCTCGGAACGGCAATTCTTGCGTCAGCAAGCTTTGCAACTTACAGCTACTTCCCGGTGCCCGCCACGCATACCGGCGAAGCAAAACTCGTCGGTGGCTTCACGATGCAGGACAAGTGGGAGGGCGTCGACATGGCCGTGAAGGGACGCTTTGTCCCTGTCGAAAAATTGGAAGTCATGCTAAACCTTCCGTTCAGGGTCATGAACCGCTATGACGGCAAGAACGATTCCGAAAAGACGGGTGTACAGAACCTGAGCCTCGGCGCCCGTTACCAGGTCATCCCGAATGTCGCCGCGTTCATCGACTTCGAGTTCCCCACCGGAAAGGACAAAATTTCCGATGACGGCTTCCAGTTCTACTTCGGTGGCCAGTTCTCCCAAAGATTTGCGAATCTTGACATCGGTACCGAATTAGGTCTCTCCTACACCACCGAAGGCAAAGACAAGAAAACGCCTCCGATGCAGTTGACCGTCGCTGCCGAATTGGATCCGCTTCTGTTCCAGAACATCACCCCGTACATCGGTGCCTACTTCAAGATCATCTTGAACGACCCCAAATATGATGGTCAGGAAAGCGTCGAAACTAGCGGCAAGACTGGGTTCTTCCCATACGTGGGTGCAAACTTCAAACTCACGGAAATGTTCTCGTTCGACTTGAGCGCAAAGCTTGGCTTTGGTAAGGACTACCTGTCTTACACTTGCGAAGGCAACAACAACACTCCGGCAACGTTCGAAGCTTCGTTCAACGTCAAGTTCTAATAAAATTCTTTATCCACACCTATGAAAGTCCCGGCTCTTGAGCCGGGACTTTTGCGTTTTTTTGCTACTGTCATGCCGGCCATGGTGCCGGCATCACCTTATGCTGGAGGAATCGTGTAAGGAGATGCCCGCTCGGAGGCGGGCATGACAAAAGCGCGCGGGTCAGCGGACGTCGTATTCGGGTATCGGGAGCGATTCGCCGGATTTCATTGCCTTGTCGAGGGCTGCGGACTTGACCGGATCAACCCACCAGTAAACGGGGATCGCATCTTCGCGGTTAAACTGGTCGAGAACCTTTTCGGGCGTACCGTAGCGGTTCCAGTAAAGGATGCGGTGGTGGTCGCACTGCCACATCAGCACGTACGGAACGATTTCTGCAAGGCGGTTGTCGAGAGCCTTGAGGATTTCGTTGCGCTTGGCGAGATCGAATTCCGTCTTCTGCAAGTTGATGAGGCTATCGACGATGGCGTCTTGCACGCCTGCAAGATTGTTCGTGCCCTTTTGCAAGGCAGTCGTGGAAACCCAGCTCGCTTCCGGATCGCGGAGTCGGCCAGCCCCCCAGTTCACCCAGTAAAGGTCAAAATCGGCATCGTCCAAACGCTTGCGGAGCGTACTCTGGCTCATCTGTTCGATGGTCGCCACGACGCCGACCTTCTTCAAGTCTTCCTGGAAAAGCGTGAGGTGACGCAAGTCTTCCTGGCTCGTGATGAAGTTGATGGCAAACGGCTTGCCGTCCTTCTCGAGAACGCCTTCGCCATTCACCTTATAGCCAGCTTCGGCAAAGAGCGCACGGGCCTTTTCAGGATTGTAGCTGTAGACAGGCGCCGTCGGATTCTGGTTGTTTGCCCACAAGTCCGGATAGTAGCTGTTGAGGAGGAAGTACTGGCCGTACATATACTTTTCGTTCATCGCTTCGCGGTTCAGGAGGTACGAAAGCGCCTTGCGGACGCGGACGTCCTGGAACTGCGGCTTGCGGAGGTTGATGGCCATTCCCTGGAAGCCAATCGGCTCCTTGTTGAAAATACGCTGCTTGACCGCCCAGCCCTTCTTGACGGCATCAAAGTCAGTCTGTTTCATCCAGATGCTGCTCGTGTAGATGGCATAGGCGTTGAAGTCCTGCTTCTTGAACGCTTCGAGAGCCTTCGTCTGGTCGTTCATGAAGCGGTAACGGATCTTCTGGAAGTTGTACTTGCCGTGGTTCCAATTCTTTTTGAAGCCCCACCAGTCGCTACGACGCTGGAGTTCGACAAAGCGGTCTTCGCGGAACGTCTTGATGATGTACGGGCCGGAAACCACCGGGAATTCATAACGGATCTTGTTGAAGTCCTTGCCGCCCCACACGTGCTTCGGGAATGCGAGCATACCGGCCGCTTCCCAGAAGTTGCCCCAATGCGGTTCTTTGGCTGTCATACGAACGGTCAAGCTGTCGACGACTTCCGGGCGTTCAAAGCGGCTGAGCCCCACCTTGAAAATCGGCGTGAGGTTCTTTTCGTCCATAATGACATCGTAATAGAACTGCACGTCTTCGGCGGTGATGGACTTGCCGTCACTCCACTTGGCGCGCGGATCCACATGGAAGGTGAACGTTTTGCCGTCTTCGGAGACGTCCCACTTGTCGGCAAGCACACCGACTTCGCGGTCTTCGGTAGAATGCAGACTCACAAGCGGTTCGAACATCATACCCATGAGTTCGGCAGAAAAGCTGTTGTAGTCTTCCCACATATTGAACGACTTCGGCATGGCGGAACCCCAAAGCGTGATGGAACCGCAAGCACGGGCATCCTTGGAGGCAATCGGGTCGAACTCGCCGGTCGCCGTGGAATCGAGCGGGATTACCGGGCAATCCGCTTCAGAAACGGCAGCGGCTTTTTTAGCGGAGGACTTGTTGGCACCAGACTCGTTACAAGCCGAGAGAGATAAAGCAATCGCCGCGACCATCGGCACGGCAAGCAAAGTGCGTAAATTGAGGGAGGAATTTTTCATGAAGGATAAGATAATAAAAAGGCGACCCCGGCACAATGGCCGGGGTGACAATGCGAGATGTATCGTGTAAGGAGATGCCCGCTTACTTCGGCTGCGCTCAGCGCAGGCTCGGAGGCGGACATGACAACATTGGCTCTGAGGCCGGGGTGACACAACGCAGGCTCTACATACGAACCACTTCCTACCGCCTACAGTCTACTTCCTACTAAAATTACGGCAATCCGATGTGGTGGGCGGGCTGCTTGATTTTAGGGGCATCGGCCTTGGCAGCCTTTTCGGCTTCAGCCTTTTCAACTTCGGCAACGAGCATTTCGAGCGAAAGGCGGGAGGCTTCCTGTTCGGCCTTCTTCTTGTTCGGGCCCTGGCCGCGCGCATACGACTTGCCATTCACCTGGACTTCGACCGTAAACACCTTCATATGTTCCGGGCCTTCTTCGCCAACAAGCACATACTCCGGAGCGCAGCGCAACTTGCCCTGGCAAAATTCCAGAAGTTCGCTCTTGTAGTTCACAAAGTCCGTCGCATTGATGATTTCTTGCACGCGCGGGAAATGGAACTTATTCAAAATGGCACGGACTTCATCGAGACCGCCATCAAGGTAAACGGCACCCAGTACAGCCTCGTAGGCATCGGCCAGAATGGTTTCGCGACCGCGACCGCCCATCTTGGCCTCGGACTTTCCGATTTTCACGTATTCGCCTAAATCCCATTCCTTGGACGACTGGGCGCAGGCATGCCCTGATACGATGGCGCTCTTGCGCTTGGAGAGTTCACCTTCCGGATCGTCCGGATAAGTCTTGTACAGAAATTCCGTCGTGAGCATATTGAGGACTGAATCGCCCAGGAACTCCAGGCGCTCGTTGTTGCTCACGTACGGCAAATCCTTACCGACGATGAAGGAACGGTGTACGAGTGCATGAGCCAGCAGTTCCGGATCGCGAAATCTGTACCCAAGCTTAGCCTCAAGCCCGTCACCGGACTTCTGGCGAAACCAGAGTTTTAAAATTTTGTGGAGCAGGTTTTGATCTTCCAAGAGAATCTCCTTGTAAAATTTGCGCTTTTAAATTTAAAAAAAGAATCCCCGGTAAAACCGGGGACCCAAAGCTCTTTCTTTGCCCAACGGATGCGGGCTAAAGTAAAACTAGATTACTTCTTGTGTGCTTCGAGGAAAGCAACAACGTCAGAAACCTTCTGGAACTTTTCAGCGTCGGAATCGAGGATTTCGACATCGAATTCGTCTTCGAGGGCCATAACGAGTTCAACACGGTCAAGGGAGTCTGCACCGAGGTCATTACCGAATTCAGATTCGGGCTTGACATCTTCAGCCTTGACTTCCAACTTAGCAACGATCACGTCCGTGACCTTCTTGAAAATTTCTTCGTTCATTTTTTTCTCCATGGGAAAAAGTTTTGTCCAAATTTAATAAAATGTTGTTAAGCGTTCAAGCCCCCATCGACACCAATTACCTGTCCGGTAATGTATTTGGCATCGTCGGAGGCCAAAAATGCGACTGCCTTGGCGACATCTTCCGGCTGACCGAGGCGGCCGAGCGGAATCTGGGCGGCATACTTTGCACGGGTTTCTTCGCTCATGGCGGCGGTCATGTCCGTATCGATGAATCCCGGGGCGACAGCGTTCACCGTAATGCCGCGAGAGCCGAATTCCATGGAGTTGGACTTGGTCATACCGATCACGCCAGCCTTTGCAGCTGCGTAGTTGGCCTGGCCGGCCTGAGTTCTGATGCCGTTCAAGCTTGCGATGTTCACGATGCTGCCTTTGCGGGCGCCCATCATCGTCCTGAGGACGGCTCTGGTGCAAAGGAACGTCGAGCGGAGGTCCGTTGCGATAACGTTGTCGAAATCTTCATCCTTCATACGAAGTACGAGGCCATCACGGGTGATGCCAGCGTTGTTCACGAGGCAGTCCACGCCACCCAGTGCGTCGATAGCTTGTTTGAAAGCGTCCTTCACAGAGTCGGAGTTGCTCACGTCGCATGCGAACGTGAACGTCTTGACGCCGAATTCCTTGGCGATGGCTTCGGCCTGTTCCGGGCAGCCACCACGGGAAATAAGAACAACATCGGAACCGCGGGCAGCAAGTTCTCTTGCAATGGCAAGACCGATACCGCGAGATGCACCAGTCACGATAGACTTCGTAGGCATTATAAATTGACCTCCAGTATGACATTAAGTGTCATGGGTGAATACAAATGATTTTAGCTTGGAACAGCCGCCACACCACCGGTGCCAGACGGTTCGTTCAAAGCATATTTATTTGTTACTCAAGATAAAAAAAAACGGACCTAGTGTTGACTAGATCCGTCTAATTGCAACTAAAGTCTTAATGCAGACAAAAGCTATGCTTTAGGAGCTTCCTCGGACTTGATTGCAGCGAGGCGAGCGTTCACCTTGTTAGCAACGTCAGACTGGGCATACTTTGCAGCAGCCTCGACAGCCTTTTCGATAGCGAGAGCATCGGAGCGACCGTGGGCAATGATGCCAATGCCGTTGAGGCCGAGCAACAAAGCGCCACCCGTAGCGCGGTAGTCCCACATCTGGGCGAACTGACGACCAGCCGGAGTATCAATCGTTCCAAACATTGCCTGGTGCATTTCGAAGAAGCCTTCCAGGAGCTTGAGAACAACGTTACCCGTATAGCCGGAGCAAGCAACAACGTCGGCCTTGCTTGCGATAAGATCGCGGCCTTCGATGTTACCCATGAAGTTGACCGGGGCGGACTTGAGAAGCTGGTAGGCTTCCTGGAGGACCGCCGGGCCCTTGTGTTCTTCTTCGCCCATGTTCAAGAGGCCGACCTTCGGATTTTCGTAACCGAGGTAAGCTTCGGCGAATGCAGAACCTGCAATAGCGAAGTCAACGAGAGTGGAAGCACGTTCATCAACGTTTGCACCACCATCGACCAACACAATGCGGCGTTCCTTTGTCGGAAGTGCAACCCCGATAGGCGGACGGGAGAACTCGTCGCAAGACTTACCGAGAATCATGAGGCAGCTAGCCATCATAGCGCCAGAGTTACCGGCACTGACAGAAGCGTCCACAAGACCTTTCTTCTGCAAGGCAACACAAGTCACCAAGCCAGAATGCTGCTTCTTCTTGACCACCATGACAGGATGTTCGTCCATAGCCACAGGATCCGGAGCATCAACTACGGAAATTTGATTACCGGTATAACCGAGCTTTTCAAGAGAAGCCTTGACCTCGGCCTCCGGTCCGCAGAGGACCACATGAATATCGGGGTTCTTATTGACGGCGTTAACGGCGCCTTCAATGCAAACACTCGGGGCGTAATCACCGCCCATGGCATCCAGTGCAACTTTGATCACGGATTCCTCCTAGATTAAGCTTCGGCACCCTTCATGTCAACAACTTCCACACCGTTGTAGAAGCCGCAAACCGGGCACACGCGATGCGGACGCTTCACGGAACCGCAATGTTCGCAAGTAGCCATAGCCGGGACTTCCATCTTCCAATGGGTGCGGCGCTTGTCACGACGAGCGGTCGAAGTTTTTCTCTTAGGTACTGCCATTTTTAACTCCTGTTTTCCATTTTGCTCTTAAGAGCTTTGAGTTTTTCCCAGCGGGGGTCGAGCGGCTTTTCAGCCTCGGCTCCGTCGCCAGCTTGATTGTTTGTTACAAAGATAAAATCTTCGTCAGGATTTTTCACGGGCGCAATGGGTTCCTGTAGGGTCACCAGCTGTCGGACGCACTCGGAAACATCTACGAAGTTCTGTGTCTGCGGAATCGTATAGGCGAAAACATCGTCGTCATCGTCATGGAGTTCCTGCTGGGCGCATGCACCGCGTTCGACCTCGACAACAATCTCGGTCTTGAACGGACGGTCAAAAAGATCCAGGCTACGGACACAGGTGAGTGTTTGCACTCCAGAGAGAGTACCGGTCACAAGGCACTTGCCGCTGCCTTCGGGGCTAACCAGCACCTCGGCTACCAGATCGCCCTTGAGGTGCAGTTCGTCGAAGATTTCGGGGGCATCGGCATGGGACCAGACCACTCGTTGATCTTCGGATTCAGTAAGTTTTTGTGCGATATCTATTCTCAAAGTGGCACAAATGTAGTAAAATGGGAAAAAGGGGTCAAGGTTATTTAGAGAAAGCGGTTGACTTGTACAGAGTAGAAAAGGCAAAAATGGAGGCGACGCTCCTCTAAGCGCTAGCCAGCCCGTACAGGGCTGGCTAGGCCAGGAGTCTTCAATTTAAGGAAGACACACTTTTTAAAAAAGGGGTATACAACAAACAAAAACAGCCACAAGTGAACCTTGCGCCTTATTCCGCCCCTCAGAAAATACTATACGACTGATTTTATGTTAATAAATATATACTCAAAAGCAACTTTTATTCATTTACAATAAAAATTTTCTATAAAACCTTATTTTTTGCTCGTTTGTTCATCTCATTTCCAACTAAATGGGCGCCAACTTACCATTATATTACATCCCCAAAAATTCCCCACGATTCAGACTTCGTTGTTTTGACATTCAAAAAAACGTTATTACATTTTGCCCAAGAAAAATGATCCTAACGATTTCGACATACGTCATCATCGGGCTGCTTACGCTTTTTGGCCTCTTCTATCTCGGATTGGAAGTGCGCTTTTACCGTGCGCTCGGAAAAGTCCGCGAAGGAACCTCGGACACGGAACCGCTCCCGAAGGTGAGCATCCTGATCGCTGCACGAAACGAAGCCGAAGGGATCCGCGAAACGCTTGATTCCGTACTTGCCCAGGATTACGAAGGCGAATGGGAAATCTGGATTGCTGACGACCGCTCCACGGACGAGACACCCAAGATTCTTGCCGAATACGAAGCCAAGTTTGACCGTCTGCACGTGTTGACCATCGATTCGATTCCCGAAGGCGTGAGCCCCAAAAAGCAGGCCCTTTCGAAACTCATTGACGCCTGCAACGGAGAAATTCTCTGCCTCACGGACGCCGACTGCATCGTACAGCCATCCTGGATCAAGGGAATTGTCAAGGAATTCGAGCCGGGCATCGAGCTTGTCGCCGGGCACTCCTACATCCCGACCGACAGCAAATCGCCATTCATCATCTGCATGCAGGCCGTCGAGACATTGATTTACCGCATCGCGGGCACGGCGGGCCTAGCCATCCACCTCCCGCTCACAAGCACCGGCAACAACCTCGCCTACCGCAAAAGCTTTTTCAAGAGCGTGAACGGCTTTACTGGCGTCATCAAGATCCAGAGCGGAGACGACGACCTGCTGATGCAAAAGCTTGCCGCCGACCGTCCCTGGGCCATGCGCTACTGCATCACGCCATCGACGTTTGTCACCACGAGCGGCAAGGAAACGCTCAAGGCACTCTGGGAACAACGCAAGCGCTGGGCATCCAAGACCATCTACTACACCCCGAAAATCGTCTTTGTGCTTTCGATGGTGTTCATGTACCTCGTAATGCTCTGCGTCACTGCGGCACTCTCGTTCTTCAGTTTTAAAATTTTCGTCGCCACCTTAATCGCATTCCTTTGCAAGAGCGTCGGCGATATGGTTCTCATTATTCGCGGGCTCAAGATATTCAAGCAGGAACACCTCCTCAAGTGGTGCATCCCGGTTGAATTCATTCACGCTCCCTTTACCGTACTGGCCGTCTTGTTCGGGCTGTTCGGACGATTCAAGTGGAAATAGAATATGGCAACTACAAAAGCGACAACCAAGACCACTACAAAGAAAGCCGCCACCAAGACAGCAAAAGCGGCGACCGAGGGCAAGACCCTCATTATCGCAGAAAAACCTAGCGTGGCAGCCGACCTCGTCAAGGTACTCGGCGCAAAGACGTTCAAGAAGGAAACCGCCTACTACGAAAGCGACACGACCATCGTAAGCCATGCGATTGGCCACCTCGTAGGCATCGCCGACCCGAAGGATATTGATGAACGCTACAAGGCATGGGACATGAAGACACTCCCCATGCTTCCTGAAAAATTTCCACTTGTTGCCCTCCCGACCACCAAAGCCCATCTTTCCGCCCTCGGCAAGCTGATCAAGCGCAAGGACGTGACGACCATCATAAACGCGTGCGATGCGGGCCGTGAAGGTGAACTGATTTTCTATTACATCGTGGACTACATCCTCAAGGGGAACTTCAAGGGCAAGACGTTCAAGAGACTCTGGATGCAGAGTATGACGCCAGCCGCCATCAAGGACGCCTTTGAACACCTCCGCACCGAAGAAGACATGGTCAACTTGAGGAACGCCGCCCTCTGCCGTAGCGAAGCCGACTGGCTCGTGGGCATGAACGGCAGCCGCGGACTCACCGCCTATAACAGCTCGATGGGCGGATTCCAGATTACGCCGTGCGGACGCGTGCAGACCCCGACGCTAGCCATTATCGTCAAGCGCGAAGAAGAACGCAACCGCTTCAAGCCGCAAAAGTTCTGGACAATCGAGGCCGATTTCGACAATGCCGGCGCCGGTTACCAGGGCAAGTGGTTCACCGTCGATAAAGAAAACGGCAAGGACCGTGTCAAGCAGATTTTTGACGAAGCACGCGCTCAAGAAATCCTCGCCAAGTGCAAGGGGAAGACTGGCTCCATCGAAGAGACTACCGCCCCGAGCCAGCAGAAGTGCGGCCAGCTCTATGACCTCACCACGCTCCAGCGCGAAGCGAACAACCGCTTTGGATTCAGCGCCAAGACGACGCTTTCCATCGCCCAGTCGCTATACGAACATTACAAGGCAACCACGTACCCGCGTACCGATAGCCGTTGCTTGCCCGAAGACTATGTGGCCCCGGTGAAGGCAACCCTCGGCAAGATCGAAGGTCCGCTCGCCAAGTTTGCGCAAGAAGCTTTGGACAAGAACTACGTGAAGCGCACGCCGAAGGTCTTTGACAACTCGAAGATTTCGGACCACTTCGCCATCATCCCGACAGGCGTTGTGCCGAAGGGCCTCTCCGAAGCCGAAGAAAAAATCTACACGATGATTTGCCAGCGCTTTATCGCTGTATTCTTCCCGCCGGCACAGTACCTCAATACGACGCGCATCACGACGGTCGAAAACGAAACCTTCATCACCGAAGGCAAGATCCTCGTGGATCCGGGCTTCAAGGCCATTTACGGCAAGGAATCCGACGAAGAATCGAACATTCCGAAGCTGAACGGCAACTCCGCCAAGACGCTTGAAATTGACGCGAAGGAAGACTTCACCAAGCCGCCTGCACACTACACCGAAAGCACGCTCCTCTCGATGATGGAAAGTGCAGGTAAACTCGTGGAAGATGACGAACTGCGCGACGCCATGAAGGAACGCGGTCTCGGAACGCCGGCCACACGCGCCGCCATCATTGAAAAGCTCGTGAGCGACAAGTACGTTGTCCGCGACGGCAAGGAAATGATCCCGACCGCAAAGGCATTCGACCTCATCAAGGTCCTCTCCGCCATGAACTGCGAAGCCCTCACCAGCCCGGAACTCACCGGCGAATGGGAATACAAGATGGACCTCATCTCGAAGGGCAAGGAATCTCGCGAAGCGTTCATGAACGGCATCGTCGAAATGACCAAGACGATGGTGAAAAACATCAAGGGATTCAAGGAAGAAAGCACGACCGGCGAAGCAAGCTTCAGCCCCGTGAACGGCAAGAAGGTTTTTGAAACGGTCAGCCGCTACACCACCGAAGACGGCATCGTCATCCGCAAGATTGTGGGCGGCAAGCACTTGTCCGAAAGCGAAATCGTGGAACTCTTGACCAAGCGCAAGATCGGCCCATTAACCGGCTTCCGCAGCAAGAAGGGTGCCGAATTCTCGGCAGTTCTCATCATCAACGACGAGAACAAGGTTGAATTTGTCTTTGACGAAAAGCCCGAAGAAATTGAACTCGGTGAAGTTGTCGGCAAGTCACCCGTTGACGGTTCTGACGTCTACGAAACGCTCACGGGTTACGTCTCCGAAAGCTACGTGAAGAAGGAACCGAGCGGTATGACGCTCCCGAAGGTACTCCTTGGCAAGGAACTTACGCTGGACGAAATCAAGAAATTACTCGCCGGCGAAAAGACTTCGCTCATCAAGGGTTTCCGCAGCAACAAGACGCACCGTCTGTTCGATGCCTACTTGACGCTCGTCAAGGGAAAGCTCAAGTTCGAGTTCCCGCCGCGCGAATTCAAGCCCCGCCGATTCGTGAAGAAAGCAGCTCCGAAGGGCGAATAGTTTTTCTATGCGCCTAAAAGCACTTGCCCTAGTCTGCTCTGCAGCTCTTTCCGTTTTTGCGCAAGAATACCAAATCGACCGGTACATACCGGAATCGAGTTCTTCCGAAGCGACGATTTGCGTGATGGCATCATCGTCAAGCGAACAGCGGATGACGCCAGCCGTGAGCAGTTCTTCTGCGAATTTCAGTTCATCAAGTTCCGCGACAATCGTAAACGACTCGACGAATCTCGCAGCCACTAGCTCATCCGCAACAGCGCAGTCTTCGTCAAGCGTCGCAAATTCCGGCAAAAATCCGTACAACTTGCCCAACGCCCTTATGCCCCTGTGGGAATCCATGACGCTCCGCCAAAAAGCGGCGCAAAAAATCATGGTGTTCCTCACATCCGCAGACTTTGTCATCGAAAACGAAATCGGCGGACTCCTCATTACCGGAAAGCATCTCCGCGAAGCCGACGACTTTATGCGCAAAGTCGACAAAATCAATTCAAAACTCATGATTCCGGTTTTTACCGCCACCGACCAAGAAGGCGGCATCGTCAACCGCTTGGCCTCTTATTCCGAACGTTGGGAACATCTCCCCAGCGCCCGCGATATGCGCAACATGGACACCGTCAAGATCCACAAGCTTGCCAACAGAGTCGGCCAAGCCTTAAAAGAAATCAAGATCAACATGAACCTGGCGCCCGTCCTCGACCCGTCCAAGGATTACAGCGACAAGAACTCGTTCATGGAAGAAAGCCGCCGCTCCTGGGGACGTGACACCGCAAACGCTTATAAAGTAAGAACGTTTGTTAAAGGCATGCGCGAAAACGGCGTCGTTTGCGTATCCAAGCACTTTCCCGGTTACGACTCCTGGACCAACAGCGATCATCAAATCGCCGTCAGCGCCTCCCCCAAAGAAAAAATCGAGCAGAACATAAGCTTCTTCAAAACGCTTTCCAAGGACATCCCCATCACGATGATGTCGAGCGTTCGATTTTTGCGCATTTCAAGCCGCCCCGCCGTCTTCGACAAGAACATCGTCAAGATGGCACGTCGCAACACCCCGGACATGGTCGTACTCACGGATGACCTCTGGGGAACCTCCCTCCGAGCCTGGGCAAGCGGCAAAACGCAAATTCCGCCCCGCAAGAACTACCCGGACAAGGACTTTAGACGCCTCATCACGGCCGTCATCGACGCCGGCAACGACATTATGATGATTTCGTACACGTCCAAGGCAAAGGACATGCTCGACATCATGATGGATCTATGCAACAAGAGTTCCAAATACAAGCAGCACATCGAAGAATCCGCCGCCCGCATTTTGAAGCTCAAGTATAGAATGGGAATGTTGAAGCTGTAAATTTGGATTTAATCTTCACAAGTGCCGTAAGCACCGACTTTTTGGATATAGACCTTTATACTTCCCGAACTTTCGAATAGCGCGAATTGGAATTTGATTCCCAAAAGATGCGATACATAATCATAAAGCGGGATCCATTTTTCTCGAGGATACCAGGTATCTATTTCAAAATCGGACCAACGAATATTCAAGACATCACCATCTATAGTCTTACCATCCGCCAATGTTCCTGGAAGCTCGAAGTACCGGTAAGTATCCCCATAGTCAAGGGGTGCAAAATTATGAGCCAACCTCAAGTTAAGTTTTAAACCAGGAGCGCTAGCCGCATACTTTATACATATTCCCAACCATTTTGAAGCATCGATACCATTATCTTCATCTTCGGTAAAATCAACACCTATATAGAAATCCTGCCATTCAGGATTATCTTCGTTTTTTTCATTTTGTTTGGCCTCAAAGATGATTTCATTTCCGTCTCTTATATAATCGGAAACATAATCATAGTCACCCACCTCTATGGGCGTACTTGATCCATCATCATGCCATTCCCATGTAGTTATTTTAACATCGTAGTTCGGTCCCCACTTAACCTGCGTACTGCCATTTGTTCCCGAATACCACCAGCCACCGTCATCATTAGTACAATCAAAGCCATCATAAACAACTCGGTCATTACCCCCACATTCTTCAACAATTCCATCAACACTATTCTTTCCATAGTACCAGGCATCAAACCCTTCACCCCGAACTATTCCGTTTTTCAGGACACCGACACTCTTGCCACCACAGAACAGCTCGTAACCAGAGTTATCGTCAAGAGCCTTCGCAGTGCAACTTGTACCCTTGGCGCCGTCAGTTCCATTTTTTATCGTTCCGACAACCTTATCCCCGCAAGTCAGCTCATAACCAGAACCGTCTTCAAGTGCAGTCGCATTGCAACTAGAGCCATCATCACCGTTTTTACCGTCAGCGCCCTTTTCGCCATTGGAGCCGTTCTTGATCGTCCCAACAACAGCGCCCCCGCAACTCAGTTCATAGCCCGAACCATCTTCAAGCGCTTTCGCCGAGCAACTTGTACCATCATTGCCATTGGAACCGTCGGAACCTTTTTGACCATCGGAACCGTTCTTGATCGTCCCGACAACAGAACCTCCGCAACTCAGTTCATAACCGGAGCCATTTGACAAGGCCTTGGCCGAACAGCTAGAGCCGTCATTGCCGTTAAGGCCGTTTGTTCCATTTTTGCCATTAGTTCCGTTGGAGCCGTTTTTTATGGTACCGACAACTTCGCCACCGCAAGAAAGCTCAAAACCGGAACCATCAGCCAGAGCCTTGGCACTGCAACTAGCGCCGTTCTCGCCATTTTTTCCGGCAACACCCTGTTCTCCTGCAGGTCCCTGAGGTCCTTCAGAACCTTCACCGCATGCGTTAAACGCAAGCATAGATATGAACGAAAACGCCGCAAACGCAGCATAATTTTTAAGCTTGGTATTCATAAGCTCCCCTACTGTTTCTTTTTAATGTAATTAAATAAAAACAAAATCGTACGAAATTATTTCATACCAAACAAAAAAGTGTTGACAAAAACACTCTACTTGCTAATAGCCTGCTTTTTTGCGCTCGACAGATTCACGACGTTCTTCATCACACCCGCCTCGCCCACCTTGTCCAAGGCAAGTTTCAAGATTTCGGCAGCGGCCATCGTATCGTCCAATGCGCGATGGTGATGAAAATCCGGAAGACCCAAGGATTCCGTGAGCTTATGCAAACTGTAGCTCGGCTGTCCCGGGAACACACGCCTCGAAAGCTTGACCGTACAGAGTCTGGGCGGGTTGAACTTGATGCAGCAGCGCTTGAGTTCAGCAGTAATGAACTTGCAGTCAAACTGCACATTGTGCGCCACGAATATGCGGTCTTCCAATAGCGAAGCCACCTGTTCGGCAATAGCGCCAAACTGCGGCTGCCCCACAACCATCTCGTCATTAATTCCCGTGAGTTCACGGACAAACGGAGTAATCGGCTGGCCGGGATCCACAAGCGAGTGGTACGTCCCCACCACTTCGGAACCGTCCATCAGGGCTATTCCGACTTCCATGATTCGGTTATCGTCTTTATGACCGCCGGTCGTCTCAATATCGACTACAGCAAACTTGAGCAAGGTAAGTTACCTGACAGGGATATCGATATCAAGCGTTTCCATACCGTCGCGGGCCTGCACGCGGGCAAGCATCACGTCGGACTTTGGCGTTCCATAAACCGGCACAACGAGCAAGTTGGAGATTCCCTTCTGTTCGCTAGGAACCGCATCGGTATCGTAAACAGTTTTCGTAAAGATAGGCGTCTTGCCGCCATCGAACAAGAAGAACGTCAGCTTGCGCGGCAAGCCCTTCTTGATCTGGGAAGTCTTGACCTGGAAATAAATGTAGCCGCCCTTCGGAACGTTTCTCTGAGCATCCCTGATTTCTTCCTCGGTCGCATATTCAGCTTCCATCGAAAGGCGCACGTTCTTTTTCACGCGTTCCGGCTTTTCGTACTCGACCATCACGTTAAACTTGGCATCTTCGGGGATAGCACTCTCACGGACATCGCGAATTTTCTTGTTGTTCTGATAATATTCCCAACGTCCATTATCGTGCAAGATGACCAGCGCACCATTCGATGCAGTGGCGACAATGTCGTCGGCAAAGGAATTCGCAGCAAGAGCGGCCACAAGAATCATAACCGCTCTAGAGAGAGTTTTCATCATTCCAACCATCAGGTACACCCCTTTTTTCAAGAATTTGCCCAATCTGCCCCAAATATATAATTATCACGGACTTTTAGACGAAACGTATAGTTAATAACATTTTGTAAAATTATATTTGTGATGTGCGTAACACTATCCGATTTGCCCCTAGCCCCACAGGCTACCTTCACGAAGGCCATCTTCTTTCTGCACTCTATGTTTGGGCAGCCGCTAAAAAATGGGATTTAAGGGTTCACTTGCGCATTGAAGACCACGACCAGAGCCGCGCCCGCCCTGCATACATCGAAGGCATCCGCGAAGACCTGGCATGGCTCGGATTCCATCACGATTCCGAGAGCATCCAGAGCGCCCGTAACGACATTTACAAGGCGGCCCTCCAAAAGCTCCAGGAAAAATCGCTCGTCTACCCCTGCTTTTGCAGCCGGAAACAGCTCCAGGACGAAAATCCCAGGAGCGAGACCGGGGAAATCATTTATCAGGGAAAATGCAAGCCTCACGTCATCCTGAGGAGCGAAGCGACGAAGGATCCAGTGCATCCAGCCACCGCAATCGCATCTCGCGACACCGCCCCGCACAATTTGCGTTTCATCGTCCCAGACAAGACCATCGACTGGCACGACTTGCGCCTCGGAGACTTCCACGAGAATCCGAAACTCCAATGCGGGGACTTTCCCATCCGTGACCGCGACAACCAATGGACTTACCAGTTCGCCGTCTGCGTGGATGACATCGACGAGCATATCACCCACATTGTCCGCGGCGAGGACATCCGCAATTCCACAGCCCGGCAGATCGCCCTGATGGAAGCGCTGGGGCGTACCGAGCGCCCGATTTACCTGCACCACCCCCTGATTGTCGACGAAAACAACAAGAAGCTTTCCAAACGCGAACTCGCCCACAGTCTAAGGCAAGACAAGGAAGCCGGAATCACGCCCGAAATGCTCTTTGGACGTGTCTGCCACAAGGCACACCTCTGCGAAAGCGATGCAGCAATTACACTCCAGGACGCCATTGCGCTGGTCGCGAACACGCTCCCGTCGCTTTAGCCCCACCCCCTCGCAAACAATTTCGGTTTCAACCATACAAAAAACGCCCGGCCACTGGCCGAGCGTTTTGAACATCTAGCGTATTAAAGGATTACACACCCTTCTTGAACTTCTTGCTCCACCAGAGAACGATCGGAGAGCAGACGCACACAGAAGAGTAGGTACCGATGAGGATACCGAAGCACTGTACCAAGCCGAAGTCGCGGATAGAAGAACCGCCCTTGACAGCGAGGACAACGCAAACAAAGAGCGTCGTGAGAGACGTGATCACCGTACGGCTGAAGCACTGGTTCAAAGAGCTATTGATCGTGCGTTCATAGTTTGCCGTGCCGAAGAGTGCTGTATTTTCACGGATACGGTCGAAGTTCACGATGGTGTCGTTCACAGAGTAACCGATCATCGTGAGGAGCGAAGCGATCAAGGCACCGTCGAAAGAAAGACCGAATGCCGAGATGAAGCCGAGCGTGATGAGGGTATCGTGAATAAGGCCAAGCACTGCGGAAACACCGAAGCCAAGACCGAGCTTACCGAATCGGAACCAAACGTAGAGAGCAATCACGAGCCATGCGAGAATCACGGACAAGATAGCGTTGAAGCGGAGTTCCTTACCGATGGTCGGACCCACAGCATCCTTAGCCACGATTTCGCACTTCTGGTTGGCGGCTTCGAAAGCCTTGGCCATCGTTGCTTCAAAGTTCACGTCATCGCCGCGGACGCTGATCTGGTAGGAGTTAGCAGACGTACCACCGAGAGAACGGACGCGAGCGCCCTGGATGCCAGCCTTGCTCAAAGCCTTGTTCAAGTCGGTTTCGTGCTTGGCGTCATCCTGGTACTGGATCGTATAGACCTGGCCACCCGTGAAGTCGATGCTGAAGTCAAAGCCCTTCACAGCGATGCTTGCGATACTTGCAATAATGAGGATGATGGAGAGAACCTTGAACTTGCCGCGGTTCTTCATGATCGGAAGGTTGGCGTTGTTCAAAGCCTTGAAGCCAGAACCGATGGAGAGCGTCGTTCTGTCGCGCTTAGCAAGTCTCCAGTCGAACACTGCGCGGGAAACCGTGATAGCGCAGAAGAGAGAAGTGAGGATACCGATCGTAAGCGTAAGACCGAAACCCTTGACAGAACCCGTACCAATCTTGTACAAAATAAGACCCGTCAAGACCGTCGTCAAGTTGGAGTCCAAGATGGCGCTGAATGCACGTTCGTAACCCTTGGCCACGGCAGCACGAGCAGTGAGACCGTTCTTGAGTTCTTCACGGATACGTTCGTAAATAATCACGTTCGCGTCGAGAGACATACCGACGACGAGGATGAAGCCTGCAATACCCGGGAGAGTAAGCGTGGCGTTGAACACGGACATCACAGCGGCAGTCACGAGGGCGTTGATGATCACGCCAATGCTTGCGATGAAGCCACCGAGACGGTAGTAAGAAACCATGAACACCAAGCAGATGATAAGGCCGATTGCACCGGAACCGAAGCCCTGGACAATGTTTTCTTCACCGAGGGTTGCACCGACGGTACGGCTTTCAATGATCTGCATCGGAGCCTTGAGGGCACCGGCCTTCAAGACGACAGCGAGGCGGTTAGCTTCGGCCATGTCTTCGAGACCCGTGATCTGGGCTTCGCCGTTCGGGATACGGTCACGGATGACCGGAGCGCTGATGACCTGGTTGTCAAGAACGATGGCCATCTGCTTGCTGACGTTAGCAGCAGTCACAGCAGAGAACTTCTTAGGACCGATGCCGCCGAACTTGAGGTTCACGGCAACTTCACCGGCGCTGACACCGTCGCTCACGCGGTACGGACGAGCATCGATGATATCGTCACCACCCATTTCGGCGCGACGACGGAGGAGGTAAAGACGCTTGGCCTTGATGTTGGAATCGCGGCGGAGCTTTTCGAGACCGCTACCGAAAGCGAATGCGACGTCACGCGGAATGAGCTTCTGGACGCCATCGGTTTCGAGGAGCTTTTTCACCTTTTCGACACTTTCTTCAGCAATGAAACCGCCATTGCCGAAAGAGAGGAAGTAAGAAGTAAGGGACTGACCGACCAAGTCTGCCGGAGCGGCATCTTGAGCAGCTGCGGAATCCTTCTTTTCTTCGGCCTTGGCAACGCCACCGGCGAGAAGTTCTTCATCGGAAAGAGCCTGGTCCTTCTTGGCAGAATCAACCTTAGCGGAATCGCTCACCGTGGAATCAGCGACGATGTCGGTCGTCTGACGAGTGAGGTAACCGTCAATCAGGCTAATGACCTGGGCAAAACGATCGGATTCGGCAAGAATCTTGAATTCGAGCTTTGCAGTAGAACCCACGAGAGCCTTTGCCGTAGAGTCGTCCACGCCCGCCAGTTCAACCAAGATGCGGTCGTCACCGCTCGGAGAAATCTGCGGTTCAGAAAGACCGTATTGGTCAACGCGGTTACGGATGATTTCGAGAGACTGGGCCTGGATATCCTTGATATCTTCGCCGTCCTTGAGGCTGGACTTGTCAATCTGGAGCGTGATGCTAGAACCACCGGCAAGGTCCAAACCGAAGTTGATGGACTTGGAGCCCAGTTTCGGATTTTCCTTGAGGAAAGTCTTCTTGGCTTCACCCTTCTTGGAGTGAACCTGAATTGAAGGCCATACAGTGTAGGCCGAAAGAATGATGACGAGGAGAATGATGAATTCTCGCATGCCGAATTTATGTTTATTCATTTGTAATCCCTTAATAAGGCATTATACATACTAGTTGCGGGACAAAGATAGAAAAGTAGGAAGTAGGAAGTAGGAAGCAGAAAGTAATTTTAGGCTTAAAAAGGGGAAAGCCTTCCCCTGATTGCAGCCCCGGCTCCCCAACCACAAGTCACATCGACTTGTCATCCCGGCCACGATGTCACCCCGGCCACCGTGCCGGGGTCACCATTCCGCAGCACAATAAAAAACGCCGGGTCTTCCATCACCCCTTCTAGCGGAGGCTCAAACGCCGCCCCCGCAACGCCCGGCTTATAGCAGTAGGAAGTAGACAAGCAGGAGTTTGTCAAGCCCGCCACAATGTCACCCCGGATTTATTCCGGGGTCACCTTTCCTCGCAGCAAAACTTATTTTATTTCAAACAACGGGTCCGGTTTCGACGCAGTAATCGCAAGCGTCATCTTCTTACCCTTCAGTTCACGGACAACATCCAAGCCGTCCGGCCTGCAGACAATCTCCAGCGACCCATCGCGCAGCACCTGCGACTTTTTACGGAGTTCGATCAATTCCTTAACATAGCTGAAAATCGGCTTCTTTTCGCCTTCTTCGAGCTTATCCCACGGGAAAGTCCTGCGGTTGTCCGGGTCCTTGCCGCCCACCATACCGATTTCGTCCCCATAATATATACAGGGAGCGCCCGGCAAAAAGAACAGAAGCGTAAGCGCAAGCTTCACCCTCTGCAAATTGCTGCACGGGAGCGACGCCATACGGGTCGTGTCATGGCTTCCGAGCAGGTTCATCTGCACACCAAAACGATCCGCCGGGAACGCATCACGCAAGCGCTTCGCAAATTCTTCGACATCAATCGGAGTTTCGTCGAACAGGTACGCCAGTACCGCCTTACGCAAAGGATAATTCATCACACCGTCAAACTGGTCGCCCTGCAACCAGCGAGAAGGCTCGTCCCAAATTTCGCCAACGATATACGCATCCGGGTTAATCGCCTTGATACGGCGACGGAACTCCTGCCAAAAGCTATCGTCGTCAATTTCGTTCGGCACGTCCAGGCGCCAACCGTCAATGCCGCGCTTCATCCAGTATTCACCCACCGAGAACAGGTATTCGCGAACATCCGGATTGTCGGTATTGAACTTCGGGAGCGCGGGGTACCCCCACCAGCAATCGTAATTGGGCTTGCCCGAATACGCATGCAGCGGCCAGCCATGTACATGGAACCAGTCCACGTACGGAGAATTTGTTCCCAATTCCATCAAGCTGTTGAACTGGAAAAATCCCCTAGAACAGTGATTGAATACGCCGTCCAGAATCACACGAAGCCCAAGCTTGTGCGCCTTTCTTACGAGATTGTCAAAATCCTTGAGCGTCCCAAGCACCGGGTCGATTTCAAAATAATCGACCGTATGGTAACGATGGTTAGAATTGCTCTTGAAGATCGGGCAAAGGTAAATCGCCGTGACGCCCAGAGACGCCACGTAATCGAGCTTGTCAATGATTCCGGCAAGGTTTCCGCCAAACATATTTTCGCGGGTTGGGAGCGTATCCCAGTCCACGAACTTTCCTACCGCCTTGTACTTTGGACTACGGCAAAAGCGGTCAGGGAATATCTGGTAGAAAACAGCGTCTTTTGTCCAAGAAGGAAGCAGACTAGATTTTCCAAAGAGCACGGTTCTTACGTTCGTCGACAAGTTTACTGATTTCTGCGATCAAGCCTGCATTGGCCAAAAGATCTTCGACACTGCAAGGCGTGCGGTAGGTCCAGTTCTTTCCGCCGACCGTACCCGGAATATTGACGCGTTCTTCCTTCGGGTCGCATTCGGAGAGTGCGGACGAAAGCGCGAGGTAGTCCTGGAGCGGCGGAATGCAGAAGAGGCTGTTCGCCGTGAACACGTGGGCAAGAATATCGCGCACCACCGGCGGCGTGAGCTTTTCGGGAGCAACACCGGGCAACTGGGCATGAGACCAGTAGAACGACTTGTCGAAGTCGCTTTCTTCCCAAAGACCGCGAAGCGTCGACGTATCGTGGCAGCTCGTAGTGCAAACAGAAAGACGCGGGTATTCATCCATGCTGTAGTACGGAGAATACGGAGCGTTCCAGTCACGGGCCCAGCGTTCAATGCGAAGCGACATGATGTTCAGCTTGTTGAGTACGGACGGGACGCATGGCGGAACGGCACCAAGGTCTTCGGCACAGACAAGCATATCGGTCTCGTTCGCAAGCACGGACAAGAGCTTCATGGCATTCTGTTCCCAGAGCGCATTCTGAGCCTGCTCGTTCTGGCCAATCAATTCGTGGAGCTTCTGCTGTTCGTTCAGCGGAAGCGTAAAGAGAACCGGCTGGTTGTACCAGTACCAGTACGGGTAGAACGTATTTTCGTCGCCCGTCGGGATGAACACACGGTTCCAGTAAACGCGGAGCATGGCGTCCTTGACTTCTTGCGGTTCGTCCAAAGCAAGGATGGCACGTTCAGAAAGCAGTTCCGGCTTGATGATGAAGCGGTCGAACGTTCCCGGCAAGTTCGTGAAGCACTTCGGTACGAGCCTTTCCGTTTCGGCACCGAGGAATTCACGCAGCTGGTCCACGGAGAAGTTCGGACGGCGCAAATATTCGAGAGATTCGCGGCAGAACCCCGCATTGCGCAGCACATCCCAAGTGAGCGGAATAGACGGCTGGAAACGTCCGAGAATACCCGTCGATTCGCTTTCAGGAATAGCCCAAATGCGGAAGAAACCAAGCACGTGGTCAATGCGGTATGCGTGATAGAACTTGCTAGCCTGAGCCAAGCGACGGCGCCACCAGCCAAAGTCATCGGCTTCGAGAACGTCCCAGCGGTAAGTCGGGAAGCCCCAGTTCTGGCCACCGTAGCTGAACATGTCAGGAGGAGCGCCAGCGCGGTCGGCAAGCGAGAAGTACTTGCGGTCAAACCACACGTCCGCACTGTCTTCGTTGATGAGGATAGGCACGTCGCCCTTCAGGCGAAGCCCCAGATTCGAGACCTCGTTCACGGCGGCGGTAAACTGCCCTTCGGCAACGTACTGCATCCAGGCCTGGTACAGCACGTCCTTGTAGTTTTTCATCCAAAGCTTTTCAATATCTGCGGCAGACGGATCCTGGAACTTTTTCCAGTCCTTCCAGCTGGCTTCGTTATTCTGGGCCTTCAACGTGCAGTACACACAATAGGACTTGACCCAGGCATTCTTGTCGACCCAGGAAAGAAGGCGCTTGGAAGACTTGAGTTCGTCATAATGGGCGTCAAAAATTTTGCGGAGGATAGAACGCTTCCACGAAGTAATACGGTAGTAGTCCACGCGCGACATACCAGCGAACTCTTCGCGGGCGCTTTCGATTTCGCTTTCGAACTTGACAGCGCCTTCGACGGACTGGATATTGATAAAGACGGGGTTTAATGCAAATGCACTGCGAGCGCTGTAAGGGCTCGATTCGGAGCCCGTATCGTTAACGGGCAAAAGCTGGATGATGTTGAATCCACAGAACTTGGACCACTGGGCAAAAGGAATCAAATCCAGGAATTCGCCAATGCCAATGCTATGTTTGCTGTGAAGACTGAAGAGGGGGACGGCTACGCCGGTCTGAAAGGAAGTTAAATCACCATATCGCATGCTTCAAATATAACTCTAATTTTGTAAAAGAATCTTTTAAATTGCACGCAAATAAAAAAAGCCCCGGAAACCCGAGACCATTTTCAACTTTTCTTAATCTATCTTTAAAAGATTAGGCACGCTTAGCGTACTTCTTAAAGCTCTTGATCAAGAGGGCGGCGAGGATGCAGTACATTATTCAGACTCCTTGTTTTTGACGGCGCCAATATTAAAAAAGTTTTACTAACACGTCAAGGTATTTTAGTATATATTTCGGCAACTTTTTTGGACATTTCGTCCATACCAAAACACTCCCCCGCACTTGTCACCCCGGCCCCAGTGCCGGG
The DNA here is from genome assembly GCA_045224895.1 of Fibrobacter sp. Lineage (GTDB taxonomy): Bacteria > Fibrobacterota > Fibrobacteria > Fibrobacterales > Fibrobacteraceae > Fibrobacter. The sequence continues at coordinate 26,129 of JBGVAT010000011.1, forward strand.
GTCACCTTACACATTCGTCATAAAAAAGCAAAGCCACGGATAAGCTCCGTGGCATCGCGTTCAGATAGAGAGAGAAAAACTTTTTCGATTAAGCGCGCTTGGCGTATTTCTTAAAGCTCTTAATCAAGAGGGCGGCGAGAATGCAGTACATTGTTTAGACTCCTTGTTTTTGACGGCGCCAATGATAACAATTTTTTACTAACGTTTCAAGGGTGAAAAGTATATATTTGCGCAAATTTTTCGAAACCGTTTTTACAACTGTTATGCCCGCGAAAGCGGGCACCTCCTTTTGGTATTGAAAAGGAGATTCCCGGTTATCATCCCGGACTTGTTCCGGGACAGATACGAGAACACTATGTCATGCCGGATTTATTCCGGCATCGCCTTACACAGTTCCTGTTGCAAATCACTTTTTCAGACGCAACGAAGTCAACAAAAGCAGTTTTTTTTCGTCGACAAAAGCATCTTGACATCATCTAGACATTATCATATATTAAGGATGTGAACGTAACAATAAGCCAACACGCACTGGAGAGAATGGAACAGCGGGGCATTTCGGAAGCCGAAGTAAGACAGGCTTTTGACACTGAAAGCTGGGACAGCGTGGACGTTTCGAGCGTAGACGAAACCATCTTGATAGTTACAAAGACTTTTAACGGGAAAAAATGGCATTTCCTGTACAATCACGAAACAAACACTTTAGTTACCTGTTATCCCAAAAGGGGGCGCAAATGAAAAAAGGACTTACCAAAAAAGAAATGGAAATAGCCGCCCATTACGAGACTATGACGGAAGCCGAAGCCGAAAAAGAGCACCGCTGGGCCGTAAAAAACGGGCTATCCTTCAGCGGTCCAGGAGCGCTATCTAAAGCTATTGCGGCATCCAAGAAACGGGCAGCGGCAAAGGCTCGCAAGTCCAAAGTAGGCACCAGCTTTGACCCCGGCGTTCTCGAAGCGTTCAAGGCAAAAGCGGAACGGGTGGGGATTCCCTACCAGACGCTTTTAAACTCGATCGTGAAGCGCTACACAGAAAGTAAGCTAGACATAGAACCGGCTTAATTTTTACTTGCCCCTGCATTTTTGCGGGGGCAATTTTAATCGTTCACGGAGTCTAAAAAACTAGGCATTATTTATTTGGTTTTCGCCCTATTTCATTGCAAAAGCGCCGCTTCGATTTGTCTATATGTTCTAAAATTGGTAAATTATGGGCTATGAAACGTTTTTTGCTTTTATGTCTCGGTTTAACAGCATTTGTAGGCGCAAGGCCATCCCTCCAGTTCGATAAAGACCGCATTGAAGCCGGTCAGACATTCAATTTGCAATTCATCGTTCCCGTCCAGGAACTTCCGCAGAACAGGGGTGTGCTCCACCTCGAAACCCACGACAACTTTAAGCTCCTCGGGCTCGACAGTACCGATCAGGTGATGCGCCCGGACATGGACGAAATTTTCAATTCCTTCTTTGGCGGCGGTGGAAGAGCGTACAAAGCCAGAGTCTATTCGTTCAAGGTCAAAGCCCCAAAAAAGACCGGTTTGCTGGATCTGGGCAAACTGACCTGGAACATCGGCGGCGAAGCCAACGTCGTCAGCAGCAAGATTCCCGTCGAAGTGCAGCGTTCCTTCAACGATGACGCCCTTGCCGTAAGCCTCACGCCAAGCAAAAAGTCCATTTATGAGGGCGAACAGTTCAGCGTCACCCTCAGCCTCCACACTTTTGAGCATTTCCAGGGCGGTCTCCAGGCCACCGATATGAGCACCGGCAACGACTTCATCGTCCATCGCAACGACCTCTCGAATATGGAATTCAAGCATGTCGAAGGAACTCGCCGCGAGATGAAGGCGACTACGCGTTTTGCATGGCTCAGCCCGACCAAGAGCGGCTCACTCCAGATTCCGTCTTTCAAGTTCAAGTACACCAAGCTTGGCGAACCGAAAGTCGTCGAAGAAAAGAAGCAGATGGGCAATATGTCTTTTTCGAGCCGTAGCGTAAAGCAGGAACCCATCGAAACAGAAACCGCCACCGCCCCGCTCAACATCACCGTTCTCCCGCTCCCGACCGAAGGCAAGCCCGCCGACTTTTCGGGAATGGTCGGTTCCTACAGCTTTGACGCAAACTTCGACAAGACAAGCCTCAAGGTCGGCGAAGCGCTCACACTCTCCATCAGCATCAAGGGCGATGGCATTCCGGGTACAATAACCGACCCGAAGCTCCCCGACTTTAGCGATTTCCGCTCCGTGCCCCCCGAAAACAGCATCAACAAGAAAATCAAGGGCACAAAGGTCATCACTTCGAAGGACATCAAGGTTTTCCTCTACCCCAAGAAAAAGGGCACTTTCGAAATCCCGGCCATTACGTATTCCTGGTTCAACCCCTCTAAAAAGAAATACGAAACAGCATCGGCAGGCCCGTGGACCATCGAAGTCGAAAAGGGCGAAGCCCCGGCTGAACCCATTTACCAGGCACCGGTTTCCGCTGGCACATCCACCCCGCCCGTCCAGAAACAAGAAATTGAATTTTTGGGAAGCGACATCCGCTTTATCCACGCCATCACGGACAAGTCCGAAACGGCCGCACCACACAGGAGCATTCTCTTCTGGGTACTGTTCGCAGCAGCAATTCCGTTCTACCTTATCGTAAACTTCGCCATCACGAGAAAGCGCAAGCGCAACAGCAACACGGCACTCGTCCGCAAGGGCAAGGCAAACAAGCTCCTCAAGGAAAAGTTCGCAAAGGCCCGCACAGCACTCAAGAGCGGTGACGGCAAAGCCTTCTACGCAGCACTCGAAAACGGACTCATCGATTACCTCAGCAACCTGACGAACACCGAATTCAAGGGTATGACCCGCCCGCAAATGAAGCAGGAACTTTCAAAGCGCGGAGTCAAGGAAGAAACAATCGAAGCCATCAACAGCTGGCTTGAAAAATGCTCGTTCGTGCGTTTTGCTCCGGTCACAGCCACAACCGAAGAACAGTCCCAAATGCTCGCAGACGTCGAAAAGCTCTGTGGAGCGCTGAAGCTATAAAAACATTTAACCGGTCTTTCCCGCCGGAGCCTGCGCTGAGTGCAGTCGAAGCAAGCGGGAATCTCCAATGGACGCTTTTATGAAACTGAATAGAATTATTTTGACGATTGCCGCAGCGCTCCTCCTCACCTCCGCAGCAAGCGCTGCCGCCCCCACTTGCGAAGGCATCGAAGCCGGCACAAAGGCATACAATGAAAACGACTTTGAACGTGCGATTGACGAATGGCGCACATGCGTTGACGAAGGCATCGTCAATGCAGACCTCTATTACAACCTGGGCAATGCCTACTACCGCAGCGGCAAACTCGGCTTTGCGATTTTCTACTACAAGTCGGCACTCCGCTTGCATCCAGGCGATGACGACATCCAGCACAATTTGAATTTTGCACAGACCAAGACACGCGACAAGGAAGGCGACGAAGAAGAGAACCCGATTCTCGAAGGCTTGATGGATTTGCACCACGCACTTTCGCTCAAGAGCCAGATG
>JBGVAT010000012.1:0-9918 GCA_045224895.1 Fibrobacter sp.
TTGAAGGATTCTTCTTCGAAGGCGCGCGTGATTTCGATAGCGCGGTCGCCACGGAAGTTGAAGAACACCACGGAGTCGCCATCGTTGATGGTGCCAACCGGCTGGCCGTCCTTGGCAATCACGAACGGCGGGAGGTCCTGGTCAATAGCCTTGGTTTCGCCACGGAGAGTTTCGATAGCCTGAGTAGCGTTGTCGAAGTAGCGGCCTTCGCCGAGTACGTGGGTCTTCCAGCCGAGTTCCACCATCTTCCAGTTAGCATTGTAACGGTCCATGGTGATCTGCATACGGCCACCGCCAGAAGCGATGCAAACGTCGAATTCCGGAGAGCGGAGTTCGTCGAGGAACTTTTCGAACGGGCCAACGTAATCGAGAGCGGAGGTTTCCGGAACGTCACGACCGTCGAGGAGGATATGGATGCGAACCTTCTTGACGCCTTCCTTCTTGGACTGGGCGACCATGGCCTTGAGGTGAGCGATGTTGGAGTGAACGTTACCATCGCTGAAGAGTCCGATGAAGTGGAGAACCGTGTTCTTTTCACGGACGTTGCCGGAGATTTCCTTCCAGGCATCGCGACCGAAGATGTCGCCGCTGTTGATGGCGTCTGCAACGAGGGCTGCACCCTGGTTGTAAACCTGGCCAGCACCGATAGCGTTGTGGCCGACTTCGGAGTTACCCATGTCTTCGTTGGTCGGCATACCGACGGCGCGACCGTGTGCCTTCAGGAGGACGTTCGGGTACATCTTGAAAAGGCGATCGAGAACCGGAGTGCGGGCTGCCTTGATGGCGTTGCCTTCGACCTTATCGGTGATACCAAAACCGTCCATCACGATCGTGACAACGGGTCCCTTGATGCCAGGGAAATTGGAAAGCTTCTTGAGCATATTGTGTCTCCTTGTACACGGCCCTGCATTTGGCCTTTGAAATTAAATCCGAGCACAAATTTAGAAAACACCGGAACCTATTGGTTCCGAGTTTTCCAAAGACACAACGATATGGCGCGCTACTTTTTCTTGCCCTGGTTTGCGACTGCTTCCATCTTGGCTTTGAGTGCCTCCTGGTCGCCCAAGTAGTAGTGCTTGATGGGGTTCAGGTTGTCGTCAAACTCGTAAACGAGCGGGGTTGCTGTCGGAATATTCAGGCCGAGAACTTCTTCCTTGCTCATCTTGTCGAGATACATCACCAGTGCGCGTAGGGAATTGCCGTGAGCCGCAATCACGATGCGCTTGCCTGCCTTCATTTGCGGTTTGATTTCTTCGAGATAGTAGGGGATTACGCGGGCGATTGTCGTTTCGAGGCTTTCGTTTTGCGGGAGGAACGATTCGTCGACATCGCGGTACATGGCCTGCTTCTTTGCGCTGCGTTCGTCGTCATCGGCAAGCACGGGCGGCTTGATGTCAAATGAGCGGCGCCAGATTTTCACCTGGTCCTCTCCGAACTTTTCGGCGGCTTCGGACTTGTTCTTGCCCTGCAAGTCCCCGTAGTGGCGTTCGTTCAGTTTCCAGCTCTTTATGACCGGGAGCCAGGCGCGGTCCATTTCATCGAGAACGTGATTCAATGTATGGATGGCGCGTTTCAGGTAAGAGGTGTAGCAGAGGTCAAAATCGTAACCTTCAGCCTTCAGAAGTTGGCCGGCGGCAGCCGCTTCTTCGTGACCCTTTTCGCTAAGGTCTACATCCATCCATCCGGTAAAGAGGTTCTTCTTATTCCATTCGCTTTCACCGTGGCGAACAAGCACGAGTTTAATCATGAGGATTCTCCTATTCTATTTAATCATCACGATTCAATTATAGAAAATAATTTGATAAAAATTAGAAATGGCTAATAAAATTAGATTTATTTAATAAAGTTAGTTGACTCTAAATTTATTAAATACAACAAAAAGAGTCCTCCCGTTGGGGAGGACTCTTTAACAAATCTGTTTAGGTAGACTTATTTTGCCTTGTAAATAAGCACGTCGAGTTCTCTGTCGTTGTTCGGATCGTGGGAGATTTCTTTTGCGATGAAGGCGTAGAAGCCGACTGCAGTACCGGAATTCGGCGTGTAGGTCTTGGAAACGGCAACGAAGAACACGTCATCAAGGCTGAGTACGTCCGGATAGGCGTCTCTCAGGGTTGTGGGGTTATAGGAGAAGTTGTCCGTGGTTACCGGATCGGTGGGCAACATTTCCCAGCCGTAGTCGTCCGGCCAGACGTTCGTGAATGTGTCAAACTGGAGGCCCGTTCCGCTAGAAACCTGGACGGTGGTGCCGAGTCTGTTAAAGCAGATGTCGCCAACCGTGGCGTCTGCTGTTAACGTCGGAGGATTGGTCGTCAAGACAACGCACTTGGTCGACTTGGTGCTGATTCTAACCGTAACGGAGTCCATCGGGGCACCTGGGACCTGGACGCTAGAAGAAGAGAGTTCAGGAGCTTTGCACTTTTCTTCCGGGCGGACGAATGAGATAGAATCTCTCATACCAGATCCATCGGGCTTGATAGCCGTGATGTAGAGGGTGAAATCGCCACATTCAGTGTAGCTTTCGTCATCAAGGAATGTCTGAACATTCAAATCCTGGAGGGAGTATGAGGAGACGGGGGCGCTTGCAAAGTCCATCGGATCCGCGGAAATGGAACCTGTGCTTGCTCCGCTCTTGCTGCGAACGTCAAACTGGATGTTTGCAAAACGGGCAATGCTCGGGTCGGCGAGGGATTCATCGTCATCGAGGACGATGGAGACTTCGCCCTTGAACTGGACCTTGGTATCGCTCTTGTAAAGAATGCCAAGTCCGGAGAACGTGATGGAGGTTGTCGGATCGACTTCCGGCAGCGGCTCAGGCGGCTGGGACGAAGAAGAACCCGGCACCGGTGTAACGCCGTTTTCTTCGCCACCACAAGCGACAAAGCCAATCGTGCTCAAAGTGAGAGCGGAACCTAAAAGAAGAGGTGTTGCGAACTTGAAATTCATTGTAATACCCTTTTTTTGTAATCTTCTAGTGAAAATAAACAAAATATGGACGAAACGTACCATATAATTAAAAGTTTTCTATAAAAATACAAACAATTAGTGTAAATAAAAGTAAACCTTAAGCTTTCATAGAACGAATGATGTCGCGGAGTCTTGCGGCTTCTTCGAAATCGAGTCTGGCGGCGGCTTCTTTCATCTGTTTTTCCAGGTCCGCGAGCTTGGAATCGCTTGGATTGCTTCGCCCTTGGCTCGCAATGACGTCGTTCCGGAGCTCAGGATGACGGCTGTTGGAGGCGGGCTTCTTGGAGGTGGTCTTCCTGAAGCGGGAGGGCTGCAACGGTTCCATCGGGCGGATACCTGGGGTAAAGTCTGTGGAATCGTCACTGGATCCCGTCGCTTCGCTCCAGGATGACGTATCGGATTCGTCGATTTCGTTGTCTTCGTCTATTCCGAGCGGGTCCACGATTCGCAGGTCTTCTTCAATTTTGCGGGTGACGGACTTCGGTGTAATTCCGTGTTCTTTGTTGAATTCTTCCTGAAGGCCGCGGCGGCGGTTTGTCTCGTCGATGGCCTTTTGGAGACTTTCGGTCATGTTGTCCGCGAACAGGAGTACCGTGCCATTCACATTGCGGCTTGCACGGCCCATCGTCTGGATGAGGCTACGGTAGTTGCGGAGGAATCCTTCCTTGTCGGCATCAAGAATCGCGACCATACTCACTTCGGGGAGGTCGAGGCCTTCGCGCAAGAGGTTGATGCCCACGAGTACGTCAAATTCGCCACTGCGCAGTCCGCGAATGAGTTCGTGACGTTCGAGCGTCTTGATGTCGCTATGGAGGTACTTGGCTCGGATGCCCGCTTCGATGAAAAATTCCGTGAGGTCCTGCGCCATCTTTTTGGTGAGCGTTGTAACGAGCACGCGGTCGCCGTTCTTGACGACTTCTTCGATGCGGTACAGGAGTACGTCCATTTGGCCCTGGATCGGGAACAGCTCGATTTTCGGATCCAAAAGTCCGGTCGGTCGGTTGATCTGTTCGGTCACGACGCCGCTGGTCTTTTTGAGTTCGTAGTCGCCGGGGGTGGCGCTCACAAAAAGCACTTGCTTGGGGTACATGTACTCGAATTCGGCAAAGTTCATCGGACGGTTGTCGAGAGCACAGGGGAGGCGGAACCCGTATTGCACAAGCGTCGTCTTGCGGGATTTGTCGCCTTCGGCCATGCCGCCCACTTGCGGAATGCTTACGTGCGATTCGTCGATCATCAAAAGCCAGTCATCGCCAAAGTAGTCGATGAGCGTAAAGGGGCGGGTGCCCGGGGCGCGGTCTTCGATGATGCGGGAGTAGTTTTCGATGCCGTTGCACATGCCGGTTTCACGGAGCATTTCCATGTCGTAGCGGGTGCGGCTCGAAAGGCGGGCCGATTCCAGCACCTTGCCTTCCTTGTCGAGTTCCGCAAGGCGTTCGGTCAGTTCCATCTGGATGCGTTGCAGCATGCCCGCGCGATTTTCTTCTTTGGTCACAAAGTGCTTTGCGGGGGCGATGGTGAGTTCTTCGACTTCCTTGATGACTTCGCCGGTGACAATGTTAAAGCGGCAGAGGCGATCGACTTCGTCGCCGAAAAGCTCGATGCGCAGCCCGTCTTCGTCGTAACTCGGGTGGACTTCGATGACGTCGCCACGGACGCGGAATGTGCCGCGGTCGAGGCTAAAGTCGTTGCGTGAATACTGGATGTGGACAAGGTCTCGCAGAATCTTGTCGCGGTCGTAAATGTCGCCCTTCTTGATGCGGACCATCAAATCGAAGTATTCGCTTGGGCTGCCGAGGCCGTAAATGCAGCTCACTGAAGCGACGATAATCACGTCGCGGCGGGTAAGCAAGTTGGCCGTTGCGCGCAGGCGGAGCTTGTCGATTTCGTCGTTGATGCTCGCGTCTTTTTCGATGAAGGTGTCCGTGTGCGGAATGTACGCTTCGGGCTGGAAGTAGTCGTAATAGCTGACGAAGTATTCCACTGCGTTGTTCGGGAAGAACGACTTGAATTCCTGATAGAGCTGGGCGGCGAGCGTCTTGTTATGCGTGAGAATGAGCGTCGGCTTTCCGACATTCTTGATGACATTGGCCATCGTGAATGTTTTGCCGGAACCGGTCACGCCGAGAAGCGTCTGGAACTGTTCGCCGTTCTTGAATCCTTCGGTCAATTCTTCAATGGCCTTGGGCTGGTCGCCTGCGGCACCGTAAGGACTTACAAGGTCAAAATCCGCACGAGTGGGCGCCTGGAACTGCTTGAGTTTGCCGGGCAAGCTCTTGGAAGGCGGTAGCGGTTTCGCTATCGGTTTTGCATACGGATCAGGAGTAATAGTCTTACGTGCGCGAGCCATTGTTAGGTGATAGGTTTTAGTGCAATCTGCCTTTGAGGTATGACTTGGGGCTTGTCATGCCGGACTCTGTTCCGGCATCGCCTTTACCCATTAAGATAGAAAAAAATTGTATCATCCTAGAGGAAACCGTAGGGCGACTCTTAACAATAACCAATAACCAATGACTAATGACCAACAACTAATCACTAATTTTCTACATTTCATTCCATGTTTTGCAATCGGATTCTTGGTACGACTCATCACGGCACTTACAAGAAGGTCGTTGACGTTCCTCTTTTGCGCGAGGAACTGACGGCGCGTTCCATCCGCTGCATCGCACGCGATGGCGTCGAAATCGAAATTGATGTTTACGAAGACTTGCAAGAAGGCGATATCTTGGCTGAGACGGACTTTAACGTGTACGCCGTAAAAATTTACGTGCCCAAGAAAAAGCCCGTCGAAGAACTAACGCCGAAGTTCAAGAGCTATTTGTAGTTAGTGTTTTGCAGCACTCGCCTTTAACGTCATTGCGCAAGCCCATTTTTGCTGCACTCACCTTGTACGTCATTGCGCAAGCGCATAACAAAACGCCTCGGATATAGAAACATGCAAACATGTTTCTGCATCACTCGGCTCCTACGTCATTGCACAAGTGCATGACTCTGCGGCTCGGCAATAAAAATGAGCAAGCTCATTTTTGCTGCACTCGCCTTGTACGTCATTGCGAGGCCGTTAGGACGAAGCAAGCCATAAGAAATTTTGTATGTTCTTTTCATGCAAGAAAAATCATACACTTACATCCTGTTCAATAAACCGCATGGAACATTATATACGGGTGTGACTTCGAATCTCATCAAACGAATGCAAGAGCATAAATCCTTGATATCTGGATTTACTGCAAAATATAATGTTACGCAATTAGGCTATTTTGAAGAACATACTTCGGTTGTTGATGCGATAGAAAGAGAAAAAAAGATAAAAGGTGGGTCTAGGAAGAAGAAGATTGCATTGATTGAATCAATGAATCCTCAATGGAAAGACCTTTTTTCTGAACTCGGTGTATAGATTGCTTCGCTTCGCTCGCAATGACGTGCAAGGTTTGACTGCGCAAGTATTTATACTTGCATAGGAAAACCGCAGCAGTCATGCACGAAGTGCAATGACGTACAAGAGTATCAAGCCTTTGCATTATTCCCTAATGCAGAGGCTTTCTTTTACGCTGATTTTTTCTTTACCGAGGAGGCGATGGAGTTTGCAGCGGAAAAGCGGGATGGCGGCGATGGTGCCGAGGGCTACAATCGGGATGGCAATGTAGGCGATTCCCGGTTGGTTGATTTGCGGTCTGAAAAAGAGTCGCAACATCAGGACGATCCACCAGTGGACTGCGAGGATCACGAGCGCGTTGCGGGAGATGTTTCGCAGAATGCCTTTGGTGGTGCGGATGGGTGCTGTGTTAGGAAGCTTGCTCGTGAGCAAGAATGTAACGATGAGGCCGATGATGCCTGTGATGGAACTTGCGACGAACTGGGGGAGGCTCTTGCCCAAGTCGTTGTTCATAATGCTGAAATTCGGACTCGGCGATTCCAAGAATGCATAGGCGATAAAGCTTGCAATTCCGATGGCGGCAACGATGGCCGTGTTTTTCGCAGCGTGGATTGTGTTTGCAGAAATGGCGTTATGAATTTTTTTGATGGGTTCCTTGCAGAGAAAACCGCATCCGAAGAAGAATAGTATTGTGAGGTCGCGTTCGATGCCAAGCGGCAGGTGATAGTGATTTTTGTTCAAAAGCCAACCGCAAAGGAGCCCTTCGATGGACATTACAGCGATAAACAGCTTGGGGTTGACCTGCTTTTTTGACATCTCGTGAAGCCAGTAAAAAAGCAGGCTGACGGAGTATAGCGTGAATACGAACCATAACGGCCCTGCGCCCACAGAAGACTTCCCGGCGATGAATATCTTGGCGAAATTCCAGTAGATGTATTGCCAGGTGTTGCTGATGTCGGGAATGGTGTTCACGACCGTCATCGTGGGGGATTTGGGGGACAGCGCGAAGTTGTAGACGATGGGGTCGATGGCGAAGAACAGGAACGAAAGGAAAAGATAGGGGAGTAAGAGAACTTTTGTCTTGTGGACAAAGTAGCTCTTGAAATTGCCGAATCGTTTGGTGCTGAAAAGAAATCCCGAAATAAAGAAAAATGCGGACATGCGGAGTGCGCTCAAATGCCACATTCCAAGGTGCGCGTTCGGAAAATTCTGCTCAATGTGAAACAGGCAAACGAGCAAAAGAACGAATCCCTTGAATTCGTCAATCCACCCGATTCTTACTTGCCTGTTATTGCCCATTCTATAATCTCTTTTTGTCTATAATTAATTTTTGTTGAGTTTAATCTAAAAATAGTTTTATAGCGTCGGCCAAGGTATTTTCTTCGCAGTAGCGTGCAAAACGAGAGTCGCGGGCGACTGCTTGCAGGCGCACATGACCGAGTGAAGCCGCTGACGCCGGAGGCGTTAACTCTGAGCTGGGGCCCCGCCCGCATGAAGTACATTTTGCGTTCAAAAAAAACTTCTAGCGGTGAGCTGACTTAATACCATCCCTTTTCGTTAGCAATAGTTGTGCTTGGTCCGTGGCCGGGGAATACAATCGTTTCTGCCGGGAGCGTGAGCAACTTGCTTTTGATGCCGCTTACGAGGGCGAATTCGTCACCGCCGTAGAGGTCGCTGCGACCGCGGCTCCCTGCAAAAATAATGTCGCCCGGGAAAAGGAGTGGAGGTACATTGTCTTGCCCGTTGACCTTGCCTGGATTTTTGCAGAAGAATGCGAGACCGCCCGGGGAGTGTCCGGCGACATGAATCACTTGCAAACGGATTTCTGCAATTTCGACGATGTCGCCTTCGTTAAGGTAATTGCCCAAAGCGGGGGCTAAATCGTTGCAGGGGAGGCCGAACATTTGGGCTTGCTCGTTCTGCACGCCTAAAAGGAATTCGTCGTCTTTGTGTGCTTCGGCCTTGACGCCAAAAGTGCGTTCCGCAAATGCATTCCCGAGAACGTGATCCAAGTGCAAATGCGTGTTCAAAACGCGCACGACTTTGAGATTTTCGCTTTTGAGGTAATCCGTGAGTGCGGATTGCTCGCGGGCATTGCTTACGCTTGGGTCTATCAGGATGGCTTCACCCTTGCTGTTGCTCAGAATGTAGCAGTTCACTCCGAATGGATTGAATACAAATTGCTTTATTTCCATAATAAACCCTTAATGTCTTCTACGGCGATTGCGTAAACGGCGCTGTATGCGGCGTTCCCGTTTGAGAGTTTCCATCGAAACTGTATGGAGAATGTCAAAAACGCGTTCGCGGGCATAAGACTTGTTCAGTTTCTTGTGCGTTATGTTGTCCAATAGGCACACGCATAAAAGTAACAATCCGACAAAAATCGAGAGTGAAATTGGCCAAAGATGGACGGTGAATTTGGCTGCAACGAGGCCAAACGCGGGAGGCATCAAGATGGAGCCGATGTAGGAACCGGCGAGCTGGATGCTGATGGCTTGGCTCGAAAGCGATTCGCCAAATCGTGCGGGCGTTGCGTGAATCAGCGAAGGGTAAACGGGGGCGCAACCGAGGCCGAGCATGCAAATGCAGGCAGGCTGCAAGTTCAGCGGAAGCGGAATCGAAAGAATGAGGCAACCCATGGAAACGGTGAAGATGCCTGCGTAAATCAGTCGGTGGTCGGTGAACTTTATCGCGAAAAATCCGCTGATGATGCGGCCGACCATCACGGATGCAAACATAAGCGAAACGATGAATGCGCCAATTTCGGGCTTGAATCCGCAAGCGATGAGGTATGTACCGCACCAAAGACTTGTCGAGATTTCGAGTGCCGAATAAAAGAAGAACGTGAGGAATGAAAGTTTCATTCCCGGGACGCGGAGCGCTTCGCGGATGCTGATGTGCGGCGCATTGTCGGAGGGGGCGGCGGTTCTCGACGCATTTTCTGTAGCGGCGGTTCTCTGCGCATTTCCAGGGTTCGCGACTTTCGCATTTTCAGAGTTCGCTGGGATGGTGACGTTTTCGGAGAGCCCTCCGCGGGCTTCCGTTTTTTTCCAAAGTGGGAGCGAAACGAGAATCAATACGAAAATTGCGGCGAGGGCTATGGCGACATATTCGTATGCCCCACGCCAACCGCCACCGGTCATAATCGAGAACGAAAGCAGCGAAGGCCCGAGCGTTGCTCCGATGCCCCAGCTTGCATGCAGCCAGTTCGTGTGCTTGGATTCCAGGTAGATGGCGGCGAAGTTGTTCATCGCCACGTCGACCGCACCTGCGCCAATGCCCATCGGGATGGCCCAAAGGCAAAGGATGTTGAACGAGTCTGCGTAACCGTAACCGATGGAGGCGATTGCGGTAAGCGCAATGCTGTAGGCGACGAGCTTTCCAGTGCCCCAAATGCGGAGGACTTTCGGTGTGCAGAGGCTAGAGACGATTGTCCCGAGCGATGCGATAATCGAAAGTATACCCGCCGCAGAAATCGGCGTTTTAAGGTCTAAATGCATTAAGGGCCAAGCCGCCCCAAGAATGGTGTCGGGGAGACCTAGCCCAATAAATGCAACGTATATGACAACGAGGAGGAAAAT
>JBGVAT010000013.1:0-19513 GCA_045224895.1 Fibrobacter sp.
TCCCGGAAAAACATACGAGGCGAGTGCCGCGACAAAATGCTTGCATTTTGGCATGGTTGAGCCGAAGGGTGTTGCGCTTGCGCAACAGGGTCCGGGATGACAATCGAAGACGGTCTTCACAAGTCCGGGATGACAATCGTGCGCATTTCGCACAGAAGGCCACAGGAACAGCGCAAAAACGACTCCCCACAGAACCGCCTTGAACGCCACCAGCAAAGGAGCCCCGCCAACATCATAGGCAAGCGCTACCGTCTGCTGAAAATACTCATGCACGTTCACCACAGGTCCGCGCACCGGGGTCCAGGTCGTCACCCACTCGCGCGCACAAGCCAAATGCCACCAGATATCGGTATCCGTCAACGGAAACACGGCAAAAAGCGCGACAACCGCACCAATCGCCAAAGCAAACGTTTTCGGGACCGACATCAGACGCATCACTTCAAAGTCTTCAACAGAGAATCCAGGCGATGCGCCATGATTATAGCACCAGGAAGCCCGAGATGATCTTCATTTGCAAAATCTTCATAGGCAAAGTCATGGTGGCCATAATGGTTTTCATCAAGCACAGCAAAATGCGGATACCTTTCGGTAAGTTCCATCACCGCCTTTTCCATGATTTTCACAGCTTTGTGCGTCGGTCCATAACGGCCCCAACTGAACGATGTCGCAAAGTAAGGCGACTGCGGATAAACCACACCGACCACTTTAACATCATAATTGAGAGCGAGTTCCAAGATATCAATCAGCTTTTGCAAGTTAAAATCAAACCCGGTTTTGTCCACGTCAAACCAAAGCGGATCATTGGCCACCTCAGGAGGATCTTCGCCCCAACCCACAGTAGGAGACTTGTACAGGCCGCGGTGGTATCCATACAATGCATATTCGCCTTCGGTCGGATTCAAGGCTTCCTGTGCAGCCTTGTTCATATCGCCAATCACACCATCTTGCCAATAGCCGTGATTCTTGTCGTACTCATATCCCGGAATATCAGCGAACCAGGCCTTAAAATTTTCATCCTTGACGTACCAACGGTCATAATCCAAAGTCAAGACAATCACCTTCAACTTAGGCATCAAGGGCAGATAGTAATTCTTGATAAAGAAGTATGTACTTGCCATATCTTGTGCGGCGTAAGACATATTGACGCCAAAACCGCTTTCGATATACTCGACGTCCATCCCCGAGAACGATCTCGAAGATCCGATGACAACAATTTCTGTCGAATCCTTGTACTGCCAGAAGTAATCCATCTTGACCTTCATCAGGCGCGTAGCGATATCGGATGTTTCGGTCATATAGACGCAGGCGCTATCGGGATCCAAGGCCATGTTTCCATTTGACGGTTCAACAGTCTTTACCCACAAGCTGGGGTGCCACAGTTCTTCGCCCTCGGCAAGCTCCACGACTGAACTATCGGACAAATTCACAAGGACAATTTTCGTATGCGACTTGTTGATGTTCGTGAGCGTGGCCACCACAAGGTTTTCGCCACCCGTAGTCCATTCGCTATGGTCAAAGGTATAGCCGTTCGGAGCCGCAAAAGAGTTCACGAGCTTTCCGTCAGCATCAACCATAAGCAAGCGTTCGTGCGTGTCGTACTCCTTGCCCACAAATTCCTGCCCCGTTTTTCCACCAAAGTCGAGGAACAAGGTTCGTTTTGAACCATCCTTTGCCAAGGAAGCGTTGCAAGCCTGTTCGCCATTGTACCAGACGGTATCGCGAGCTTTTGACGTAACGGTAGAGCCCGACTTGGCCACACGGGCGCGCAAAAGACGGGCACCGGTCACAGCAAGCGTGTTATCTTCACTGATGCCACCGTGGTAAGCCCCATCAAAAAGCTTTTCGGGCTTGCCGAACTTGCCATTCGCAAACTTGACCTGCCATGTAGAAGCCGATTCAAACGAGGCTTCTTTTTTATTGTCGCCCGCATCCGTCACATAGACGATGACCGTATCGCCATTGTCAAGGACTCGCCAACGCGGGATCGCGGCACTTTCAACATCGAGTTCGACAAGGCCAGAACCCGTTGCATTGAGTTCACGAACATACACCTTCGACTCTCTCGAAACCCCTTCCCAACTCGTGCAGAACGCCACACGCTTCCCGTCGGGAGAAATTTCAGGATGGAAGACCTGCATAGAATCAGAAATTTCAGTAACAGAGAGAATACCGCTAGAATAGTCGATAAAAGCGAGATTCCCCGTCATATCATTGCGGAACGCGAGCTTTACCTTGTATGTTCCCGTCAGCGAACGCATCATTGCGGAATTGGCCAACGGAACGATTCGGCTCGTTGCCGCCTTGCCATCAGCCCCCATCCAGGTCGCATTCGGAATGGCACCAAAAGCGAGACGGAAGCCAACATATTCAGCACGGGTCGAAGAGGTCACTGTGTAGACATCACCACGTCCATACAGGGTAATGGATTCAGGAGAATTGCGGTAGCTTCCGCCCTTGACGACACGTTCACCCAAGGAACCCCCATCAGGAGCGCCCACAAAGTTCGTCAAAGTCGTATCACGGAAATTGGCGGGCCAGTCGTTCACCCATTCCATCGCATTTCCGAACAGATCGCAGAACTTGCTTCCGGAATTATTCTTGCTACAAACTTTGTGCAGCTTGTAATCCGAATTTTCGGCAGTCCAGCTCTCGGACATTTTCGCATAATTCTTTGCAACAAGCACCCATTCCGCCTCGGTCGGCAAACGGTACGCATCAACATCCGGATGGAACGCAAAACCGTCCAAGTTCATGCAGTGATTGTCCTTATCGAAAGACGCCTTGCTGTAGGTGTACGCCGTATCGAGCTTTTCGGACTTGCTGCGTTCATTGGCAAAAAGTACCGCATCGTAATAAGTGATATCAGTTGCAGGCACATCCTTGTCACAATCAAGCTTAAGACCAGTAGAAGATTTCATCAAGTCGTTGAACTCGCTACAAGTCACCTCGTGTTCGCCAATCGAAAAATCGTAATTCAAGGAGACCTTCATCTGCGGGCGTTCACTGGCCCTTGCAGAAACGTCATTCGAGCCCAACGCGACAACGTTGTTACTCGCAGAAACGCGGACAAGGCCCGAAAGCGAATCTGGCGAGACATCCGGCTTCGACTGATTCGACGAAACGCCATCAGAGCAAGACGTCATCTGCGACAGGACAAAAAACAAGACAAAACTATAACGCAAACAATTCATATTTTACCTCATATTTTTCAACAACGAATCCAGACGAGACGTAAACTTTGCGGCACCCAGAGTACTTAAATGGTCCCTGTTCGTCGCCATTTCATCCGTATAATCGTGATCCCCCATCTTGTTCTCGTCCCAGAAAACAAAATGAGGATATTCCTGCTGGAGATTTTCCAGTTCCGCAAGCAAAGCAGGCGCTTCGCTCCTACGGATACCGTATCTTCCGAACGAGCCCGTCTTTTTAAAGTTAGGACTTTGCGGGAAGACGACACCAACAACATAAATGCCCTGATTTTCAGCTTCCTGCAAGATATTCTTCAGATGCCCGAAGCTAGCATAATAATTCGACGACCTGGACGACATCCAAGTGCTGTCATAATCCACAGCCGGCTTCGTTTCCCAAGAATTCGGATCTTCACCGTTATAGCCCATCGCATCCGTAAGATGCTGACGGAAATAGTCGTTGCCCAGGGATTCTTCGGTCAAACGAGCCAGTTCTTCAGGGAAACCGTCCTTCCAAAAATTGTGGTTTCGGTCATAAACGTAACCCGGATAATTTTCATATTCGCTAAGGAAGAAGTTGTAGGAGGATTCACTTTCTGGATGATACCACAAATCAATATCCAACGAAATGACAATGTACTTCAGGTTTTTCGTATGTGGGATGACGTAATTCGTCAAAAGATATTCGGAGCCCACCATCATATTCGGGACATTCGCAAGATTGATGGCAAAGAGCGGCTTTTCGATTGCCTTGGGGTCAATTCCGTTCAGGCATCTAGACGATCCGACAATAACGACATTGGCCGAATCCTTGTACTTCCACAACAATTCCAATTTATAGCGGAGGAAAATCGCAGCTTCGCCACCTTCGGGCGTAAAATACACACCGGCACTGTCCAGGTCAAGAGAGCCGCCATTGTATGCGGCAGCACCATCATTCACCCAGAGGCACGGATGCCACAAAAGGTCTTCGCCCTCGACAAGTTCCGTGATCTTGCCATCCGAAAGATTGACAAGCACAATTTTCAACAATGCGCCATTCGCATTAGCAAGCGACGCCACAATGAAGCCCCCCTTTTCTTCGGAGCTTTTATAATTCAGCACCCATTCGGTATGGTCGAACGTGAATCCGTCGGGAGCGGCCACAGACTGGATGAGCTTACCGGTAGAATCGGCAATGAACAAGTGTTCATGAGCCCTATACTTGGAGCCGACAAAAGCCTTGCCCGTCTCGCTTCCAAAATCCAGAAACACCGTGCGCTTGCTGCTATCGCCCGCAAGCGAAACGTTGCAAGCCTGTTCGGAATTATACCAAAACTCGTCGCTAGCCTTTCCGGTAACGGTCGAGCCCGACTTCGCAATGCGTGCGCGTAAACGTCGAGCCCCCGAAACCGCAAGCGTCCTGTCTTCGCTGATGCCGCCGTGATAAGCGCCATCAAAAAGCTTTTCCGGCTTGCCGAACTTTCCTTTTGCAAACTTCACCTGCCATGTAGATGCGGCCTTGAACTTCTCATCCTTCTCGTTATTTCCCGCATCCGTCACATAGACGATAACCGTATCGCCGTTTTCCAGAACGCGCCAACGCGGGATGACTGCATTTTCAACATCCAGCTTTACGAGGTTCGATCCTTCGGCATTCAAGTCACGCACATACAGTTCCGATTTACCAGAAAGGCCCTCGTACCTCGTGCAAAAAGCGACCTTCTTTCCGTCCGGCGAAATGTCGGGATGATAGGCGTCAAGCGAATCGTTTATTTCGGTTACGGAGAGAATTCCGTTTGAATAATCGACATAAGCCAAATTATTGGTATAGCCATTACGGAAAACCAGCTTTGCCCTATGAGATCCCAACAACGAACGCATTGTCGCAGAACTGGCAAGCAACACCATACGGTTCGTCGAAGCCTTGCCATCAGAACCCATCCACGTGGCATCCGAAATGGCTCCGTACGCCAGGCGGAAACCCACATAATTGGCACGGGTCGAAGAAGTCACCGAATAAATGTCACCACGATTGTAGATATGGATAGACTCGGTCGAATTGCGGAAGCTCCCCCCCTTTACAATTCGCTGGTCCATGGCACCACCATCTGGCGCACCCACATAATTCGTCAGGGACGTATCCCGGAAATTTCCAAGCCAGTCATTCACCCATTCCATCGCATTTCCGACCATATCGCAAACGCCGTCTTTAGACTTGGCCTTGCTACACACCTTGTGCGACTTGTAATCCGAATTGTCGGCAGTCCAGGCTTCGGATGGTTTCCAATACTTTTGGGCAAGAAGCGTCCATTCCGCTTCTGTCGGCAGGCGGTACGCATCGACATCCGTATGGAACGTAAAGCCATCCAGGTTCGTACAATGCTTATCCGCATCAAACGAGGCCTTGTTATAGGTATAGGCCGTATCGAACTTTTCGGCCTTGCTACGGGCATTCGCAAAAAGTACCGCATCGTAATAAGTCAAATCCGTTGCAGGCAAGCTGTCATTGGAGCAATCCAGCACAAGCCCGGTCGCTTTTTTCATCAGCGAATTGAATTCGCCACAAGTGACCTCATGCTTGCCCATCGAAAAGTCATAATCGATAAAGACCTTCATCTGCGGGCGTTCATTGGACTTTGCAGAAGACTCATCGGTACCGAGCGTGACCAAGGCTTGCTTAGCATTCACCCGCATCATTCCCGAAAGCGAGTCCGTCGAGAACTCCACCTTCGAGCCGTCCGACGAAGCGCTACTCGGTCCGTCCGAACACGACGTCACAAGAAGCAAAGCCGATACAGCCACGCTCCATAGAAAACATTTTTCCAAACCCTTAAACATCATCGTCATTCCTCCAACGTTGACAACAATGAATCCAACCGATGCGTAAGCTTTTTGGCCCCCTTGATGCTCAAATGATCCGAGTTCCTAGCTTCATCATCGGTGTAGTCATGATTACCGTTTTTATTTTCATCCATCAGAATAAAGTTGTCATACCTTTTTTGAAGTTCTACTACAGAATCAAGAACTTCGGCCGCAACAGAGCGTCGTGGACCATAACGGCCCCAGGTTCCGGTCTCGCGATAACGCGGATTCTGCGGGAATACAACCCCGATAATCTTGATGTCCGAAGATTCCATTTCGTTAAGGAAATTCTCCAAGATGTTTAAATTCCAGGAGAGATTTTCAAGGCGATCTTCGGGCCAGAGCGAATCTTTTTCGATGATGGGTGTTCCCCATTCAACCGTGGGATTACCGAGATGGCCGCGGGATTCTTCGTAAGCTTCTCTTGCATACTCAGAATAATTCGTTGCATTTTCAACA
This sequence comes from Fibrobacter sp., assembly GCA_045224895.1. Lineage (GTDB taxonomy): Bacteria > Fibrobacterota > Fibrobacteria > Fibrobacterales > Fibrobacteraceae > Fibrobacter. The sequence goes on from JBGVAT010000013.1 coordinate 6,492, forward strand.
GCATACAAAAATCCATTCGGCAAGCCATCCTTCCAGAACAAATGTTTTGTATCGTAGACATATCCCGGCAATAGCGGGAATATGATGTCCGAGAAATCGGTGCTGCTAATCCATAGATCGATATCGATGGCGACAACGATGTACTTCAGCTTTTTCAAGTGTCTCACGCCGTAATTTTGGGCCACAAACAGGCTTGCATTCAAGTCGTTTCCCATATGTCCCAAATTCATGGTGTAACCCGTCTTCATTTCCAATGGGATGATCGAGCATTCGACTCTTGAACTGCCAACGCCTAGAATTTCAATTTCATCCATATGCTTCCACATCTGCGTGATCTTGAACCCAAGCGATTCATACATCCAATCCTGGCCTTCGATATAGTACACCCCAACGCTATCAAGATTAAGGAGAGAATTGTCCAACGAAGTTACTTTATCCTTCACCCACAGGCACGGGTGCCAAAGTTCATCGCCTTCAACAAGGTCTACAATCGAACTATCCGTCAGCTGGACCAGCACAATTCTTTGATGCGCCCCGTTGGCATTCGCAAGTGTCGCCACCGCCATGTTCGCACCCCCTAAAGCCCATTCGCTATGGTCAAACGAATAGCCCTCAGGAGAAGAAACCGACTGGATCAATTTTCCTTTTTTATCCATCACGAGCAAACGTTCATGCGTTCCGTAGCCGGAGCCGCCAAAATCAAGGAACAAAGTCCGCTTGCTGCTATCCTTGGCAAGCGAGGCATTGCAAGCTTGGTTGCCGTCATACCACACCGTATCCACCGCTTTTTCAAGAACAGTCGATCCCGATTTGGCCATACGGGCACGTAAAAGACGGGCGCCCGAAACAGCGAGAGTGTTGTCTTCGCTAATCCCGCCATGGTAAGCTCCGTCAAAAAGCTTTTCGGGCTTGCCGAATTTTCCATTTGAGAACTTCACCATCCACGTCGAAGAAGATTTGAAAGTCGCCTCGTTTTTATTGTTTCCGGCATCCGTGACATAGACTATAACGGTATCGCCATTTTCGAGGACACGCCAACGCGGAATGGCAGCGCTTTTGACATCCAGCCGGACAAGGTTCGAGCCCGATTCGTTCAAATCGCGTACATACAGTTCGGACTTGCCCGAGACGCCTTCCAACCCCGTACAGAACGCCACCTTGCTTCCATCAGGCGAAATATCCGGATGATAGACATCCAGCGTATCGACAATTTCACTGACCGCAGGAGAACGGCTGGAATAATCGATAAAATCCAGATTCTTTGTGACGTCATTGCGGAACGCGAGCTTAACTTTATAAGTTCCCGTCATTGAACGCATCCTCGAAGACGACGCCAGCGAAAGGACTCGAGAATCTACGACATTGCCGTCGCTCCTCATCCACGTGGCATCAGGAATCTTCCCAAATGCAAGACGGAACCCCACATAATACGAAAGCGTAGACGATGTCACCGTATACACATCGCCGCGACTGTACGGTTTGATGGAGGATGCAAAATTGCGGAAACTGCCGCCCTTCACGATGCGCAGGCCCAACGAGCCACCATCGGGAGCCCCCACATAGTTCGTCACGGTCGTATCGCTAAAATTGCCAAGCCAGTCATTCACCCATTCCATTGCATTTCCGTACAAGTCGCACACTCTCAATGGAGATATGCTGCATGGCGTATGCAGTACGTAATTCGAGTTATCGGCAGTCCACGAATGATCCAGATTTCCGTAGGCATTCGCCACTAACATCCATTCGGCTTCAGTCGGCAAACGATAGGCAACAACTTCGGGATGATACGCAAAGCCCTCCAGGCTGATGCAATGATTCGCGTTATCGAACTGCGCACTCACATAAGTGTAAGCGGTATCGAAACCCTCCGCCTTGCTCCGCTCATTCGCAAAAAGCACAGCATCGTAATAAGTCAAGTTCGTCGCCGGAAGATTCTTGCTCACGCATTCCAGGGCAAGTCCAGTCGCCGATTCCATCAACGCATTAAATTCTCCGCACTGCACTTCCGCTTTGCCGATCATAAAATCATACGTCATGGAGACACGCATTTGCGGGCGTTCATTGACATTCGCTTTAGAATCATTCGTGCCAAGCTTCACCACTGCCCCGGACGACTTGATCGGAACCATTCCAACCAGATCATAACTGGCCGAACCGCCTTCGGATGACGACAAGCCATCGAAACAAGCGCACAAGGCAAGCACAAACGCAAGAAGAACAAAACGAAGCATCAACCGACTCCCTATTTCTTCTGTTCCCAGGACAGCAAAAGCGAATTCAGGTGATTCGTCAGCACGCCGGCACCGGCATAGCAAAGATGATCCTCATCTATGGCCATCTTGTCCGAATAGTTGTGATCTCCCATTTTATTTTCATCCATCAAAACAAAATTGGGATACTTCTTACTCAAAGCATCAATTTCGCTTATCAGCTTTTTGGCAGTCGACCGGCGCAACCCATAACGTCCAAAAGCCCCCGTTTCTGCATACGCAGGACTCTGGGGGAAAATCACTCCCACGACACGGATATCCCTCTCAGCCGCTTCCTTGATGATGGACAAAAGAGCATCCATGCTGTCGTCGATCAATTTGTGGTGGACATCCAGATAGTTGCTATCCAGCTCGATTTCCGGATTGTCGCGCCACGAAGCGCAAGTCGGCTTGGAATAGCGACCACGGTCCTTCATATAGAAGCTTTCGTCTGACGACCCGACAGAATTTTCGGTATATTCCAGAAGTCCATCTGGGATTCCGTCCTTCCAGTAGTCATGATTTTTATCGTACTCATATCCCGGATAATTAAGGAAATTCGTATAGAACATATTATCGCCATCCGGTCCATCAATCTTATGCCAGAAATCAATATCCAGCGAGATGACCAAGTACTTCAACTTTTTAAAATGGTTGAAGACATAATTATCCAAAAAATCCCTGGTCATATAAATTGAATTCGGAGTCTGAGCCAAATTCACCGCGAAAAAGCGATTGTCGAAAAGGGACGGGCTAACGCCCAGCATCGGCCTTGACGAACCCAGAATTGCCACATTGGCAGTATCGTGATACTTCCAAAGGAGTTCCATCTTGAAGCGCATAATGACCGAAGCCCACTCATCCGAAGGACGCAAGTAAATACCGGCACTATCGGGATCAAGCTTCGATGATTCCGGAATATAAACCTTCTTGCGCCAAATGCTCGGGTGCCAAACTTCATCCGCTTCGACCAAGTCAATAATATCGTCCGTCTTCACATTGACAAGGACCACCTTGGAATGGGCACCACTCAGATTTGTAAGCGTAGCCACAATAAAGCCACCTTCCGGATCTGAATCCTTATAGTTCAACGCCCACTCGGTGTGATCAAAGCTGTAGCCCTCCGGAGCGGGAATAGCCTTTATAAGACGTCCTGTGCTATCGGCTATCAGCAACCGTTCATGGGTTCCGTAACTTTCGCCCACAAATTCAGCTCCCGTCTTTCCGCCGAAATCGAGAAATGCCACCCGCTTAGAACCGTCATTTGCAAGGGACACGTTGCACGCCTGTTCGCCATCATACCACACGGTATCGCGCCCATCCGAAAGCGTTTTTCCGGTCTTGGCGATACGCGCACGCAACAACCTCGCGCCCGTCACGGCAAGCGTATTGTCATCAGAAATGCCCCCATGGTACGCACCGTCAAAAAGCTTCTGCGGAACGCCAAAGCGACCCTTGCTGTACGTCACCTGCCACGTGCTCTTCGACTTGAACGAAGCATCATCCTTGTTGTTCCCGGCATCCGATACATAGACAATCGCCGTATCTCCGTTTTCGAGCAAGCGCCAACGCGGAATAGCCGCATTTCCCTTCGCCTTGACCTTCAGAGGTTTTGGATTGTACGCCGACAACGCTCTAACATAGACATCCGATTTTCCGGACACGCCCTCCATACCGGTACTGAAAACCGCAAGCCTTCCATCGGGAGAAATATCAGGATGGTAGACTTCCAAGGTATCCGTAATTTCGACAACCGAAAGGTTTCCGTTGAGATACTCGATATACGCCAAGTTGCCGCACACATCATTACGGAACGCAAGCTTAACCTGATACGTTCCCAGGGCATTCTTGACAGCAGAGGCACTTGCCACAGGGACAATTCGGCTCGCACGCGCACGTCCATCGTGTCCCATCCAAATGGCATCTGGAATTTTTCCGAACGCAATGCGGAATCCCAGGTACTCCGACTTTGCCGCCGAAGTCACCACATAGACATCGCCTCGATTATGGAGCTTGATTGTGGAAGGTTCATTGCGATAGCTGCCACCCTTGATAATGCGTTCACCAAGCACGCCCCCATCAGGAGCGCCCACAAAATTCGTGATCGTCGTATCCCTGAAATAGCCAAACCAGTCCGAAACCCATTCCTTCACGTTTCCGCCCATATCGCAAAAATCACCGTGCAGGCGGGCGTACGAACAAACATTTTTCGGTTCAAAGCCAGAATTCAAGGCATTCCATTCCGCAGACGGATTCCAGTCGCGCTCAGCAGCCAATATCCATTCCGCTTCGGTCGGCAGGCGATACGCATCGACTTCGGGATGATAGAGGACACCTTCCATCGAAATGCAGTTTCCCTGGGCGTCAAACACCGTCGAAGTATAAGAATAGGCGGTATCGTAACCTTCGCGTTTGCTCCTTTCATTGACAAAAAGAACTGCATCGTAATACGTCACCTTAGTCACGGGAAGCAAATCGGAATCTTCGCCACGGCAACGCTCGTCAAAGGTCGTCCCCATCAATTCCCTGAATTCGGCACAGGTGACTTCGTGCATTCCTATAGAAAAGTCATAATTCAGAACGGCTCGCAGTTGTGGGCGTTCGCTAGACTTTGCACTCGTCATATACGTTCCCAAATGCGCAATGGCACCGCCACTTGAATTTCGAATCTTCGAAGCCTTGACGACGATTAGCCCATCATGGGCAGCATCCGATTCTACCGGAGCGTGCAACCAGACATGGTCGCCAAAAAAGGTATCACATCCCGAAAAAACAAAAATGATGGAAACAAAAAAAGGAACCCACCAGGCAAAATGAGAATGTATAGAACGCGTCGACATGTCTTCACAAAAATAGATTTTTAGGGGCTTCAAAACCAACGAAAAAAGCCTTTAAAAAAGCGTAATAAACCCATTTTTGGGAGATGTAAGAAAAAAACTATAAAGAATCAGGCAAACGGCTTTTGGCCACAGCCTGATTAGCAGAAATTCCTGGATAATTTGGGAAAAATTCTTCGGCCATCCGGTACCACATAAGTGCTTGCGGAGGTTCCGATTCTAGGTACAAATTTCCGATATCAAAAGCCGCAAGGCCGATAAATTCACGAGGTTTCAGGGGTTTAAATTCGAGCCCCGTCCAACGCCCATTCTTATACTTTTCGCGATATTCCTCGTACGTATACGTATGGCCACGACGGTTAGGTTCCAAGTTTACAGGAGCATCCGAAGATCCGTAACGCAAAAAAACGTGCCCTGGCAAAAGGACAACGTCCAGCGGCAAATGGTAAACTTCGGCCACCATGAGCGCAAGCCACGAAAGCCCAATGCACCCGGACTTTTTCTGTTCGAGAACGCGGAGCGGAAGCACGGCCTCTTTGGCGACAGCCGCATCACCCGCGCCAGCAAATTCGATATTCCAAAAATTCCACAACAAGCTTTTGAGGGATTTCAGAGTATCGTGAGTCGCAGCGACACTGCTATCAAAATAAGCAAGCCCCGCCTTCCAATCGTCAATGGAATCCAGGCACGAAGGCGCACGTTCTTCGAACGTGCATGCCATTTCGCGATAGCTTATGGACTCGTCCTTGCCATTCCAAAGCAGAAACGGGAGGGCAATCACGAGCGTCGCGAGGATTACCGGCCAAAAGAAACGCGCAAGCATAAATGCGCCGGAAAGGCTAGATTCCGTCCCATTCCATCGGGCTCTGCCAGAAGTCGCGAGCAGTCATCATGTAAATCACGAGACGCTTGCTCTGCATATCCTTCTTCATCTTTTTCAGGCGGGCGCGAACACCGGGGCCACCGCCCCAGCTCGTAAGCACCTGGACGTCAAGCCCTGTCGCAAAAGCGAGGAGAGAACCCGGGCCACCGCTCTTCTGGTCCACAGATTCGAACACGCCCGTGAACGAGTCGCCCATCAAGAGGATCGGAGCATTTTTGCCACCCTTGTAAGCCTTGTCGCCCTTGTAAATTTTCATACCGGCAAGCGTATCGGCCGGATACTTGGACTTTTCCTTGTCCGACAAATGAGCCACAAGATCGCCTTCGCGAAGAACAACAGTATCCTTCATGGTAAGGGTGCCCGGCTGCGGCTTGGCATCGGCATACCAGCTGTACTGCGTCACACGGGACGCGAGCTGTTCCATAGCGGCAAGCATACCCGGCAATGCCCAGTGCGTATCGTAGCGTTGGTAGCTGTAATGCGGAGCTTCGTCACCAGCACGAGCGGCCATCAAGGACGGATAGAGATCCAAAACATCGATCCCAGCCGCAAGCAGTTCTCGGATAAATTCACGGCCGTTCACATTCACGCACAAGTCCGCAGGAGTACCCTTCACAAGCTTGTCCGCATAGATTTCTTCTTTTACCGGAACAGGGACCACCAACAGCTGGATGTTCAGAGAATCCAGATACTGCTTGAGTTCAACCATTCTCGGAAGCGGGTTGTGCAGGCTATCCTGAGCGCTGATCTTATCGGCAACAAGGTAGTTGGCGTTGCGGCGGAACCAGAGCATTCCGTTATCGGACCAGGCGTTCTGTTCCTTCGGAAGTTTTGCCAGTTTCTTTTTCAAGGCTTCACGGAACTTCTTGGTCGCAGGCGTTGCAGGGCAACTGTTTTCGAGCGAAGCAAGCGTTTCGAGACGGGCATACGAACTCGTATCAAGCGTACGGTCGACAGGAACGACTTCGCCAGCAGCCGCAAGGGAATCCGCTACGGCATTGGCACGCAACTGTTCGTCGGTCAAGCTGAATGCAGGCACTTCAAAGGCCACCCACATCGGGTGACCCATCGGGTTACCACGCATCACGGCAAACGGACGGTTCACACGGGAATTCTCCCAGACGGCACCCGGAGTATGTTGTTCCAAATCGGTATTCAAGGTCGGATACCAGTAAGACGAAAGCGTGCGGGCCCAGTTCATAGCCTCTTCGCCGTTCATCTCAGCCGTCATGTAGTTGTTCAGGACTTCAGCCGATTCACCGCCGGAGACAACCTTAAGCTTTCCATAGAACGGAGCGCGTCCCGTCCACATCGCCGGCATGACTTCGACCCACCATTCAACCTTGCCCTTGTTTTCGCCCGTTCCCGGCACACCCCACAAACGGGTAACCGTCTGGAACGCACGGAAGACTTCGGGTTCATCCCATTTAACGGCTTCCACTTCATTCAGGGTCTTTGCAAACGTATCGTCCCCCGTCTGCGCATAGAGAATCTTGGAGAACGGTTCCCACGCAATCGGAGCGATCCCGGCAACGGCTTCGGGTTCGTAATTGACAATGGAATCGAGCATCGGGAACGGATATTCTTCAATCTTTGCGTTCACCATCTTGCCCATGTAGTTTTCGGGTTTTTCATCCATACCCGCCATACGGATGGGGTTAGCAAAGTAGGCCGCAAAGTCAAGTGCCGCAAAAGTCGGCTTGCTCACGACACGAACCTGCTTGTCGTAATCAAGGATTCGCATTTCGAACACGGCGACAGGAGATGCAGACGGGAACGTCGGGAGATTCGGACGTCTCGGAGGCATCTTAGAATCCATTTTTTCGACATCAGCTTTGGCGTTTGTAGATGGAGCCGCACAGGATGCAGCAAGGAACAGACTTGCAGAAAGACCTGCAAGGCAAAGAATAGAAGTAGATAATTTTTTCATTTTCACAAATTGAATAATAATAAAATTAACACAGCTTCTGTACCAGCTCATTTTTCTAAATTGTATATCGTAACTTAATTTGAGGAGTCTTTATGCCTTCTACTGGTGAACACAATAAATGGATAGCCCTCGCCCTCTGTATTCTTTTAGGATACTTGGGATTGCATCGTTTTTACGAAGGTAAAGTCTGGACCGGGATTTTGTGGCTTTGCACGGGCGGTCTGTGCGGAATCGGCGTTATTGTCGACGCCATTTTGATTGTCATGAAACCGGAACACTACTAGCAGTAGGAAGTAGGAAGTAGACAGTAGACAGAAAAATATGAAACACCTTTTTGTAATCGCGACCGGAAGTGCCGGAAAAATTAGAGACTTCGCCCACATCTTGGGTACAGAGCATTACGAATTCAAGACCTTGAAAGACATCGGTTTTGATGAAGACATCATCGAAGACGGCAACTCCTTTGCCGAGAACGCCATCATCAAGTCGAATACGACCGCACAGTGGCTCGCCAAGCGAAACATCGAGGCGACCGTTCTCGCCGATGACTCCGGACTCGAAGTATTCGCATTGAACGGCGAACCGGGCATTTATAGCGCCCGTTACTGCGGAAAGCACGGCGATGACGAAGCCAACAACGTCAAGTTGATGCAAAAGCTCGAAGGCATCGAAGACCGCAAGGCCCGTTATTTTTGCGCCCTCTCGTACCAGACCGTCACCAAGAACGATCAGGGCGAATTCACCATCAGCAAGCCAATCATTTTCGAGGGCGAATGCCGCGGCGAAATCAATCACGCTCCTGTCGGCGACATGGGCTTTGGTTACGATCCGCTTTTTGTCCCGGATGGCGAAACAAGAACGTTCGCGCAGATGGAACTTGAAGAGAAGAAGGTCATCAGCCATCGCGGAAACGCCATCAGAGCCTTGAAAAAAGCTCTTGGAAAATAAAAAAGCTAATCCACATTTTTTCAATTGTCATGCCGGACTCCGTTCCGGCATCGCCTTTCCTGGTTGAAAAAGGATTAGTACATTTACTATTGCAATTGCAAAAAATAAAGTCCGCAAGAATCGTGCCATGTTGAGAGTTTTATTCGCACCGCTACAAGGTTACACGACGGGCATTTATCGAAAAGCCCACGCTGAAATTTTTGGCGGTGTTGATGCATATTACGCCCCGTTCTTGCGGATTGAAAACGGAAAGCCGCGCGAAAAGGATTTGCGGGATTTAGAAATTGCGGATGCTGAATGCGCAAGTGAAAACTGCGCGGGTTCCGCTGACGAGAGCCACACAGGCTACAAGGTCATTCCGCAGGTTATCGCGAACAGCGTCGATGAATTCAAAATCCTCGCAGAAACGCTAATAGCCAAAGGCTACAAAGAAATCGACTTCAATATGGGTTGCCCCTTCCCGATGCAAGTCAACCGCCATCGTGGAGCAGGAATCTTAAGCGACAAACAAACCGTCCAAGAAATTATGGACGAGATCCAGAAGCGATCCAGTGACGCAAACGGAACTGCGCAAGCAAACTCAAACGGAACCGCACCAGTAAAATTTTCCGTCAAGATGCGACTTGGGCAAAACACCACCGACGAAGCATTCGCCCTCCTCCCCATTTTAAACGAAGCTCCGCTCTCGCAAATAGCGCTCCACCCAAGACTCGGCAAGCAACAGTACAAAGGCGCAATCGACTTCAATTTGTTTGAAAAATTTTATGCGGAATGTCGCCATCCACTAGTGTACAACGGCGACATCACAAGCGTTTCGCAAATCTGTGAAATGGAGCGCAAGTATCCGAAACTCGCTGGCGTTATGATTGGCCGAGGGCTTCTCGCACGACCAAGTCTAGCCGCGGAATACAAAGAGCTATGCGACACAAGCAGCGCCGCCACCCGAAGCTGCGCCATCCCGCAAGATTTTCTCGACAAGCTTTTCCAGATGCACCAAGTAATTTTCGACTACGCATGCAAAACGTATCAGAGCGACAGCCAAATTCTCTCGCACGTTCAAAGCTTCTGGGAATACCTTGAGCCGAACATCCCCAAAAAAATCTTCAAGAAAATCAAGAAGGCCGGTAAGCTCGGCGAATACCAAGCTGCCATCATTGAGATGAGGGACCTCTCGTGAACAGCGTCTACATCGAAATCACGAACGTTTGCAACCTGCATTGTAGCTTTTGCCCCTGCGGCAAGACGCCCGAGAATCGCACGTTTATGGATTCCAAGCTGTTCGAGCAAAGCCTCGCAGGCGCACAAGAAATCGATGCCACAAATGTGTACTTTCACGTCCTTGGGGAACCCTCACTCCACCCCGACTTTGTGCATTACCTCAAAAAGCTTGAGCAAACACCATTGAAGCTTACGCTCACGACCAACGGCACAACGATAGAACGTACAGGCCGCCAAATTCTCGCCTCGCCCGCCGTCCGCCAAGTCAACTTTTCAACGCACGCCTACGCAGAACTCCCTCGCGAAACCGCCGAACGTCATCTGCAAAACGTGCTGGATTTTTGCAGTCTCGCGATTGTCGAACGTCCCGACCTCTACATCAATTTGCGATTGTGGAACGTCGGCGCTGAAGAAGCCTCCCCGTGGAACAGCTACATGCTTAAGCGCATCTACGAAACTTTTGGCGTTGACGTGACTCCTGGGCATTTTTGCAGCCGACACAAGAGTTTCAACATCACGGGCCGCCTCTATCTGCACGAAGACACAAGATTTGAATGGCCTTCGGCGCAATCCGAAAAAAGCAACAATTGTCAGCCAGAGCAAAGCATCGCCGGAACATGCCGTGCGCTTGACACGCACGTAGCGATCCTACACGACGGTCGCGTTGTCGCCTGTTGCCTTGACCATAGCGGACAAATAACGCTCGGTCAAATCGGCGAACAAAGTCTTGCTGAAATTTTAGAAAGTCCCCTCGCCCGCAACATCCGCGAGGGATTCGCGCAGCACGAACTGCGCCACCCGTTCTGCCAAACTTGCAATTTTTGCAAGCGGTTTAAATAAGTTCAAATCAATAGCGGGTTTTATCAGTCTTTGAAGCCCACTTTTTGAACGCGATAAGCGCTTCGTTTCGCATAAAATGGTCACACTTGATAGCGCGTTTTTCGTACGGCAGGTCGAGCTGATCATAGATAAAGGAATCATCGAATTCAATGGCGGCGGCATCGGACTTTGTATTGGCGTAGCAAATGCGCTTAACACGAGCCCAGTATAGAGCGCTCAGGCACATTGGGCAAGGTTCGCAGCTTGTGTAAACGGTACAGCCGTCCAGCATGAACGTTCCGAGTTTTGCGCAAGCATTGCGAATTGCAGTCACCTCGGCATGGGCCGTCGGATCGTTATTCGGCACAACGCGATTTGCGCCCGTCGCCACGACCTCGCCATCCTTGACAATCACAGCGCCAAACGGACCACCGCCATTATCAACATTGTCGACGGACAACTGAATTGCCATCTGCATAAAACGCCTGTCTTCGTCCGTAATATTCTTCAATTCTTCTTGCATAAAAACTCCTTGACCTCACTAAGATAATCAAAAACTCCGAGAAAATCAACAGCAAGAAATTAACTAACTTTTCATTATGATGATTACGGTTCAAGATTTTACGGGCGTTTATGATGAGCAACCCTTTATGCAACAACTGCGCGCCACCGCAGAAACAAGCAAGGACGTCCGTTGGCTCGACTGCACAAAAATCGTAGGAACCGACTGCTACTGTGACGACGACGCCATCAAAGAAATCAACGACCTGATAGACAACGCTGAAAGCAGCATCGAGAATCGCGGCAACACCACAAACACGCCAGCCATTCACTTCTTTGACAACGGCAATTACCATTACATGAGCAAGCTTTGGACCGACAGAGTCCAGGAACCGTTCTCGCTCATCGTATTCGACCACCATCCCGATATGCAACCGCCCCGCTTTGGCGGAATTTTAAGCTGTGGCGGCTGGGTCAAAGAAGTTCTTGACAACAACAAGTTTATTCAAAACATAATTATCATCGGAGTCAAAGACGAACTCGTCGAAACCGTCCGCGAAGAGCTTTCGCAATCCGGAGAAGCCCGCATTTTAGAGAAGGTTACATTCATCAAAGAAAGTGAACTAAGCACCCTCTCGTCTTTCGTCTCTCGTCTTTCGTCTCCACATCCCCTCTACATTTCCATCGACAAGGACGCACTCTCGCCAGCATACGCCGCAACCAACTGGGACCAAGGTTCATTAACGCTTGACGCACTCAAAGATTGCATCACCGCCCTTACCGCAGGTCGTAAAATTCTCGGTATCGACATCTGCGGCGAACGCGCCCACGACTTCGAAGGCAACGAACAGCACACCGTCCAAGAAGCAGATGCGCTCAACAACTCGCTCAACCGCGAACTGGTCGAGTTCTTGCAAAAAATTTAATTACGCCGGGCATACGCCCATTCTAGCACTAATCAACTGTTGCAAATCCGCCTTTCAGGCGTTTATCTTTTACTCTTGGCAGAAAGTCTCTTGAACTCGGCTCGAGCCTTGCGCATATCGGCATTGAAAGATTCATCGGCATGCAAACGAGCATAGCATCCTGAAATAATCAGTTTCGATGCATCCACATCGCTTTGCCAATGGAATCCCGCAATCACGCGGCTTTGTCCCCACTCATAACCGTATTTCAGCAATGCATCTTGAGCAGCGGGGTTGATCTCGGCAAGCAAAAGCGCCATCGCCCACCCGCGAACCGTATGGCTCGACGGGAACGAACCTGTATTTCGATGTTCTTCGTCTGCGCTCGGAATAAGCGTAGATTCGTTAAAGTATTCGTAAGGGCGCGGCCTCTTGTAAAACTTCTTGGGTCCGCGAGCAGCAAGACGCATCGTCAGCACACCGCGCTTGAGGACATTCAAAATTGCCGGAGTTTTCTTTGCCGAAATTTCCATACCGAAAGCTTCGCTGAAAAGCACCGCCATTTCAGAAACATCAACCGTAGCTTGGGCAAGCGCAAGTGCAGCACGTGCAGAATCTGCACGCATGGACTTTCCCCATACATACTGCGAAGAATCATACGCAAATGCGGCCGACCCCACCTTTGGCGGAGGCGGCAAAAAATTGAGCGCATTCGGAAGCGCCTCCGCATCC
>JBGVAT010000014.1:0-5798 GCA_045224895.1 Fibrobacter sp.
AACCGTATAATATAGTCGCCCCTCCTATGCAAAAACCTCGGAAAGATTCGTACGGTTCCTTTCTTTTAAAATAGGAAAGGAACGCCACTGTTAAAAGTAATGTACTGAAAACTTTAGCAACTAGAGCCTTGGTATGTTTTTTTAATTTATATTCCTGTTCTAATTGTTTGTTTAATTCTTCGGCTGGGCTATCCTTAAGTTTTTCTTCAATTAATTCGTCAATTCGTCTTTCAACAATATCAATCCGTTCATCAGGGCCTTGATCAGCAATCTTTTGATGAAGCTCATTCAACTCATCAAGTGATAAATGAATGATTTCTTTTTCGAATTCTTTAAGTGAATCTTTTTTTTCATCATTCTTTAGTTTTCGCTTCATAATGATTGATTCTATTTCCACTTTACAACAATATATATATGCGAGTAGAAAAAGAAACGCATGAACGGGAGAAATCGGAAAATCCGTAAAACAATACATCACTACAATAACTACTGCTATTACCGTTAGAATAATAAACCACATTTTAATAGTCCTTAATTATAATTCTATATAGGAAAAAACTAAGCTTTAATCCTGCTCAAAAAGAGCACCTATAAAACCTGCTTTGGAATATACCTTATTTTGTGCGGCTTCGCAAACTCATATAATCCTATTGTTGACAAAATAAACGATTTTGCAAACGGTTGGTTGCAAAATTTGCAATGTTTCACTTTTCGAGAATTCTCTGTTGTAGATTAAAGCCTCTCAACTTAACGGAGGTATAATTATGACACGAGACGAATTTTTTGCCATGGTCAAGGATCTTCACGCACATCCTGAACATTTGGCTGAATATCGAAAAAATTACACAAACGTTTACCCTTTCAGCGATGGCATTTTCAAGATGCTTATGGCAAACGAAGCGAAGCCCGAACGCACGGTGAAATTCCTGAACGCTATGCTGGATTTGAACGGAGAAAACGCCATCAAATTCTTTACCTTTGGTGTTCCCGAGAATCCTGGGGTTCTCAATGACAAAACTGCAATTTTCGACATTTACGGAACAACAGAAGCGGGCAATCCTGTTCTTATTGAGGTCCAGCAGAATTTCAACACTCTGTTTGTCGACCGGCTTATTTACTACACATCCCGCGTAATTTCACGAACCGTAAAAAAATCGCAAGATTACAATTTGCCGCATATCTATGTGCTTTCTCTTTTGACTGAAAATCAGTTTCCATTGGAAAGAAATACTTACTTGCATCATTCCCAACTCGCGCGGAATCGTCATTTCTTTTATGAAAAACTGGATATCTACTTTGTGGAAGTGGAAAAATTTTTCGCTATCGAAGATCGTACAGAACCCGAAAAGCGAGAAAAGACTAACAGGGCAGAAATGCTCCGAATTTTCCGAGCAGTTCTCGAAGAAAAGGAGATTCCTGCTGAAAAACTGACGCGACTGCTTGACAAGGATTTCATCAAAGATGTATCTTTAACTGGGTATACTGACGAAACGCTTTTGAACGAGGTTGACGGAATGACTAATTTGCTTTACGAGAAACAAGGTTCCAAGCTTGAAGGAAAAATTGAAGCTGCTAAAATTCTATTCAAAGCTGGTAAGTTGACAGTCGAGGATGCCGTTAAACTTCTTCATATTTCTAAAGAAGAAGTGCTTTCTTGGAAAGACTAAAAACTTTCTAAAAACGAAAAAAGTCCGTTCACAATCCAGTGAACGGGCGCTTTTCATATAAAGTTTATTACAGCAAAATCAGTCCCAAGATGCCGACTGCCCAGACGTACCAGGCGAAATGCTGGAACTTGCCCTTCTGGACAAAGTTCATAAGCCACTTGAGGGCGATAACGCCGAAGACAAATGCGACGACCATGCCGACCAGGAGTTCCGGGGTGAATCCGCCTGCATCGGCGCACTTGGCTGCGTCTGCAGTTGCTGACTGGCATTTGATCCACTTGAGGCAATCAAGGAGTGCTGCACCGCCAACGGCAGGGATGCTCATGAGGAAGCTGAATTCGCCGGCGTACTTGCGGTTCACGCCCATGAACATCATGGCGCTAATCGTTGAACCGCTACGGCTGATGCCTGGGATGCAGGCGATGCCCTGCACTGTGCCGGTCACAAGTGCGCGCCACCAGTTCATCTTGACGCCTTCGTTATCCGGGTGCTTTGCGCCGGTCGGACCCCACTGCGATGTGAAGAGCAGAAGACCGGTGAAAAGTTCTGCAACGCAGACGGCGCGCGGGTTTTCGAACAGGCTTTCGAGTGCGTCCTTGAAGCCGAGGCCGATGAGTGCCGTCGGGATGCTGGCGAGAATGATGAAGCCAGCTTCGCGGAGCTGGTCGCGGTCACGGCGGAGGCAACCGACGATGATGTCCGTTATCTTTTTGTGGAACACCACGAAGATCGAAAGCAATGTGCCTGCGTGGAGCATGATGTCGAAGAACATGCCTGCTTCGTTCATACCTAAAAGTTCGTGCCCAAGCACTAAATGGCCGGAGCTGGAGATGGGGAGGAATTCTGCGAGGCCCTGCAATAGGCCGAGGATGATAGATTCGAACATAGTAAGGTAAATGTAGTAAATAGGTTGTGAGGTCGGAGCTTTGCTCCTTTGAGGTCGCTTCGCTTTGAGCTATGGGGGCTATTCTATGATTGTTGATCTTTGCTCATACCCCGAAGGGAGCTGAAAGCGACCGTGCCCATAGCCCATAGCACTTTTTTTTAGTTCTAATTACTATCTTCACTGTCATGAGCAAGCGTTTTCTCCTTTGTTTTCATGATTTCAGCGTCTGGAGTTACCAGAAGGTCCTGCCGATTCTAGAGGAACTCAAGGATCTTGCTGGCGCCCCGTTCAGTGTGTTGGTCGTTCCCGATGCCGAGAATGCCTCGCCCGAGGCGGTCCAGGGCTTTCGTGATGCGCTTTCGCAGCTGAAGTCGGAGGGCTTTGAACTTGCATTGCATGGTTTTAAGCACAAGGCTGAATTTAGCCAGGGGCGCAGTTATGCGGGACTTGTGGGGATGAATCTCACAGGTGGCGAGGCTGAGTTTGCTGGGCTTTCCCAGTACGAATCGAGCCGACTTCTTCAGGCGGCGCTTGAAGCGTGGAAATTGTTACTGGCCGATGAAAACGGGAATATCGAGATGCCTGTGGCGTTTGTTCCTCCGACTTGGTTCAGCAACAAGTTTTTGCCGAGGCAGGTCCGTGCAGCTAAAATGTTGTACGAAGACCGTTTTTCTCTGACGACCGCCGATGGAGTCCGCTATTCGTCTCCCGTGGCAAGCTTTGCCGGGATTCCTAAGGCCACGGAAAAAGCAGCCATCCTTTATGCTCAAGGCATTCTGAAGTTCCCGTTCGGCGTTCCGCGAATTGCGATCCATCCGGTCGATTTCCCGGAACTAAATGAAACCATCCGCGACCTGATACGGTTGGCGCTGGGTAATAAACGCCAGTTGACTCTTTACCGAGATTTATAAAAAATGAAGTCCGCTCACTTGCGGACTTCTTTTGTTAAAGCTGATGGCGTTTGCTTGCGAAAGCGGCAACCTTTAAAATGCGGGGATCACGACGCGGTTCGTCGTCTTGCGTTTTGAATCGTCGGTGATCTGGATGGTGAGCGTTTCGCCGGAGTCGGGGATGTCTTCGCTGTTGAGAATGATTTCTCTCGGTTCCGAGTCATATTCCGCGGCGATCCACTTGCTGCCTGCTTTTACGACGATGGCATTTCCGTCAGGGATGCCGGCATACTTGGAGTAAACCGGAATCTTGAGCGCTTGCACGCGCTGGCCTGCAACGAACGTGTCGGACCAGTACGGGAATCCGAGGGTGATTCCTTCTTCGTCCGAGATGTTGGCGAGGTCGCGAAGTTCGTTTGTCGTTGCGCAACGCTTTTTGCTTCCAGTCTGCTTTTCGAAGTAGAACCATCTGCGGGTGGATTCTCCAAGCCAGTAAAGCGGAGCCGGATTGGCGGAGTTCTCGATGCAGACGTTCCACTTGCCATAGAACTGCAACCCCTTCGGATGGAATTCAAAAAAGTCTACGCTATCGGTCTGGTTGCGTGTGACGGCGAGAACGCGGACGGCTGTGTCACCCACGACAGGGATGCCCGAAATTTTTTGCGAAATGGAAGCGTCGCCTAGCTGCGTATACCAGTTGATGGCTGTCTTGTACTTTCCGTAGGGGTGCAACGCAATCAGTTCGTTTACGCTGCGGCCTGTACCCGTCGACGCCGCGTCGGCGCTGTATCTGATGAATCTTGTTTCGGGGAAAGTTTCCACGATTTTTCCGATCGGAGTCGGCTTGTTGTGGTCAAAAACCTTGCAGAGGTCGCTATTGATAACTTGTTCGTCCTTGTCGAGGGCTTGGAACTTGTACCCGGATTCGCAACGGAACAAATCCAGCATGCTCTTGCTCAAGAACGTATAGACGGGAGTATTTTGATTCTGCTTGAGAATCCAGCTTGTTGCATTGTTCTTGCAGGATTGGCGGAAACTGAACTGACGCTTGGTGATGTGTCCGCTGAAGTCTTCGATTTCTATCCTGTATGCCGAAATCGGGCCTATCTTTGCATTGATGTAATGCCAGTCGCCTGCGGTGTCGGCTTCTTCGGCCCAAAGGAGTTCGTTACGGATGTCGATCATCTTTTTATAGCTGAGGGTGTCCATAACTTTGCTATAAATCTTTTCGTCGTAGCGCCACATTTCCAAACGGCGGATGGCCATCGGATTTTCCTTGGGTTCGCGGCTGTAATCGGCAATCTTGATTGCCATGGACAAGTTAAATTCGTTCTTGACGGGAGTCTCTACACAACCTTCGCGGAGGGCTTCGTCCGTTGTGAGGGCGAGGTTGTTGCCTTGCCACACGGCGACTCCAAAAATTTGCGGTGCGATGGTGTCGATGCTCTTGACTCCGATTTGGCAGGGGGAGACGATGTCGTCCTTGTTCAGGCGTACTTCGAGGTGCAAATGCGGATTCCCGATGCCAGTGCTGCCGGAGTATGTGAGCGTTTCGCCTTTGCGGAAGTACGTGTTCGGCTTGATGGAAATGTCGTTACTTTTTGTAGAATACTGCTTTTGCCTTACTAAGTTGTCTATGGCCGGTGCAAAGCTGCTTTGGTGTGCGAATACCCAGGTCTTTCCGCTGTTGCCTTCAAAGAACATTACTTTGCCGTAGCCGAATGGGGAGGTCTTGACTTCCCTGACGTAGCCGTTTTCGGGAGCGGAGATGGGCCAGCCTTCTTCCATTTGAGTGGAGTAGTCGATGCCGGCGTGGTAACGTGTGCCGCGGTTTTCGCCGAAGGACGATGTCAGGTAGGCGTCTCGTCCGAACGGGTCGTAAGAAAAGGGTTCGACGTATGTCTCGGCGACAAGTTCTGGAGGTGGGGCGGTTCTTTCGGAAAAGTCCGTGTTGTCGATTTTTGCGCCTCTTTGAGCGGCGATGCAATCTTCGTAGGCGAACGCATCCATTTTGGAGGCGTCGCAAGTGATGTTGTTGGCGGCAATGCTAAAAACGCTGCCGACGGAAAGTGAAAGTAACGATATTTTTGTGAACCTGGCCATAATGTAGAATAAAATACAAAAATGTTATTTTATAGTGACAGGGGGTATTCTGTTTTTTAGATGATTTCTTGTATGATTGGGTTGCGTTATCGTTTTATGTTATCGCTGGTATGGTAGTCTTTGTAAAGTCAAAAAGAAAAAGACCCGCTTGAAGCGAGTCTTTTCTAGTGGAGCTAAGGAGAGTCGAACTCCTGACCTCCTGCATGCCATGCAGGCGCTCTACCAACTGAGCTATAACCCCGAGGACGCGCA
>JBGVAT010000015.1:0-9492 GCA_045224895.1 Fibrobacter sp.
GATAACATGTTCTTCACTTTCTACGATACGCGCAAGACTCCGCCGAAGAAAACAGAAATTACTCAGTTCCCCTTTTTACCGATTATGCTGAATTATGAATACTATTTCTAAAGTGATTAGTGGTTGGTGGTTAGTGGTTGGTTTACTGCTTGCTGCCTGCGATTTCCATGGTCCGTGGGAATACTATCCCGAAGAACGCGAAGTCTATACGGGCATTTACACATACGGCTATATACTAGCCGATGGTGGTGCTACTGCCTGTTTTTCGAAAGTGTACGAACTGGATGAGGCGTCTTCGCAGAACTTCGCTTTTTATGATAGCGCTGACGTGACGATTAGTGGTCTATTTCGCAAAAGTAACGCGGAAACCGTAAATACGACGATTCTACTTTTTAGTCATGAATTGAACTTGAACTGTTTCTCTACGCCTTGGGCGTATCACGGAATTTCGGGTGAATCGTATGAGTTAAGTGCCTCCTTTAAATGGGACAGTGCTGGCCATACCGTAAACTCGACTTATAAAGCTATCGCAACGATTCCGAACCAGATTCGTGTTAAAGGTATGAATGTACCCAAGCAAGATGGTGGATATGTATGGCAAGATAATTCTAGAGAAAAAGATCGGTTTTATGTGGATTTCTTGGAATTCCCGATGGATATGGAGTTTGTAAAGGTTGCCCTTGATTACGATCAGTCTGTGCGAGGAGTCCTTTCGATTATGAATTACGACATCAGGGGTGGTGAATCGCAAAATACCACAATGAACCAGATGTTCAAGGGAATGACCGATGCCGATGAAACGGGGTACAGGGGAATCTCCATGCATGATCCTCTGGAAGAACAGCAAAACCTTGGCTTCTCATCGAATCGCACGATTGCCGGAAACAAGAATCTTGATACGCTTTACCTGATGAACATGATGCTTCCGATAGGGACTTTCTCGGTAGACCTTTATTCGACCGATGACGCCTATATTGACTATATGGAGAAGGTAAAACAATCGGTTTCGGATTCCCGTTTTGTTCCGGAATCGAATATCCAGAATGGAATGGGCGTGTTTAGCGGAATGGCCAAAAAGACGATTACTGTAGAAGTTAGCGGTGACGCCGTAGGTTTTTCTCACATTGCTTGGGCGAATTGCAAAGACACTAAAGGTGATAACTCCGATAGCTGGGATTCTCGTGGGTGTAGGCTTTATCAGGATGTCGCTTGCTCTGGAATGAGCGATACGGATGTTTATTTGGATGGTTTGGTTAATGCAAATGAAAGGGCTGCCCAGATTTATAGGGATACCGTTTATAATAGACACGTGAAATCTTGTTATGCATCCAATGTGAAGGCGGCGATGATGCTTGATACGACAAAGTGGTCGCTCTTCTTGCCGGATACGATAAAAGCCGAGGACAAGGCGAACGCCTATGCGGATGGCTTAAAACGCTATTGTGTGGCGAATAATTTTGAAAGTAACCATATTGCAGATTGTTCTACGCTGGAACGGGAGTGTTTGGAAGATCCTGAACAAAATTACTGCAAGGAATATCTGTGGCTTTGGTGTGCTGATCGTGGCTGGAACTTGGAATGGTATGGACAGTGCAAGTCTGCGCTTGTGAGCCGTTATTATCTCCAGGAATTAAAGTCTAGTGTCTTAAAACGTGAAGTCGAGAATGTGTGTTATGGCCTGGGCGCAGAACCCAAAATTTGCGAGAATTGGTGCAGTGTCAAGGACGGTCGTATAGAATGTCAGTAATTCTTGAAATTTTTCCTCAAACACGGTGACACTTTTGGTGGGTCCAGGTGTTTAAATAATGTAATTTAGAGACAACCTATTTGGAATAGTTATGAAACGATTGAATATATTGCCTTTTGCAGTCCTTGTTTTCTCGCTTTCGGGCCTCGCTTTTGCAGACTACGAGTCCGAAATCCGCGACTTGAAAATGCAAAAGGAAAAGCTGAATTCTGAAATTCAAAACTTGAATACTCGAATCGCATCGACGGATTCGATGCTGCGTGCTGATGTGTCCCACCGCCAGTTGCTTGAACAGCGCTACAAGGCCGATGTGGAACGCCGTAATCTGGAAATCGACAGCTTGAATGCGAAAATCCGTAAAGTGGCCACTAGCCTCCAGCAGGAACGCAGCAAGCAGGCTCGCGCAAAGAACCGTAGCGAAAATGTGGCCGCCAAGCGCCGCGCCTTGCGCTTGGAACTTGCAAAAATCAGCAAGCAGCTCGAAGTGCAAATCGCGCAGACGCTCCCGTGGGAACGCGATAGTAGACTAGATCGTGCAAAGTCGCTCACCCGTGAAATCGAAAGCGGCAATGCCTCCGAAGAGGAAGCTTTTTCTCGCCTCAAGTCTTTGCTGGGTGAAGAAATCAAGTTTGGTGACGAAGTCGCGATAGTTAATAGCCCCTTGACCCGCAAGGATGGCGAAATTGTGAATGCATCGATCCTCCGCATTGGCAACCAGTGGATGGTCTATGTGGACGAAAACGGGGCACAGTATGGTCGCCTCGAACGCAAAATCGAAAATGGTAGTGTTGTGTACGAATGGAATGAAAACCTGAATCTGGAAGAACGCGCTGCCGTGAAGTTCGCCATTGATGTGAAACAGGCGAAGAAGCCGCCTCAGATTGTGAACTTGCCTGTAAGCCTTTCTGTTGTGGGAGGTGCAAAATGATTTTTGTGAACGAAAAGCCGACTTTACGTCATCCTGAGCGAAACGTCGTGAAGTCGAAGAATCCTGTGAAAAACGTCATTGCGAGCCGCGAAGCAGAGCCTGCCACGAGCAAAGCGTGGTGGAAGCAATCTATGCGTCGAGTTATTTTTGCACTCGTGTTAATGCTCGCCTCCTCAGCTTTTGCATGGCCGTGGTCCAGCGACAAGAAGAATGCCGAAGACGAAGCCCGCATCAAGGATTCCTTGTTGCAAGTCGAAGTGCGCAATTTGCAGCGCGAAGTCGAAACGCTTACCCGCATCCGCATGCAAAAAGCGGATTCCCTCGAAAAGCTCGATGCCAGGCATTGGAGTAACCGCTATGCCGAATCGCAGTTGACGGAAGAACACCAGAATAAAACACGCGAACTCGATGGCCGCTATTCCAAGCTTTCGACGGATCTTGGCCGCATCACCGAAGAGGCGATGTCGAACAAGAATGTCACCGAAGAAGCCGAAGAAAAGTCCAAGAGCGAAGAAATTGCTTTTGACGCTCTCAATACGCAGGTGAAGCTTTCGATTGAAAAGACGCTGGGCGATGTCGCTGGCGATTATCCGGTCGGAATGAACGCTCGTCTGTTGCGCTTGAAGCAGGCTAGCATCGAAGCCGAAAAGAAGGTGCCGAACACGATTGCTGCGGTGCAGGGCTTTATGGATGATTTGCTGAAGCGTCATGAAGTGACTTATACGCAATTTTACGGTGCTGAGCTTTCGCAGGTGGGTTCCCGTCCGGATGTGAATGTGACCCGCATACGCTTGGGGACGGTGTTTCTTGGCGAAGTGGCGAACGACAATGGCGATGTGCAGGCGTTGTTGCGTTCTGGTGCTTTGCAGGGTAAGGTCTTTGAATGGAATGCAAACTTGCCGACGGAAATGGCCGCAAACATCAAGACTGCCGTGAACCAGGCCGGCTCGGTGGCAAATGCCACAACGGGAGCGCAGTCTGCGACTATCTCGATTCCGCTGGATGTGCTGCAGAACAAGGCTATCAAGAATTCCATCACCGATACGAAGGAACTCACTTGGTCCGAAGAATTCAAGGCTTTCTTCAAGAAGGGTGGTATCGTGATGTACCCGCTTTCGCTTGTGGCCATCATTGCTCTCCTCCTGTTCCTCGAACGATTCATCATACTCTCTTATCGCGGTCATCTCGGTCGCCGCTTTACCAAGAAGATGGATGAACTTGTCGCCGAGAAAAAGTACGAAGAAGCCGCCAATCTCTGCCTCAAGAAAGAGACGAGCCTTGCGATGGTGCTGTTTGCGGTGCTGAACAAGGTGAACGACACTCGCGAAAATGCGGAACGCTCCCTGCAAGAAGCTTTGCTCCGCGAGCAGCCGAAACTCGAACGCCGCATGGGCCTCTTGGCTGCGATGGGAACGATCGCTCCGCTCTTGGGCTTGCTTGGAACGGTGACGGGTATCATTACGCTCTTTACCGTGATTACCGAAGTCGGGACGAATGATGCCCGCGTGCTTGCGGGCGGCATTTCCGAAGCTCTTGTCACGACCGAAATGGGCCTTGTCATTGCAATTCCGGTGATGATTTTGCATGGTCTTTTGAGTGAAAAAATCGAAAAGATCACCAGCGAACTCTATGTGCAAAGCACCTCGCTTATGAATAAAGTCTTCGGGAAGGAAAGTAGGTAAAATACGTCATTGCGAGCCGAAGGCGAAGCAATCCAATGTTAAGGTTTTATGTCTAACACTTATTACATATTCATAGAATCTCTGCGGAACACATACGAGGCGGGTGGGGTGGTGATGCTCCCCATTCTCTTGGCGGGTGTTGTCGGGTTCTACTTCCTGTTTGCGAGCTGGTTGCGTATCGGTAGCGACTTTTTCAGAAAGGACATCACTAAGGTCGTGAAACGTATGCAATACAACCTGACTGGCGAAAGAACTGTTGCGGGAGTTGAGCCTGGCTCTGATGAACGGCGTATCCGGGCGACTTTGACGAACCTTCGCAAGCGTGGGGGATTCCTTTCGCGAGAACTTTCTTATGCGGTTGAAATTGCACAGAAAAATTATGACGAATTCCGCGACTATATGCAAGTCCGTATGATGAAAAGTGTGCGCTATATGGAACAGGGAAACCACATTGTTATGGTGATGGCCGCAGCCGCTCCGCTCTTGGGTCTCCTTGGAACGGTCACGGGGATGGTCTCGACTTTTGAAGTGATTACACTGTACGGAAATCAGAATCCGGTGCTGATGGCTGATGGAATTTCGGAAGCTTTAATTTCGACACAGAGCGGACTCTTGATTGCATTCCCGCTGACGCTTTTAAAACAGCGCTTGGACGAGCGTATTGAAATTCTCAAGCAAGAAATGGAACTGGGCGCAACTGTGATTGACAACTTTTTTGCATCTCGCGCTAATGAAACTGGTGCAGAGAACTCTCGCTTTACTCGTCATTGCGAGCCGTAGGCGAAGCAATCTAAGGAGTTTATAATGGAATTTAACTTACCGAGAAGAAAACAAAAGGATGTGGGCATCGAAATGGGTCCGCTGATGGACATTGTGTTCATCTTGCTCATCTTTTTTGTGGTGACGTCGTCGTTCACTCGCGAAACGGGCGTGGATGTGACGAAGCCGCAGGCGCAATCGGCAAGCCAGCTTGAAAAGGAAAACTTGCTCATTGCCATCACTCGCGAAGGGACGATTCACATGAATGAACGACAGGTGGATCTGGCTAGCTTGCAGGACATCTTGAAACAGTCTCTCGCCAAAGCGCCCGACCGCGAAGCAGTCGTGATTGCTGATAAAGAAGCCGAAACCGGCGTCCTCGTTCAAGTCATTGATATGTGCAATTTGGCCGGAGTCAAAAAAGTCTCCATCGCCGCCCAAGCAGAGTGATGTTTAGTAGACTGTAGGAAGTAGACAGTAGGAAGAAAATGCTGTTTAATAACCGCTTTTTTAAAGAAAGTGATTGCGTGATTCAAAGTGTCATTCCCGCCACCGAGCGGGAATCTCCCTCAAAAACAGTCTTGTCATCCTGTGCGGAGTCGAAGGACCTAGGAATTAAATGAAACTTATTAAGAAATTATTAAAGCGTTTTGCCATCCTTCTCGCGGCGATTCTTGCGAGCGTGATACTCGTATTTTCTGTGACGATGGCGAACTTGTTTTTGAACGGTAAGGTCTTTCACGAACGGAAATTCGTCAAGACCGAAGTCTCCGTGAAAAAAGTTGAAGAAGTCGAAAAGAAAGTCGAGAAAAAGCATACCGCACGCAAGCCGAACCGTCAAAAGTCGAATTCGCGCTCGCCTAAAGCCGGCCCGCGTTTTGCGATGAACCTTGGCGCCGTTTCTGGAACCGCTGGTGCCGCGATTAGCGATGAACTTGTGGCTGATTTCCGTGGCGGTGCGATGTCTACTGGAAAAGGCGATGTCGATAAAAAGCCCGAAAGTCGCTCTGTCGCAAACTTCCAGGTGCCGCCGCAAATTCGCGATCGTGAAATCGATGCTATGCTCCGTCTCAGCTTTTGCGTGGATGTCGGGGGTCGCGCCTACGACATCAAAGTCGTCGAAGAATCTCCTGCAGGCTCTGGACTTGCGCAAGCGGGGAAGGACGCTATCGCCCGCATGACTTTTGCCCCCGCCGAAAAGGACGGCAAGGCGGTCGCCTTCTGCGGAATGGAACAACCCTTCGAAGTAAAGTTTAGAGACTAGTGGTTCGAAATGCCGATAGAAGTCAACACTTTGGTTTTGTCACCCCGCACTTGTTGCGGGGGCGCCTTTCGCAGAACGTTTAATGAGGAATTTGATGAATATGTCTTGTGATTTAAAAAAGTTTTTTATTTATAGATTGCGGAAGTTTTCGAATCACACTCTACTTCCTACATCCTGTTGTCTACTCATTTCCCTTTTTCTCGCGCTTCCTGTGTTTGCGGCGCAGTCGTCTTTTGACTTGATGGAACGCGCAAATGCCCTTTATCGCAGTGGAAAATTCAGGCAGGCCATCCTCTTGTACCGCAAGGCCGAAGACCGTGGCGCTGATCCCGTTGCCGTGAGCTTCAATGTCGCGAACAGCTATTATCAAATGGGAAAATTTCCAGAGGCCGCCGCAGCCTACCGTAAGGCCGTAGACTTTTCCGAAGGCAATTTTGCGCCCGCGCTTTTTAATATGGCTAGCGTCTACTTCCGCCTAAAGCAATTCCCGGAATGTATTGCTGTTTATCATCGCGCACTCAAGCTTGACCCCGATAACATTTCCGGCTGGCTTTACCTCGGCGAAGCCTACACCAAAACCGGCGACAAAGTCGGCGCCCTCCGCGCTATCGAAAATGCCTACCGCCTTGACAAAAATGACATCAGCATTGTCTATCAGCTCTCCGAAGCGAACATTGCCTTGAACGACTTTGACCGCGCCGTTGCCGTAATCCGCGAAGGCTACACGCTCCATCCCGAAGAATCCGATTTCCTCGTTTACCTCGGCGACGTGTACCGCCTGAACAAAAATTTCGAAGAAAGCGCCAACGCCTACCGCGAAGCCCTCAGCGTAAAAATCGACGACACGCAAATTATGTACAAGCTTGCCGATGTTCTCGCCGAAGATAAAAAGCCCTACATTGCGATGGAAATCTTAAACAACATTTTGCAGATCAAGCCTGATTTTTCTGATGCCGCCATTTTCATGGGAAACCTCGCATATGACGCCAAGTTCTATGACCGCGCCGAATACGCCTACGAGCTCGCTGCTAAAAACGGGAATGCCGAAGCCGTCTTTGGTTTCAAGAATATGGCCTACGACGCCCACGCACAAAAACGCACAGAAGAATCCGTGCGCCTCTTGAATGTTGCTTTAAAATATTTCCCTAATGACGCCACCCTCGCGGCTGACTTGCTCGAAATGCAATCTGAGAAGTGAAATCCATTTTGGGGGCGACAATGTAAAGGCGTAGAGTCCGACTTCCTTTGTTTTAACTCCGCTCAAAAAGAGCCCCTATAAGACCTGCTTTTGAATATACCTTATTTTATGCGGCTTCGCAAGCGATTCTGCTCTGGAAAAGTGTTGAAATCTATAGTTGACAAAATAAACGATTTTGCTAACGGTTGTTTGCAAAATTTGCAAAGTTTCACTTTTTGAGAATTCGCTGTTGTAGATTAGAACCTCCAATCTTAATGGAGGTGTAATTATGAACATAAAGTCTTTTGACGACCTTGACATTACAGACCCGATTATGTTCGGGCTAGTTTTTAGCAATAAACACATTGCCAAACCATTTATAGAACATTTGCTAGGCGTCAAAATCGATCACTTGGAAACGCCTGTACCAGAAGCGGTTTTAAGCTACGATGCGGAACATAAAGGTGTTCGCTACGATGTTTTTGCTCGGGAAACCAATGAAAATGGAGAAACAATCCGTTCTTTTGATCTAGAAATGCAGATGGTTGATACCAAGGAACTTCCGCAGCGTGCTAGATACTATCAAAGCGTAGGTGACGGTGTAGCCCTTTCAAAGGGCGGGTATTATACTAGTCTTAAGGAACAATACATCATTTTCTTGTGCCCTATGGATATTTTTGGGCGAGGCTTTCCTATTTATCATTTCGAAAAAAGGGCGCGAGAGGACTCGAATATTTGTTTGAACGACCGCACTTTCAAAAATTTTTATATTTTCAAAAAGTACGAGGAATTTACAAATCCCGTCGTAAAGGCTTATATGAAGTATTTTGCGACTAGGAATGTTGACTCTCGTGAAACTGAAGCAATAAATGACCAGGTGTCTTTTTACAAAGCCGACACTCTCATAAGGAACAAGTATATGACTTACGAATTTGACCTTCATGAAAGCAAGGAAGAAGGAAAAGCTGAAGGCAAGGCTGAAGCTAAGCTTGAAATGGTCGATGCGATGCTTGCTAACGATATTCCTATTGAAAAAATCGCTATTATTTCCGGTATTTCTCTGGACGAAATCAAAAAACGCAGCGCGCAGCGCTGATGTTCCGAAAGCTTTTGTATATATCTAAAATTCGCATAAAAAAACGGCGGTTTTGCCGCCGTGAAAGTCCTATATTTTTTAACCCTACTCTTTCAAGTTTTCTTTGCAGAACGGGCGCGTTTTTTTCGATGCTTTGCGGGCTAATTTTTCAATGGTGATTCCTGAGAAGTAGTCCTTGATGATTTTGGCAAAATCTTTCCACATCGGGAGTGTTGGGCAGAAGTCTGCGCGGTCGCAGCCGTTCTTGTCGTTGTCGACGCATTCCACCGGGCTCATCGAGGTTTCGATGACGCTCAGGATTTCCCAGACCGTGAGTTCGGCTGCAGGTTTGGTCATTTTGTAGCCGCCGCCTTTGCCGCGAGCTCCTTCCAAAATTTGGTTCTTGACGAGTGTTCCGAGGATCGCTTCGAGGTATTTTTCGGAAAGCCCCTGACGTTCCGCCAGGTTGTGTAGCGGGTGGAATTCGGATTCTCCGTTTTCTGCCATATCGATAATTACGCGGATGGCGTAGCGACCTTTTGTAGAAACTCGCATGTTTTTACTCCTTTGGGTTCCAAATATATATTTTTTCTATTAAAAACCTACATGACTAGGGGATTTTTTATAGCGTCTTCAGTTTTGCGGGTGTGTTTGCCTTTTTAATAGCTTTTATACTATCCTCTACAGGGCGTTCGCTTATAAGTTTTTACTAAAGCGCGCTCTAAAAATTTTCTATATTGCCTCGCATTATGGCAAAAATTCTCTTTAAAAAGCAGTTATCTCCCGCGGTATTCCAATTCCGCGTCCACGCCCCGCTGATCGCGCAAGAACGTAAGGCAGGACAATTTATCATCCTCCAG
>JBGVAT010000016.1:0-17638 GCA_045224895.1 Fibrobacter sp.
ATGAGTTCGTCGAGATCGTCCGGAGTCGGGCGGCCATCGTCGCGGAGCGGCTGGATGCGCTGGGATTCAGCGATGTTCTTCAAGAGACCGTAGTCATCGTTGTTGATGAGCTGGCTTTCCTGACGTTCGCGGAGAGATTCGATGGCGAGACCGAGCTGTTCCTGAACCTGATCATACGGGGAGCTGTAAACATCTTCGATAGCGGTGTTGACGTTGATGATCGTGGAGATGGAGTTGAGCTTGTATTCACGCGGTTCGGTTTCGTATTCGACGTAGCCTTCCGGGATGATGTCAGACTTCTTGGTGGCGCTGCAAAGAACGTCGAGCGGTGTCTGGCCTTCGACGACCTTGTTCACGCGGAAAAGACCTGTTTCGAGACCCTTGAATTCAAGGAACTTGGTGAGCCACTTGGGCGTGAGCGCGCCAAATTGCGGCTTGGTCTTGGTGACGTTCGCCAGGTTGTAAGCGGCCTTGGCGCCGAGGGCGTTGAGGCCCGTATTCTTTTCTGCTTCGTTTGCCATAATGGTTTACCTCTTATTGTTAGTTGTGTTTTAAACTATTTCCCTAGTATTTAGGTGTGAGAAGTTAGAAAATAATAAGCTTATTTTGTTGTTACGGAAAACTCACTCTGTCGAAAATTTTTGTTGACATAGCTTATCCCTATTCAAAACCCTGCGTTATAACCATGCGCCTTCGTGCGAGAACATAATGTCCTTCATCGCGTCGATGCCGCCCTTCAAGTTGTACAGAGGACCGGTGTAACCCGCTTCGCGCAAGGTGTTTATGGCCAGTTCGCTGCGTTTGCCCTGCTTGCAGACGAAGATGGTGTCCTTGTTCGGGTCGAGTTCCTTTTGTCTGCGGACGAGCTGTCCAATCGGAATCACGATGGCGTTCGGGAAGCGCAAAATGGCGCGTTCGTGCGGTTCGCGGACATCCACGATGGTTATGTCGTCGCCGTTGTCGATGCGCTTGGCGAGTTCTTCGGGCGTGAATCCTTCGACAGGCGTTTCGTTTGTAGTCTTCAATCCGCAAAGTTCTTCGTAGTCGATTTCTTCGACGCTCGTGATTGTCGGGTTGTTTCCGCAAATCGGGCAATGGCAATTGCGTTCGACCTTGAGAATTCTCGATGTTAAGTACAGGCTGTCGATATGGAGAATCTTGCCGTTCAGGTGTTCGCCAATTCCCAAGATGAGCTTGAGCGCTTCGTTTGCCTGGATGCTGCCTATGATGCCCGGGAGCGGGCTGATGGCGCCACCTTCTGCACAAGAGGGGATGAGCCCTGCCGGCGGAGGAGACGGGTATTGGCAACGCAAGCACGGACCGCCATCCAAATTGAATACGCCGACTTGGCCTTCGAACTGGTAAATCGCACCGAATACAACCGGAATGCCGTGCAGCGCGCAAGCGTCGTTGATCAGGTAGCGAGCCTTGTAGTTGTCGGTACAGTCGATGACGATGTCGTAGCCTTCGATTTCGGCTTCGATGTTCGAGGCGTCGAGCTGTTCCTTGACGGCTTCGAAAACGATGGTCTTGTTGATGTTTTTGACTTTGTCCTTTGCGGAGGCGACTTTTGGACGCTTGACATCGCGTGTACCGTGGATGACTTGGCTCTGCAAGTTTTCAAGCGAAATTTCGTCAAAATCGATGACCTTGATGGTGCCGACGCCAGCAGCGGCGAGGTACTGGATGACCGGAGAACCAAGGGCTCCTGCGCCTACGACGACCACTTTTGCGGCCTTGATGCGCTTTTGACCCTTGACGCCGATATCGCGGAGCATCAGGTGCTTGCCAAAACGCTCGATTTCGGAATCGTCAAACGAAACGGCCTTGCGTCTTTCGTCCGAAATTAGGCTTTCGACGGGGGCGTCGGTCGGTGCGCCACCTGCAATCGCGGGCAAAAGCAGAATTTCGGTATCTTCTGGAAGAGCTGTGTCCCAAATTGTTTCGACGGTCAATTTTTTATTGTTGACGTAAATCTGGATGAAGTCCCTGACTTTTTTGTTATCGTCGTAAAGAACCTTTTCTCCTTCCGGGTATGTACTGATTAAATGTGCCAATGCCTTCCTGACTGTATCTACAGGGGCATCTACTTGGGAGTTCTTCCCAAAGAAATTCCTGAGCGTTGCTGATATATAAATTCTCACTTTTTTCTCCGTACATTAAAAAGTGGTTGTTCCGTACAAAATTTCCCACAATATCTGTAGGATTTTTACAAGCCGAAATATAGAACGGAAAAAGAAGTTTGTCCAATACTTAATTTTTATGCTGAGGTATTGGTTTTATTTATAACTGAATGAGTTTTTGATGATTTGGCTATAACCCGCTACAAATCCTGAGTATAGCTTCTCACATCCACTACGCCTTGGGCGGTAACGGACATAATGACGTATAGAAGGCCTGGAACCATGTATTTGCGGTCTTCGTCAGAAAGAATGGCCTTGCAGTTGGGGTGCGAGTGGTAAAATCCGATGATTTCAAGCTCGCTCTTGTCGAGTTCGCGCTCGATGTTGTAAATGAATAAGGGGTCGATGCTGAAGTGGGTGGCTTCTTGTCCACCGTGAATCTGGTTAGGCACTTCGCGAATTTCGGTGACTTCGATTTTGCCCTTTTCGGACTTTTTCCCAACCAAAATGCCGCAGCATTCGTTAGGGAATGTTTTTTTTGCGGCTAAAGCCATTTGTTCCGAAACTATTTTGCTAAATTTGGTTGTCAAAATTTTCTCCTATATAGAAGTGCCCCCGGAATCGGAATTTCACAAGGATCCCGGGGACACCATTGTACGGAGACTCAAAAGAGCGTCTTCGCTATCAAGCGGAGCGCTTTTTAATTACTCAATCACCAAGCCTTCGTTCGAGGCGTTCACTCCTTCGATGTGGAAGGAATTGAGTACCGGATTGGCGCGGTCCATCAGCGAAAGGATCAAGTAGCTTGCCTTGCTGTCGAAAGCGAGGCGCTTGTCTTCGTCCGAGGGGCGCGACGGGGACTCGGGATGGGAATGCCAGTTGCCAAGCGGGGACAGGCCGTTTTGACGCATATCCTTGATGGCAGCCAAGTGTTCCTTGGGGTCCAGCGAAAAGTGTTCGTTGGAATGGTCGATATTGGTGAGCAGATAAACCTTTTCGATGTGCTTGTTTTCGCCATCGATGCGCCCTGCAATCAGCCCGCAAGCTTCTTCGGGCAGGTTCCTTTCGGCATGCTCCAATATCTTTTGATATTCAGCTTTTGGTAATGTTATCATTGAAATTCCTTAGTGCTTCAAGTCGCAGACGGCTTGTTCGTAGTC
This sequence comes from Fibrobacter sp., assembly GCA_045224895.1. GTDB lineage: Bacteria > Fibrobacterota > Fibrobacteria > Fibrobacterales > Fibrobacteraceae > Fibrobacter. The sequence goes on from JBGVAT010000016.1 coordinate 3,284, forward strand.
GATCAAGTGGTCAATCGTCGGATGGTCACCGCAGACTGCGCAATCCTTCGTGTGAGTCGGGAGCTTGATCTTGCGGAATTCCATCGTGAGCGCATTGTAGGTGAGCAAGTAACCCGTGAGGAGGTTACCGACACCGAGAATGTACTTGACGGCTTCCATTGCCTGGAGGCTACCGATGACACCGCCCATAGCGCCGATCACGCCTGCCTGCTTGCAAGTCGGCACGGCATCTTTCGGAGGGGGTTCCTTGAAGACGCAGCGGTAGCAAGGCCCCTGGCCCGGAACGTACGTCATAAGCTGACCCTGGAAGCGGATAATGCCCGCATGGGAGAACGGCTTTTTGGCCATAACACAAGCGTCGTTGATGAGGAACTTTGCCGGGAAGTTGTCGGTTCCATCAATGATGAAATCATAATCCTTGATGAGGTCCATGATGTTTTCGCTGGTGACGAACGTGTGGTACGTAATCACCTTGACATCCGGGTTCATCGCTTCCATCGTTTCCTTGGCGGACTGCACCTTGGGTTTGCCCACATCCTTTGTGGCATGTATTATCTGGCGCTGCAAATTGGAAAGGTCAACGACGTCTGCATCGGCAATGCCGATGGTGCCAACGCCTGCGGCGGCGAGGTACATCGCGACAGGAGCACCGAGGCCACCTGCACCAATGACGAGTACCTTGGCGTTCAAAAGCTTCTTCTGTCCCTTTGCTCCCACTTCCTTGAGGATGATGTGGCGGGAATAGCGTTCGAGTTGTTCGTTAGTAAAAGCCATTACTGACCACCTCCCATGAAGTAGAGGAATTCGACGGTGTCGCCGTCCTTGAGGGCGGTCGTTGCAAAGTTGCCGTTTTCGACAAATTCGTCGTTCAGGGAAACGGTCACATACTGCGGCGTTTCGACCTTTTCTTGTTCAATGAGTTCTGCGACGGTGAGACCGTCCTTAACTTCTTTCTTGTTTCCTGCTACGGTAATAAACATATTTGAAATTCCTTTTAGGTTAAATTTTTTTTTGATTTGTCATTCCCGCCGAAGCCAGTCGTTCCCGCCTCCGAGCGGGAATCTCCTTAGTCTCCGACCTTCTTCACAATCAGCGTAAAGGTTCCGTCCTGATTGTCGTTGAGCTTGAGGATTTCGTGGCCTTCTTCCTTGAGGCTGCGCGGCACGTTCTGCACCGGTTCGCCGTCGTTCAGGCGCACAGCGAGAATCTGTCCATCGTCGAGTTCTTCGAGAGCGACTTTTGCCTTCACGAATGTGGTCGGGCACTTGACGTCGGTAACGTCGACGGTATCGTCAATTTTGAATTCTTGTTCTGCCATTGTTTGTTTTCTCCGTACGTTAATTGTTATTAAATGTTCTTGATCGCCTGCTCAAAGTCTTCCTTGAGGTCTGCGATGTCTTCGATGCCCACGCTGATACGGATGGAGCCTTCGAATACGCCAGCGTTTTCCTTCTGTTCCTTGGTGCCGTGCGTAAAGATGGTGCTTTCCGGGTGGATGACGAGCGTGCGCAAGTCTCCAATATTCGTGGCGATCGTTGCGTATTTCAAGTTGTTGATGAGCTTGAATGCCCTTTCCTTGGTGCCGGCGTCAATCGAGATGATGGCGCCGCCCTTGCCGCCGAACTGCTTCTGGACCAGGTCGTAGTAAGGGCTCTGCTTGAGAGCGGGGTAGTTGACCTTGATGCCTTTGAAACCCTGCAAAAATTCTGCAAGTTCCAAGGCGTTGCTACACAAGCGTTCCATTCGAAGTCCCAAAGTTTCGAGTCCGAGGGAATTCAGGAATGCGGTCGCCGGGGCAATGCAACAGCCCACGTTACGCCAGATGCCGTTGCGGAGCTTGGCGAGGTAGGCGAACTTGCCAAAGCGCTTGTATTCTTCGAATCCCTTGTAGCGGGCTAGATCCCACTTGAAGTTACCGCTATCGACGATAATGCCGCTGATGGCGCTGCCATTACCGTTGATGTACTTCGAAGAAGAATGTACGACGATGTCGGCTCCAAATTCAAAAGGACGGACGAGGTAGGGCGTGGCTGTCGTGCTGTCGACAATGAACGGGACATTGGCTTCGTGTGCGACATCGGCAACGCTCTGCAAGTCGACAACATTCAGCTTCGGGTTTCCGATAAGTTCCGTGAAGATGGCTTTCGTCTTGTCGTTCAACTGCGAACGGACGCTTTCTGCCGTGACTTCCGTGACAAAGCGCGTCTTGATGCCGAACGCTTCCAAGTCGTGGAACAAGTCGATTGTACCGCCAAAAAGTCCGGCACTGGCAATAACTTCGTCACCAGCCTGCAAAATGTTCAAAAGTGAAAGCGTTACGGCTGCCATGCCCGAAGAGCAGGCGACTGCGCCAATGCCCTTTTCGAGCGAAGAAATGCGGCGTTCAAAAGAATCTGTTGTTGGGTTTCCGATACGGGTGTACGCAAAACCAGGGGCTCTATTATTAAAGACGGCTTCGAGCTTTTCGGCAGATTCCTGCGAAAAAGCGCTCACTTGGTAAATAGGCGTTAATGTTGATCCCGAATTCTTTTCACTTCCAAAGCCATGATGCAACAACGTGGTGTTAAAATCCATTCAAAGTTCTCCGTACATATTCCTATATTTTTCGTAGGCAAATATAGAACGTGAATTTGTAATTGTCCAATACTAAATTTATATGGCGATTTATAGCCAAATCCTATAATGAATGTGGGTTTAATCCTAGTCAAGTTAAGGTTTTATGCTTTTATGCCTAAATCCGGGTAAATTTTGCTTCTTATAGGATTTTCTTATATAAAAAAGGGCAAAAATGCCCCAAAAAGCCCGTTCTGAACAAACGGGCTCCTTGTGTTTGTTAGGCTTTGTGCTTAAGGAGTGCCGTTGTAGGCGTCTTTGATCTTTTGTGCAAAGACATCATGACCGATGCGGTCGATGGTGAATTTGAATCGTTCGCCTGGATTTGCGTTTTCGGCAAAGAACGAAATGGCGGCGTCGCAAATTTCAAGCAGCTTTTGCTTGTCTTCTACGAACGGAATGATGGTTTCGCCCTTGTTGATGGAATTGCCGAAAAGACCGCCGAAAGAAACGATGTAGCCGTGTGTGGCTTCCCAGGCGTCCGTGGGGCAGGACTTGTAGCAACGTCCGCAAAAGTTGCACTGGGATTCATCAAAGATGACTTTCTTGTTTTCGATGCGGATGGCGTTTCTGCGGCAAGCCTTGGCGCAGACGCCACAGCCGATGCAGGCGCTTTCGAGCCATTTTACCTTGATGGCGCCCTTGATGCCCACGTCGTTTTCTTCGGCCTTGAGACAGTTGTTTTGGCAACCGGTTACGCCGAACTTGAACTTGTGCGGGAGCTCGCGAGCAAAGTAGCGGTCGTCCAGTTCTTTTGCGATGGCGTAAGTGTCGATACAGCCGCTAGGGCAAACAGCTTCGCCCTGGCATGCGGTAATCGTTCTCACGCGAGGTCCGCAAACACCCGGTTCTACGCCGCCTTCGGCAAGGGCTGTCTTGACGTCGTCGACGTTTTCGAGTTTGATGAACGGGATTTCGACACTCTGTCTCGAGGTCAAATGAGCGTAGCCTTCGCCGTATTTCTCGGCGACTTCGGCAATTTTTGCAAGTTGTGTCGCGGTCAAGTGTCCGCCGACGACTCGTACGCGCAGCGAGAAGTTGTTCTTCTGCTTTTGGCGCATCCAGCCGCCTTTCTTTAGTGTTGCGTAATCTGCTGCCATGTTTTTAGACTCTCCATAGTTTTGGGGGCAAATATAGAACGCGCTTCTACATTCGTCCAATACTTAATTTTTATCGTGATTTATAGGAAAACTTTATACGAAAAATTTAAATCACGACAACCGGTTCTCTGAGCGACTTGTTCTCGAGCAAATACGCGTTGTCGCCTGCGGTCACGAAAATGCGGTAGACGAACACATCGACTTTTTCGCCAATAGAAACGCTCGGCTCGTCAAAGCTGCGCCTTGCTGTAAGTGTTTCGCCATTTACGAAAACGGTCAATTCGATGCCACTTCCGCGGAAGGCGACATCGGTGACAACGCCTTCTTGAGCGGATTTTCCGTATTTTTGCGTTTCGTTTTTCTTGGTGACCTTGACAAATTCGGGACGCACGATTACTTGTTCTGCACCTTTTATTTCATCAAAGCTGTTGAACTTGCTGTAATCCTTGAAAATGGATGGCTGACCGAAGAATGAGGCGACAAAAGAAGTTTTGGGAGTGCTGTACACGTCAAGCGGTTTTCCGATTTGGTCGATGCGGCCCTTGTTCATGATGATGATTTCATCGGCGACTTCGATGGCTTCGTCCTGGTCGTGCGTGACGAAAATGCTCGTGACTCCAAGCTTTGCGATCATTTCCTTGAGCCAATGGCGGAGTTCCTGGCGCACCTTTGCGTCAATGGCGGCAAACGGCTCGTCGAGCAAAAGCAACTGCGGATTCGGCGCAAGCGCACGCGCAAAGGCCACTCGCTGCCTTTGACCACCCGAAAGCTGGCTCGGATAACGCTTTTCGAGACCTTCAAGCCCAATCAACTTGACGAGCTCTGCAACGCGTTCCTTGATTTCGTTTTCGGGCTTCTTCAGAACGCGGAGGCCGAATGCGATATTTTCGAAAACGGTCATGTAGCGGAACAATGCGTAACTCTGGAATACGAATCCGATGCCGCGCTTGCTGGCGGGAACATTGTTGATGACTTTACCGTCGATGATGATGTCGCCGTTGTCGGGCGTTTCGAGGCCAGCAATCATACGGAGAATCGTTGTCTTTCCGGAACCACTCGGGCCCAAAAGGCCAATGAGCTTACCCTTTTCGATGCCGAAGGATACGTCGTCGGAGGCCTTGAAATTTCCAAAATGTTTGTTGATGTGTTTCAGTTCTACGTACATATAATCTCCTGATTTATAATGCCTTCGGTATCACTGTCATGCCCGCCTCTGAGCGGGCATCTCCTTTTTGTTGACCATTTTTTTTTGTATGATGGGAGATTCCCGCTTTCGCTGGAATGACAGAAGACGAATCCTATTCCTTTATTCTTTTTTTACCTCGATACTCAATTACACTTCTCGCAATCAAGATGATGATGGCGAGCATCACGAGAATCGATGCAACGGCAAATGCGGGCACATACTGGAATTCGTTAAATAAAATTTCTACATGCAACGGGAGCGTGTTTGTCTTTCCGCGCAAATGCCCCGAAATCACTGATACTGCACCGAATTCGCCCATCGCTCGGGCTGCGCAAAGCACCACACCGTACAAAAAGGCCCACTTGATGTGCGGAAATGTAATCTTGCTGAAGATTGTCCAGCCTTTGGCTCCCATCAGCGCTGCAGCTTCTTCTTCGTCGTTTCCGCGAGCTTCCAAGACGGGAATCAGTTCACGCGATATGAACGGGAAGGTCACGAAGATTGTGGCAAGGACAATGCCCGGAACTGCAAATACGATTTTAATGTCCCAATCTTGCAACAGCGGGTATAACGGGCTTTGGCGTCCGAATGTAAGCAAGAAAATGAGGCCTGCGATAATCGGCGAAACGGTTACCGGCAAGTCGATCAGCGTCGTGAGAATCTTTTTCCCCTTGAACTGGAATTTGGTGAGGGACCATGCGGCACTCAAGCCGAAAACCGTATTGATGAGTACTGCAAGCAGTGTTGCCTCTAGCGTGAGCCAAATGGCCTTGACGGTGTAATTGTCGGTCACGGCTTTTTCGTACACGGCGAACCCCTGCTTGAATGCTTCAGTAATCACCGTAATCAGCGGGAGCAAAAGCATTAGCACCACGAAAATGATGCTGATACTGATCAAAGTCCACTTGACGATTTTTGAGGAAGTAGTCTCTTTGTTCATTAATTTCCTCCCTTCAAGATTTTGGTGTTTCTCGTCTGGATCAAGTTCACGAGGAACAATGTCACGAATGAGGCGACGAGCATCACGAGCGCAATTGTGGTGGCGCTCGCGTAATCGTATTCCTGCAATTCCGACATGATGATGAGCGGGGCGATTTCTGTTTCGAACGGCTTGTTGCCTGCAATGAACACGACGCTTCCGTATTCGCCCAGGCAACGTCCGAAAGCAAGCCCAAACCCTGTCAACGCGGCCGGAACAATTTCAGGGAAAATGATCTTCCAGAAAATGCGGCTTCGAGATGCGCCCAAGACGCCTGCGGCTTCTTCATAGGCGGGGTCGAGTTTTTCAAGCACCGGTTGTACCGCGCGAACAACAAACGGAATGCCGATGAACACGAGCGCAACGGTAATGCCGATTTGCGTAAAAGCGATCTTTACGCCGAATTTGGCGAAAAAGCCACCGATGAGTCCTGTATCTGCGGTAAGTGCCGTCAATGCGATGCCTGCCACAGCCGTTGGCAAAGCGAACGGAAGTTCGATCATTCCGTCAATCAAGCGTTTGAGCGGGAAGGTGTACTTCACGAGAACCCACGCAAGTATGATGCCCATCACGGCATTGATGAGCGAGGCGACGAACGCCGTCACGAAACTCACTCTAAAGCTCGACAAGACTCTGTCGCGCGTAATTGTTTCAATGATTTCACTGAAACTCATTTGCGCCGAAAACACCACCAGCGACGCAAGCGGAATCAGCACCACGACGCTTAAGATGGCGAGCGTGATGCCGGTGGTAAGGCCGAAGCCAGGAATGACACTTCTATTTGTTCTCTTCATAATTGAAGCCAAATATAGAACGCGTCATTCGTTATGTCCAATACTAAATAAGTATCACATTTTATAGAATTTTTGTATTAGAATAAAGTAATCTTTAGTGATGGTGGTGTTGATGCATTTCTGTCGATACTGATGCTTTTGGCTGATACCCGGCAATGCCCGGATCTACCATGCCAAAAATCATTGCAATGTGAGAGAGAACAAGGAATGCGGCAAGCGTTAGGATTGCAAAATTTGAACGTTTCTCTTCGCCCGCCTTACGGAACAGAAGTTTCAAGTTTAACAATGCAAGCAGTATCATCGGAATGCCAGCCAAGATGTAAGAGACGATTGCCACGACATCAATCCATGTTCTGAATTCTCCCGCGGATGCAAGAGGAATAATGACGTTCGGAATGAAGTAGGCTATGATGCCGACGAAAGAGAGGCCGGCGAGGATTCCGGCAATGCGGTTGATTTTTGAAAGTGTCGGATGTGCGCCTGGTGACCGCAACAGGAATAAATCCGTAATGGCAATCGTTTCTGCAAGAATGACAGGAATTGCCATAAAGATGATGAGGTTCCAGGGAGAGTTTTGCATCAGCAAATCCATATAATGGGTAGAGTACATATTGTATCCTTTTTGTTGTTGTGTTTGACAGGCCCCTTCTTTGATCTTTAATCTACAAAACCTATTGTGTAAAATTGTTATTGAAAATTTTGATAGCGTATGATTGAAAAAATATATTGGACGCTTGCTGAATGCAGTTTTATATTTGCGACAAACTATTTTTATAACCAAAAAGCAAGGTGCTTTAATGTCCGAAGTCAAGAATTTTTCTGCAAAAGATTTTCATAAGATTGATATAAAGAATTCGACGCTTCTTGATGTGCGTGAACCCGGCGAAGTGATCGTTCATCCTGTGGATGGAGCCGTTCAGATTCCATTTTTTGAACTTTCGAAAAAGATTGATTCCATCCCCAAGGACAAACCTGTTTATGTTTTTTGTTCTACGGGCGATCGTTCTGAACAAGTCGCAGAAATTCTTGCGGATAGGGATTTCGAAGTGTATAACGTTGAAGGTGGTCTTGATGCTGTTCCTAAAGCGCTTTATGTCGATGCCAAGGGGCTAAAATGCCCGGGCCCAATCGTGAAGGTTGATGAATCTGTCAAAAAGGCGTTCGTTGGTGACGAAATTCAAGTCGAAGCGGACGAAAGGGCGTTTCTCTCGGATGTCGAAGTCTGGTGCCAGCGTACTGGAAACGAATTAAAATCGCTTGCAGAAAAAGACGGCGTCATTTATGCAACCATTGTGAAAAAGGAATCTCCCGTACACGAAAAAAGAGAATTTGAACACGGCAAAACATTTGTCGTATTCAGTGGAGATTTGGATAAGGCTATTGCCTCGTTCATTATGGCGAATGGCGCTGCCGCTATGGGGCGTCCGGTCACGATGTTCTTTACTTTTTGGGGGGTAAGCCTTTTGCGCAGACCCGAAAAAGTCCGTGTGAAAAAATCGCTCATCGGAAAAATGTTCAGCTTGATGCTGCCGCGCGGCTCCAAAAAGCTTGGTCTTTCTCGTATGAACTTCGGTGGCATTGGCGCCAAGATGATTCGTGCCGTCATGAAAAAGAACGGTATATCTTCGCTAGAAGAACTGATCCTGAGCGCACAGCAAAAGGGCGTCAAGTTTGTCGCTTGCCAAATGTCAATGGAACTTATGGGTATTACGCACGAAGAATTGATCGATGGGGTTGAACTGGGTGGTGTTGCGACGATGCTCGGCTCCACCGAAAAATCCGACTTGACGTATTTTATTTAAGCGCTTTCCACTTGCCACGTAAATCCCGCTTCTTCGATCGTGCGGAACGTGGCTTCAAGGCTTTGACCGTCTTCGGTCAAGTAACCGGATGCAAAAATGGAATCTGCAATTTTGAATAAAGTCTTTTCGTGACCCTTGAAATAGACTTCTCTTCCTGCTGCGCAACGGATGTCTGATTTGGGTAAAATCAATCGGGCAAGGCTAAGAACCTTGATGCAATAATCTGGAGTGAGTGCCGAAATATCACGTTCTGCAAGTCGTGTTCCTTTGACCGGGAGTAAAAAGTTGATGGGGACGGATTCGGGATTGATTTCTTTCAATTCAAAAAGTATGTCCACAACGTCTTCTTTTGTTTCGCCCATGCCGATAATGCCGCCAGAGCAGATTTCAAAGCCGATGCGCTTCAACATCTTTAAGTTGTCGATTCGTTCTTGGTACGTGTGCGTGGTGCATATGCTTGGATAAAAACGACGGCTGCTGTTCAAGTTGTGATTGATTCTGTTCAGCCCTGCATCTTTAAGGATTTGTGCTTGATGTTCGGTCAAGAATCCGATGGAACAGCAAATTTGCGTATCGTTCTTTTTCATTTTGCGGATACGTTCGGCAAGGCTTTCTATGTCGCTATCGGCAAAGCGGATCCCGCTAAGCCCAATGCAATGCCTGGAAAGATGAAATTCGTCGACGAGATCGTTGTCGCCATATAGTTTTTTATCTTCGACATAACGGTATTTTTCAATAGGCGCTTCGGAATCTCGTGATTGAGCGCAGTATGCGCAGTTTTGCGTGCAGTTGCCGCTACGGACATTTGTGAGCAGCTGGATATTGACCCGATTGCCTTTGTATTTCGTTCTTAACTGGTATGCGGCCTCTATGAGTTCGCTGAGAGCGTCGCCCTGTAAGTCTAATATTGCTAGGGCTTCATTTTTTGTTATAGAGATATTGTCGGCGATAGGAAAAAACATAATATACCTATAAAAATGGTAGTTTTTTTGCGTCGCAAAGATAGTATGATTGCGCCAAATTGTCAAAAACTATATCATTAAAATATTCCCTGCGCAAAAAAGAAGCGAAAGCCCCATAAGAATATTGATGGACTTACGGTATTTACCGAAAATCTTTCTCAAGAAAACGCCTGCAAATATCCATACCAGGTTGCATACAGGACCTGTCAATGGCAAGATGAGTCCACACAAAAATATCGAGAAAAAGTCCTTGTTGTAGGGGAGCGAATAAATGGATATTGCCGTTATGCAATAAATCATAATCTTGACATTCGTGAGTTGGATCAGAATGCCGGTTGCAAAATTGCCTTTCCCTGCATCGTTTTCGATGGATTCTTGTGGTGTAAACGCTTCGCGGAATTGCTTGAATGCAAGCCATACCATATAAAGCAAACCTATGAAGGAAAGCGCTCGAACGTATTTTTCAAACGCCGTACCGATAAAAAAGCACACAAATACAGAACCGATGGAAACGATCGCGTATCCCGTAAATATGCCATACCATTGGCGGAAGGCGCTTTTTTTGCCGTAGGTTAATGCTACGGATAGAGAACTCAAGTTTGCAGGACCTGGCGTAATTCCTGAAATGAGTGCGTAAAATAAAAATGAAGGAATGAGTTCGGTTGGTATCATTGGTGTAACTGAAAAAACGCTCCCAACCTTTGATTTCGCAAAAGCTGAGAGCGCTCGGTTTTACAAGAAGAATTGTTTAGACCTGGTTACTTCTTTTCGTAAATCTGGTCGAAAACGCCACCGTTGGAGAAGTGTGTACTCTGAGCCTTGTCCCAGCCGCCAAAGCGTTCGATGCTAATCAGGTTCACGTTCGGATTGAATTCCTTGTACTGCGCGAGAATTTCCTTGTTAGACGGACGATAGTGATTCTTGGCGGCAATGTGCTGGCCTTCGTCGGAGTAGAGGTAGTTCAAGTATTCGGTAGCAAGTTCGCGGGTGCCGCGCTTGTCAACCACCTTGTCCACGATTGCGACGGAAGGTTCTGCCAAAATGCTGATGCTCGGAATCACGATTTCGTAGTCGTTCGGATAATCCTTGAGGGCGAGGAAGGCTTCGTTTTCCCAAGAGAGCAATACATCGCCCTGGCCGTTTTCAATGAATGTCGTCGTAGAGCCGCGAGCGCCCGAAGCGAGCACGAGAACGTTGGCGTAGAGCTTTTTCACGAAATCCTTGGCCTTTTCCTGGTCGCCGTTATACTGGTTTTCGGCCCATGCCCAAGCGGCGAGGTAGTTCCAGCGTGCGCCACCAGAAGTTTTCGGGTTCGGCGTGATGATGCCAATGCCCGGCTTTACGAGGTCGCCCCAGTCCTTGAGATTCTTCGGGTTGCCCTTGCGAACCAAGAACACGATGGTGGAGGTGTAGGGAGAGCTGTTGAGCGGAAATTCCTTGACCCAACCCGGTTCAATGAGGCCTGCGTCGCGAACGGCGTTCACGTCAAATTCGAGAGCGAGCGTGACAACGTCTGCTTCGAGACCGTTTGCCACTTCCAGGGCCTGCTTGCCGGAACCGCCATGGGACTGCGTAATTTCAACATCCTTGCCGGTCTTTTCCTTCCAATGCTTGGCAAATGCCACATTGTAGTTCGCGTAAAGTTCGCGGGTCGGATCGTAAGAAACGTTGGTGAGTGTCTGCTTGCCGTGTTCGTGCTTTTCTTCAGAAGAAGAGCAAGCCGTGAAAGCGAGGGTGAGAAGGGCGATGGATGCAATGGAAATTTTTTTGAAATTCATATTTAAAACCTCTTTTTTGTTTAATGTTATGATTTGTTCTTTGAAAGAAACGCCCTCAGCGAAATGGATCAAAGAAGCTGTTAAGCTGCGCTGAGGGCGCTCGGGGATGTGCTAAGTTTTATTTGAGAGATGCCGTGAATCGGGCGGCAAGAGCGATGTCGGAAGCCTTCTTTTCGCTATAGACGTTCACCTGAATCTTGGAATAATCGTTGATTTTCTTGATAAAGCTTACGGTCCATGCGATTCCATCGGCGCCGGCCTGCAATTCGTCTCGGTTGGAGATGTATTCCAATTCTGCATATAGATTGCTCAAGAAACCTGCGGTCGGGATTTCCAAACCGACGAAGAACGGAATGTATTGTGAATCCTGTGCGTATTCGCTCTTGATGGCGTTGGCGGCTTTAAGATTTTCACCATCGCCGGTAGTGATCAATGCAACTTCACCGTAAAGGCCGAAGTTCTTTTGGAAGTAATAGCTTGCGCGACCTGCAACACGGTGCGTCACCTGAGCCGTATGCTGGATCGGGTCAAGGGCGTTCACGCGATATGCGGCGCTCACCTTGGCGTCGCCAAACTTAAGCGTTTCTTCAAGACGGACATAACCCGTGTTGAACTTGGCGTCGTAAGTGCCGAGCAAAGCGTTGAATGTCGAAATGCCGTTTTCGTAACCAAAGGCGAATGCGTCATGCTGGTAATCGCGGGCGAGGAATCCACGTTTGTTGAGAGCGACATCGACATAGGTACCGAAGTTGCCGCCGACACTCCAGTCGGTACGGAAACGACCGAATTGAACATTGAACTTGCCGTATTCGGTATTCCACTTGTAGTTGGCGTAGTAGGTATCTGCAGAAATCTTGTCGTAGTTCTTGCCTTCAATCGTGTTGCCGAAAGCCGGACTGAAAATGCGCAAGTTAATTACGGCGCTGAGATTTTCGGAATCGAACTTTGCTCCAATATTTGCACGCAAGAAGGAATTGTCGAGCGTATTGTCGGCATCGTTGTCGTAAAGTGATTTGATGGCTTGTGCCTGGACATTTCCTGTCAGCTTAAAAGTGCTTTCGTTGGCAGATTCTGCAGCAGAGCAAATGGATGATACCAGTGCTGTTGAAATCAAGATCTTGGATATTGTCTGGTTCATTCGTAGACTCCTTGTTATTGTTTTTATTGTTATATGGTTCGTTGTTTTTTTTTTGTGCGGCAAAATATAGAACGCGTTTTTCTGTTTGTCCAATACTAAATTTTTATGCTGAGCTATTGCTTTTTGTTATTATTATAAACGAACTTTAATTTATTTGTTTAAATGAATATAAAGTAAAAAAAAGTGTGAAAAAAAGAAACGCCATTCCGAGGCATAACCCAGGAATGGCGTTAAGTGCTATATGCAAAAATGCTAATGCAATACGACCTTGCGATATGTGTCGAATGCAGCCCACTTGCGGAAGAATTCTTCACGGCCTGCAATACCGGCTTTTTCGTATTCGGTGAGCAACTGCTTCACATCTTCATCGGAATGGACCTTGATTTCGAAGCCGCGTCCGTTGATGACGGGTACATTCCCGTAGCGGTAATCCCCTGCCGTGGTGATTTCGGCAATGCGCTTGTCTCGAACCTTGACGGTGACGCTATCACGTAAGATGATGATGTCAAAATCGTCGGGGTAGTGGTAACTTTCTCCAACGGTCGGGATTTCGTCGCCTACGGTGTAGTGCTGCTTTACGGGTTGCTGCTTTACGACAGAGAGTGTAGCCGTATCGTAGAAGAATTCTTCAAAGATTTCTCCGCGACCGTGGTGCTTGCCTTGCACGAAGGCTGCCTTTTCGTTAGATTGAAGCAGCTTTTCGTAGAGCCCTTCAACAATGCCACAAGCGGCTGTAGCGTGTGTTACACGGTCTATGAGAATGAGTTCGCCAAGTGTTTTGTGCTTTTCAAAAAGATCAACGACAATGGCTTCGGCAAAAACGAGTTCGCAGACGGCAATCCCATTCTTGGAAATGCTTTCTGTTTCCAAGTGTGCGCCCGAATTTACGTCAATGGCGTAGTCGATTTTCGTGAGCGTTCCGGGAATGATCTTTGTTCCGATTTTGACGAGGTAATCCTTGCCTAGCGAAAGCGGCTCGTCGTCCATCCATAAGAGCGATGCCTTGATTTTCTTGTAGCACCCGAGGCTTGCATCCCTAGCGAGGACGCAACCTCTCGACACGTCGACTTCTCGGTCAAGCGTAATCGTGACGGGTTCGCCGGCGTGGGCTTCCTCGACATTCTTGTTTGTGTAGAGGATACTTTTGACGGATGCTTTTTCGTAGCTCGGAAGGGATTTGATGACATCACCGACACGGACCGTTCCCGATTCAATTTGTCCCTGGAATCCACGGAATGTACGGTCAGGACGGCTCACGCGCTGCACGGGCATATAAAAGCCCTTTTCCTGAGCAGAATTTGATGTATCGACATTTTCAAGGTATTCAAGTAATGCAGGGCCTTGATACCATGGAATGTTTTTCGATTTGATGGTGACATTGTCACCTTCCGTTGCCGAAAGCGGAATGACCTGAATGTTGCTCAGGGAATGAGTCTGTGTAAGATCTGCAATTTGAACCTTGATTCGGTTGAATACTTCTTCGCTGTAGCCCACAAGATCCATCTTGTTGACGGCAAAGACAAAGTTTCGAATGCCCATAAGCTTGCAGATTCGAGCGTGTCTACGCGTCTGCACCAAGACGCCCTGCGATGCGTCCACGAGAATCACGGCGAGGTCTGCAAAAGATGCACCCACGGCCATATTGCGCGTGTATTCTTCGTGCCCTGGCGTGTCTGCCACGATAAAACTGCGGTGATCTGTAGTAAAATAGCGGTACGCAACATCGATGGTGATGCCCTGTTCGCGTTCTGCCATAAGGCCGTCGAGCAAAAGCGAATAGTCAATCTTTCCGCTACGGCTGCCGACTTTACTGTCTAATTCCAGAGCCTTTTCCTGGTCGGTGTAGAGCAACTTGGAATCGTAAAGAATATGACCGATAAGGGTTGATTTTCCGTCGTCAACGCTACCGCAAGTAATAAACTTCAATAAACCTTTCATTAGAAATAGCCCTCCCTCTTGCGGCGTTCCATGCTGCCGGCGGCTTCGTTGTCAATCACGCGCGA
>JBGVAT010000017.1:0-4559 GCA_045224895.1 Fibrobacter sp.
GTTGATACCGCCGAACGTCGGGGCAATGCCCTTCACGATTTCGATAAACTTCTTCGGATCCTTTTCGTTGATTTCGATGTCGAACACATCAATGCCCGCATAAATCTTGAAGAGAAGAGCCTTGCCTTCCATCACCGGCTTACCAGCGAGAGCGCCAATGTCGCCAAGACCAAGCACTGCCGTACCGTTACTGATCACCGCAACGAGATTACCCTTGCCCGTATACTCGTATGCGAGATTGTGATCCTTTTCGATTTCAAGACACGGGGAAGCAACACCCGGCGTGTAAGCGAGACCCAAGTCCGTCTGCGTGCTGTGCGGCTTGGTGGGCACGATTTCGATCTTGCCCGGCTTGCCCATGGAATGGTATTCAAGTGCTTTTTCTTTTAAATCCTTGCTCATTTTGACTCCTTTGAGCTTAATTTTTCGCGGCAGAATTTAGCCCAAGGCGAGAGCAGCGCCAATACATGTATTGGCATTGCCGAGCCGAACTAAAATGCGCTCTCGGAGCACAAATTTAGAAAAATTTACACAACAATAAAAGGGTGATTTTTGGCGCAAAAAAGCCCATTTTGTCAATTTATTACTACCACTATCAGTTTTTTTTATAGCAGGTAATTTCGACACTTCAGAGTCCTAAAAAATTTGACACTTTACTCTTGACAACCAAGCAGCCCTTTTACTAGTTTTGCTAATGTTCGCAACAAGCACTCGCTTTGAGCGAACCAGTTATATATAATACTATTCATTATTACAGTGATAAAGCAAGTGGCTCCGCAATCGATACCATCGGCCGAGCAACCTGCCAGTTTAGATAAGTAGCGGTTCCACAGACGATAAGAACGTGGCGCAGCTCGTGATCATTTTTAGATTCAGTTTTCAGTAGTTTTTGGTTTGACTTAATGGTAATAGCGGATATCCGCGTATGATAACAAGCGCGTGGAATTCAGCTTTTTTTTGATGTTGGGCATCCGCCCATAGATTTAGTTTGTATAAGATTTCATTAGTGTTTTTTGAGCGCTCCTACGGGAGCAAATCACAGGCATTACGCCCAACGGCGCCGAACCGCCTTTCGGCAAAACTTTAAAGGAGATTCCAACATGGAATTCATGAAAAGCATTGACGAAGCCCTCGATCTCATTGTCGACATCACAGATAAAGTAGTTAAAATTGCCGCAGCCGGCGTCATCATCGTCGAGGCCATCAGCAGATTCACCTCGGACGAGTCCTAGGAACAGCCTACATCAGGAAGCCCCCGCTTGCGGGGGCAATTTTTCCACCTCAAACAAAACAAAGGTTTCAAAATGAATAATCACGAAAGCACAGCAACTACTTCATTTATTTGCAACAACTGCGGAGCTGAACTTAAATTTTTTAAGGAGCAGCTGGAGCAAATGGAATACTGTCCCTACTGCTCTGCCAGCATCTACACAACTTACAAGAACAAGTACAACACCGTAAAACTGGTTTTAGGCCACTACGTCAACACATTCGGAAAGCAACTTGTCCAAAATGTGATGCACGAGCTAAAGCTCACTCCTAGGCCTCCTTTTAGAGTAATCAAGCTCACGCCCAACTCCAGCAAAGCGAACAACCACTAAGAAAAAAACTCCGATGCCCAGCGCACGGAGTTTTCATTTTTGGGCATCCTACAGTTCAAAAGCTTTTGCTATCAGCAAATGGATTTTACTATCGTTAAACAGCAAAAACAGCACGCCACCATTGGTGTCCATATTACAAAAGATGAAACAGACTATTAAACAGACAGTTCTCGAAAACGGAATCACAATTTTAACCGACTACATGCCGCACGCCTATTCTGCAGCAGTGGGCGTCTGGATTCCACGAGGAAGCCGCCATGAAGCCCCGGACGAATTTGGGCTCAGCCATTTTTACGAACACCTGGTATTCAAGGGCACCGAGAACCGCACCGCTCTCGAAATTGCACACGCCATCGAAGACCGTGGCGGAAACCTCGACGCCTACACCACTCGTCAAGAAACGGGATTTTACGCCCAAGTCGAAAGCGGCGACGTACCGCTCGCCATCGACGTCATCTCCGACATGCTCATGCACCCGCGTTTCGACAAGAAGGAGATGGAAAAAGAGCGCCACGTCATCATCGAAGAAGTCCACAGCTACGACGACATCCCCGAAGAGCTTGTGGGTGATATTTTCAACGCCATCCACTTTAAGGGTTGCGGAATCGCCCATTCCATCACCGGGAATGTCAAGCAAGTCGAAGCGCTCACGCGTAAGCAAATGCTCAAGTACGGGCATCAAGTCACCGACGAAATTCCGCTCTACGTTTTTGCATCGGGCAAAGTCAATCACCAACAGCTTGTAGAACTTTGTGCAGAAAAATTCAAACAAAAAAAGTTCAGCGGCGTTACGCCCGACGACATCTACACATCGACCAACAGCATCAAGATCGCCCAGAAAAGCGACATCACTCAATCAAATCTTTTCTGGGGACTGAGTTTTGACCGTTCCCTTATGAGCGACCGCGACCGCTGCGCATTTTCCATTTTCAACGTAGCGATGGGAGCCGGTATGGCAAGCCGCCTCTTCCAAAAAATCCGCGAAGACAAGGGTCTCGCCTACTCCGTCTATTCGACAACCGACGTCTACAAGGACTGCGTGGACTGGGGCGTCGCACTCGCAACCGAACCGCACCAGCTCAAGACCGCACTCGCACTTTCCATCGCCGAAGTCAAGAAATTCCTACGACATGGGTTCATCAAGGACGAACTCGAACGCACCAAGACAAACATTCTCGGCAGCATGCACCTCGGCGCCGACAGCCCCGAAAAGCGTCTCATCCGCATGGCAGAACAGACGCTCCACCTCGGAGAATTCCACACGATGGACGATGTCGAGAAGAAGATCCGCGCCATCACTGAAGACGAAGTCCTCGCAACCATAAACAACCTGTTCACCACGGCAAAATACTCCATCGCCGTCGTCGAACCCAAGAGCAAAAAGAAGACCGTCCTCGACGTCGACTTATTCTAAAAACGACCCGTTCTAGACCAGTCACCCCGGGCGGAGCCTGTACTGAGCGGAGTCGAAGTATTCCGGGGTCGCCTTTTTGCAAAACAAAAAGTGCCCCGCCTTTTCGGGCGGGGCACAATTTCTCGCGTTTTCGCTAAGTCAGAACTTAAGCAGCCTTCACGATTTCGACGACCTTGGCAAAAGCTGCCGGATCGGCGACGGCCAAGTCAGCGAGAACCTTGCGGTTCATGTTGATGTTAGCCTTGGAAAGCTTGTAAATGAACTGGCTATAGCTGATGCCGAATTCACGAACAGCAGCGTTCAAGCGAGTGATCCACAGAGAGCGGAAATCACCCTTCTTGTCGCGGCGGTGTGCATAGGCATACTGACCAGCGTGGGCAACGGCGTCAATAGCAAGGCGAAGGTTCGACTTGCGGCGGCCATAGTAACCCTTGGCGGCCTTGAGGATTTTTTTGCGGCGTTCGCGGGAAGGAACTCTAGTTTTTGCGCGTGGCATTCTTACACTCCTTATGCTACTACAAGCAGACGCTTGACGTGATAGGTATCGACTTTCTTAACGAGAGCGCCCTTGCGAAGGTTACGCTTACGCTTAGTGGTCATCTTGGCTTGAATGTGGCGCATACCAGCGCGCTTGAACTTGACATGGCCGGAACCAGTCACGCGGAAGCGCTTCTTAGCACCGCTGTGAGTTTTCATTTTAGGCATTTTTACCTCTTGGGTTTAAAGTTAAGCCTCACCTGCTGCCTTTGGCTCGGTTACGGGCTTCGGTGCCTGGTCTTGTTTCTTACCGGCACCACGTTTCGGACCGTAGATAGAGAGCATTGTGTTGCCTTCCACCCGCGAATCCATTTCCAAATCGCCAAACGGAGCCAAGTCTTCCTTGGCACGTTCCATAAGGCGCTTGCCGTAGTCCATGTGCGCCATTTCGCGTCCACGGAACTGCATGATAAGCTTTACCTTCATACCGTCCTGCAAGAACTCGCCAGCCTGCTTGATGCGGTACTGGTAGTCGTTTTCGGCAGTCTTCGGGTGCATCTTGATTTCCTTGAGCTTCACCACGTGCTGCTTGGCCTTTGCGGCCTTAGCCTTCTTCAGTTGTTCGAACTTGTACTTGCCGTAGTTGATGATGCGGCAGACAGGCGGCTTAGCATTCGGGGAGACTTCCACAAGGTCCAGTCCGGCGTCCTTCGCCATCTGCAATGCCTTGCTCGTCTCGATGATGATAGCTTCGCCATCTTCTTTCACGAGACGAATCGGAGAGATATGGATATCTTCGTTGGTACGAGTCCCATCGCTGGGACGGTTGGGCATGCGACGATCGCGCGGATTAGGGAACAAGTATGCTACCTCGGTATGATTGTTTTTGTTATTGTGAGCCTAAATTTAGAATTTTTTTCATATTTTTCCAACAACTTTTTTTGCAACCCCTTTAAAAATCGTCATATTTTTGTATAATTGTCTTGCTCGCGGCGGTAGCTCAATGGTAGAGCCTTAGCCTTCCAAGCTAATGGTTGCCGGTTCGATCCCGGTCCGCCGCTCTTAGA
>JBGVAT010000018.1:0-2156 GCA_045224895.1 Fibrobacter sp.
GTTCAAAATGAAAACGGCAATTTTAGTAGATGGTGGTTTCTATCGCAAAATGGCAAAGCGTCACTTTGGAGACAAAAGTGCCGCCGAACGAGCACAATAGCTAGTCTCATATTGCAAACGACATCTTATACAGGTGGATTCCTATACAAAAGACGATTCAGGAAACCGCCAATACCACTATTCCGACTTGTATCGTATATTTTATTACGACTGTCCACCCGTAGAAAAAAATGTTTTCCACCCATTGACCCAAAAAACAATCAATTTCAAAAAGCAGCCGACTTACACATGGATGAACGATTTCCTCAATGAACTCAAGGGCAAAAGAAAACTGGCGTTAAGATTAGGCTTTTTCGCATCTGACGCTGCTGTTTTTACACTAAGTAATGACGCAACCAAGAAAATCTTCAACCATACCTTAAGCATTGATAATGTGCAGGCAAAAGATTTTTCTCTTTCTATGATTCAAAAAGGTGTCGATATGAAAATCGGTCTTGATATTGCATCGCTCTCATACAAAAAACTTGTTGATCAAATCGTACTCATTTCTGGAGACAGTGACTTTGTTCCTGCAGCTAAATTAGCAAGACTCGAAGGGATAGATTTTATTCTAGATCCTAGGTAACGTATATTTTCTTTCGCAAATTCCTCTAAGGGGGTAAAAAAATAGGATGTTCCAATTTTTAGATTTGAAATAACCACAAGGGGATGCGGACGAATAGTTGGACACAACTAGAGGACGCATCATGCATTTTACCGAAGATCAAATCGCCAAGGCTTTGGAAACATTTCATGATTTAAAGTCGGCAACAAAGGTCGTTCGAAAACTCGGATATCCATCGACAAAACAGTTGTACAAGTGGATAAAAAAGGAAGGCCAACCGCATCAGGAAAGAAAACACCATAGGATTATAAACACTCCAGAACATCCGCCACACGCTCCTTTCAATGTTAAGCTAGAGGCCATCCGCAGATGCTACGAAATGGGAGAACCTATGATTTCTGTCGCCAAAGATATTGGATATACGTACGCAAGTATCTATTATTGGTATCAGGACTATAAAAAATATGGACTTATGGGACTGCAGAACAAACCAAGACCAACGAAGCGGAAACTGGAGAAGGAAAAGGATCTTTCTTCCGAAGACGCGAAGGCGCTGAACGAGAAAATCCGAAGACTCCAGCTAGAAGTTGACATATTGAAGGAGACGCTGAACATAATAAAAAAAGACCCAGGCGTTGACTTGTCTGCCCTTCGCAACAGGGAAAAAACACAGCTTGTCAACGCCTTACGCAACCGCTACAAATTAAGGGATATCCTACTTGCATTGGGAATGTCCCGAAGCGTCTATTACTACAACGTAAAGCACCTGAATGACCGGAACAATAAGGACCTTCAGTTGCTAAAAGAACTTGTCCCAATATTCGACGAGTCCAACAAAACTTACGGCTACAGAAGAATCCACAGCGAACTTTCAAAGACCGGAAAGAAAGTTTCCGAGAAGGTTGTCAGACGCGCAATGAAACTCGGCAACCTCATCGTCTACAAACCCAAGAAACTGAAATATAGTTCGTATAAAGGCGAGATCACACCCGCCGTTCCCAATATTCTCAATCGCAATTTTCACGCCGATGCACCCAATCAAAAATGGCTGACGGACATAACGGAATTTCCTCTACACGACGGCAAAGTGTACCTATCACCGATTATCGACTGCTTCGACGGAGCGCCAGTATGTTGGACAATCGGAGAGTCACCTGATGCGACCCTTGTCGACGAGATGCTGGATAAGGCCGTTGCGACACTCCATGAGGGTGAAACCCCGATAATCCATACGGACAGAGGAAGTCATTACAGGTGGCCCGGATGGATCGAGAGAATGAAAAAGTATGGCTTGACACGATCCATGTCAAGAAAGGGCTACACGCCCGACAACGCCGCGTGTGAAGGCTTTTTCGGTATACTCAAGAACGAGTTTTTCTACAGCAGGAACTGGGGAAAAGTTGACAAGGAAGAGTTCATAGTTGAGCTTGAAAAATATTTGGAATGGTTTTGCACGAAACGGATAAAGGTCAGACTCAATGGAATGAGTCCAATGGATTACCGGAAACTATATTTGGACAAACAACCTATCTAAATTATTGTCCGCATCTCC